>JAFUWW010000076.1 GCA_017471085.1 Bacteroidales bacterium | reverse complement strand
TTCGACATTTCATGGTTGCCCGTACGGGACTGTCACCCTCTACGGTCGCTGTTTCCACAGCGTTCTGGTTCCCTGACATGTCTTCCGTGTCACTCCTACAACCCCGCCGCGTCCGTAAACGCAACGGTTTAGGCTCTGCCCCTTTCGCTCGCCACTACTCAGGGTATCGACTTTTCTTTCTTTTCCTCCGGGTACTAAGATGTTTCAGTTCCCCGGGTTCGCCCACTCTCGCGAGTGTACTGGATCTTCAATCCAGTGGGTTGCCCCATTCGGATATGCCCGGATCAATACCTGTTTGCAGTTCCCCGAGCCTTTTCGCAGCTTACCACGTCCTTCGTCGCCTCCGGATAGCCTAGGCATCCTCCGTTCGCTCTTTCTTCCTTTCGCGTCTTTGCACTCTCTTTTTGACATCCTCCTCGTTGGACTTCGACCTCCGGTGCTCACGGCCAACAGGCCGCTCCGCTCCTCTGTCTTCGTCCGACTTGAGGCTGCGCAAAAATACAGCGCAAATAGATTTTTTGTGAATCATGAATCTTACGATTCATTCTTGCTCTTGCCTATTGAAATTGTAGTCCGAAAATTCCGTTTTTGATAACTTCTTTATCAGACTAATTCTTTCTATCTTTTGCTTTACCTCTAATCTTTTCTCTCAGTATTGTCAATGAACTTTTCCGTGTGAAATGTCGTTATCGTTTCAAACGGGACTGCAAAGGTAGACATTTTTTTTCACCTGCCAAATTTTTTTAGAGTTTTTTGCATTTTTTTCGCGGCACAGAGTAATCATTTCATAAATTATGCATATATTTGCATTCGACCTAAATAATTATACCCGATTATGCAAAATATCCAGTTCCGACACAAAGCACTCGTCCAGATCATCGGCCAGGAAACCATATACAGCCAGGAAGAATTGCAGACGAAGCTGCAGGAGATGGGCATCAAAACCACCCAGGCCACGCTCTCGCGCGACCTGAAAGCCCTCCGCATCATGAAGGTGCCCGGAGAAGGATACCGGCTTCCGCAAAGCAGCCCGCGTTTCTTTGCCAGCCCCACGCCCACCAGCGTCCTCAGCCTGGAGTTCTCCGGCCAGATGGCCGTGATGAAAACCCAGCCCGGATTCGCATCGGCCGTCGCGTCCCTGATCGACCATCATCCTTCCCGGCCCATCCTGGGTACGCTGGCAGGAGACGACACCGTGCTGCTCATCCTGCGGCAGGGGTTCTCTTCGGACCAGACGGTGGAAGCGCTGGAGAAAGTCATCCCCGAAATCAAGAATCACCTTATCTAATAAAAAGGACTCCCCATGAAGAAGAAAGTTGTAGTTGCCTTTTCCGGAGGTCTTGACACCTCCTTCACCGTCATGTACCTGGCCCGGGAAATGGGATACGAAGTATATGCCGCCTGTGCCGATACCGGCGGCTTCACCGAAGAACAGCTGGCGAGGAACGAAGCCAACGCCTACAAACTGGGCGCCACCCGATATGTCACCCTGGACGTAAAGGAAGAGTATTACCAAAAAAGCATCCGTTACATGGTGTACGGCAACGTGCTCAGGAACGGAACCTACCCCATCTCCGTCTCTTCCGAGCGCATTTTCCAGGCCACGGCCATCGCCCGCTACGCGAAGGAAATCGGGGCCGATGCCATCGCACATGGCTCCACCGGCGCCGGCAACGACCAGGTCCGCTTCGACATGACCTTCGCCGTCCTCTGCCCGGAGGTGGAAATCATCACCCTCACGCGCGACAAGGCCCTCTCCCGCCAGGAAGAGGTGGACTACCTGAACGCCCACGGCTTCAAGGCCGATTTCGCCAAGCTCAAATATTCTTACAACATCGGCCTGTGGGGCACGTCCATCTGCGGCGGGGAAATCCTGGATTCCACCCGGGGCCTGCCGGAAGAGGCCTTCCTGAAACCGGTCACCAAGAGCGGGCAGGAGCAGGTGGAACTGGGCTTCGAAAAAGGCGAACTCTGCTCCGTCAACGGGAAAGCCTACGGCAAAGTGGAAGCCATCCAGGCCCTGGAAAAGCATCTGGAAGGGTACGGACTCGGCCGGGACAACCATGTGGGAGATACCATCATCGGCATCAAGGGACGCGTGGGTTTTGAAGCCGCCGCGCCGATGCTGATCCTCGCCGCCCACAAATACCTGGAGAAATTCACCCTGAGCAAGTGGCAGCAATACTGGAAAGACCAGATCGGCAACTGGTACGGCATGTTCCTGCACGAGAGCCAGTACCTGGAGCCCGTGATGCGGGACATGGAAGCCATGCTGGAAAGCACCCAGCGCAATGTGACGGGCAATGTCATCCTCACCGTCGGCCCCAAATGGTACGAATGCACCGGCGTGGACACCCCCTTCGACCTGGTGAAAAATCCCTTCGGCGAGTACGGCGAAATGCAGAAAGGCTGGACATCGGACGATGCCAAGGGCTTCATCAAAGTGCTGGAGACCCCGCTCCGGGTCTATTATAACCGTCATCCCGAAGAAGCGCAATGATCTCTTTGCTGGAACAGCTGATCGCCATCCCCTCCCCCAGCCGGGAAGAGAAAGCCGCGGCCGATTTTCTGGAAGACCGGCTGGCAGACCTGAATCCCCGGCGGAGCGGCAACAACCTCTGGTTCGTGAAAGGAAACGGCCCGGTGGTGCTGCTGGACGCGCACATCGACACGGTGAAACCCGTCGCCCTCTGGAAAAGAAACCCTTTCACGCCCTCCCTGGAAGAGGGGCGGCTCTATGGTCTGGGCTCCAATGACGACGGCGGTTCGGCAGTCGCGCTCATCGAGACCTTCCGCCGCGCCCGTCCCCGGAATCACACGCTGGTGCTTTCGCTCTCGGCCGAAGAAGAAATCTCCGGCAGGGGTGGCCTGGAATCGGTCCTGCCTTTGATAGAGGCCGATGCGGGCCCCATCACCTGCGGCATCATGGGAGAACCTACCGGCATG
Source organism: Bacteroidales bacterium (assembly GCA_017471085.1). Next base: position 8,299 of record JAFUWW010000076.1, on the reverse strand, counting down.
CAGATGGCCGTCAGCGAACGCGGCCTAATGGTGCTGGACTGCACCGCCAGGGGCGTTTCCGGGCATGCTGCCAGGAATGAAGGCGTGAATGCCATCTACGAAGCCCTGCCGGACATCGACTGGTTCCGCTCCCACGGCATGACCGTGACGCAGATCCAGGCAGGCACGCAGCATAACGTGGTGCCGGACCGCTGCACGTTCGTGGTGGACGTGCGCACCGTGGGGGACAACCAGGCCGTGCTGAATGCCGTGCTGCAGGCGGTCCGGTGCGAGGTTTCCGCCCGCTCCACCCGGCTCAACGGCTCTTCCGTCAGCGCGGGCCATCCGCTGGTAAAAGCCGCCACGGAACTGGGAATCAAGCGTTTCTCCTCGCCCACCCTGTCCAATCAGGCGATGTGCCCTTTCCCTACGGTGAAAATCGGCCCGGGAGATTCGGCGCGGTCGCATACGGCCGACGAATACATCGGCGTGCAGGAGGTGGAACAGGCCGTGGACATTTATCTGAAACTGTTGGAAACGTATGAAAATCTGGAATAAAGGATTCGACGACGACGCCCGGGTAGACGCCTTTACCGTGGGAAAGGACCGGGAACTGGACTTGCTGCTGGCCCCCTTCGACATTGAAGGCACCATGGCGCACATCACCATGCTGTCGGAAGCGGGACTTCTTCCGGCCGATGACCTGGCCCGCCTGCTCCCCGCCCTGGAAGAACTGCACCAGGAAGCGTTGGAAGGCCGGTTCACCATCTCCGGCGAGGATGTCCACTCCGAGGTGGAAGCGCGCCTGACGGAGAAATTGGGCGACATCGGCAAGAAAGTGCACACCGGACGTTCCCGGAACGACCAGGTGGCGCTGGATGTGAAACTGTTCACCCGCGCCCGCATCCGCCGGACGGTAGAGAAGGTATCGCAGCTGTTCTCGCTGCTGCAGGAGCGTTCCGAAGCCCTGAAAGATGTGCTGATGCCCGGCTACACGCATCTTCAGGTGGCCATGCCGTCTTCTTTCGGCCTGTGGCTGGGGGCCTATGCGGAGAGTCTCTGCGACGACCTGGTGATGTTGAAAGCCGCCTGGGACGTGAACGACCGCAACCCGCTGGGATCGGCCGCCGGGTATGGTTCATCGGCCCCGCTCAACCGCCGCAGGACCACCGGACTGCTGGGATTCTCGGACCTCGCCTACAATTCCGTCTACGCCCAGATGGGCCGTGGCCGATGTGAGCGGATCGTGGCTTTCGCCTATGCCTGTCTGGCGGAGACACTGGGAAAATTCGCTGCCGACGGATGCCTTTTCGTCAGCCAGAATTTCGGATTCCTGAAACTGCCCGATGCCTATACCACCGGTTCCAGCATCATGCCGCAGAAGAAGAACCCGGACGTATTTGAACTGGTAAGGGCCCATTGCAACCGCATCCAGGGCATTCCCGGCAGCATCCGCCTGATCACCGGGAACCTGCCTTCCGGCTATTTCCGCGACCTGCAGCTGGTGAAAGAACTGTACCTGCCGCTGTTCGACGAGATGGACAGCTGTCTGGACATCCTGCTGTTCGCCCTGCCCGGAATCACCGTTACCCGGGACCTGATGTCCAAGCCCTTGTACGAACAGGCCTTCTGCGTGGAACAGGTGAACCGGCTCGTGGCCGACGGCGTCCCCTTCCGCGATGCATACCGGCAGGTGGGCCAGGCGGTGCAGGAGGGCACCTTCCATTTCGAGGGCACGCTGCACCACACCCACGAAGGCTCCATCGGCCAGCTGTGCAATGCCGATATCGCCAGGCGCTTCCGCAGCCTGCTCGCCTCCTTCCCCTTCGCGGCCGAATAACCCCTCTGGCTCCTTTTCGGCTTCCACCGGGCCTCCCAGACGCTGGCATTTCTGGGAAAATAGTCCTATCTTTGCTCTGTGACCAATATGCAAACGCTATGAAAACGTTCAGAATGCTCATAACCCTTGCCCTGTTCATGGCAGGCACCGTCCTGTGGGCCCAAAACAAGCCCGGCGGAATGTACTATCAGCTCATCTGGTCGGACGACGGCGAGTCCCTCCTGTCAGAGAACGACCTCACCCTGATCCCGCACGACGGCACCTTCGATTTCGCGCTCACGGTCCGGCAGGCCGACGGATTTGTCGCCTGGGTGGGATCGGACGAAATAGATGTCGTACGGGTCAAGGACGGCCACATCTGGTACGCGCATCCCAACAAGAACTACGACTTCGAACTGGAGATTATCCCGAACCCGGTGGATGCCGACGGCGAGATACTCCAGGACTGCGTCCGGGTGATCGAGCACATCGGCGACAGCGGCAGCCCGTATCCGCCCGAAACCATTTTCAGCGGCATCTATTCGCATGTCATCCCCACGTTCACCGATGAAAAAGGGTACCTGTACAAGATGCGGGGCGAATACGGCTGCGAGCTCATCCGCGGCGGTTTCTACACGGACAAGGTAATCCTCCCCGAGAAAGTGTTCAACTGGTTCGGAGAAGAAGTCGAGGTGTACGGCATTGCCGAAAACTGCTTTGCCGACAGCTACGACGTCACCGGCGTAACCTTCGCCAATGACCGGCAGTATGCCGGCCCCGGGGCCTACGTAGGCACCTTGATTCCCTATGACTATCAGGAGCTTCCGAAGCCCTACTTCGCCTATCCGAACGCCGCGCTGGACACCTTCGTAGTGCCGGCGGGGGCAGAGACATCGGCCCCGGAAAGCAGCCAGCAATGGGTGGTATTCAAGCAAAATGCCGCCCAGGGCATCCTGGTGGCGGACACCCATGCCGATGAGGACAAAGACCTGGGCCGGGCCGACTTTGACTTCGACAACAACCAGGGCTTCTTCTTCACCATGCCGGACGCCGAACTCGTGAAAGACGTCATGTTCCGCGGTTATGAATCCTATGAAATAGAAACGCTGGTGGCCCCGTCCGAATATGTGGCCCATCACCGGTTCCCTTCCTTCAGCCGATGGAAATACCCGGAGGCGGAACGGGAGGCCAAGTCCTACGTGACGGACGAGGTGCTGGCCCGCTACCCCGGTCATAAAGTGATGTACAGCCGATGGATCGCCTCCATCCGCCAGGGTGCCGGTCAGGGAGAGTTTTCCATGGTGGAATTCGAGCATCAGGACGGCCGCGCCATGGTGGTCTTTGTCTGGGAAGACAGCGCCGGAGAATTGTCCATGGGAGACCTGCAGGTAGATTTGTCCGAGGAGTCCGAAGAATACGGTGTCTGGAACGTGGACGATGACGGCACTTACGGCATCCCGGATGTCGTGACCATCGCCCTGGACACACAGGAGCACGTCACCATTTTCGTGGCCCAGAACTCCCCGGAAGCCATTGAGTGCTATGCCTGGCACCAGGTGGACAACCGCCTGGAGTACGAGGGGTACGGCTCCTGGTACCGGTACTATCCTTAATCGTCCGGGAGAGATCACCGGCAAACAAAACGGCGGCTCAACAGTGAGCCGCCGTTTTGTTGAATCTCTGTCCTGACTTATTCGGCAAAGAGCGTAATGATGTTCAAAATAACTTCGGAGGCCTTTTCGATGCTCTCCAGGGGAACGTATTCCATCTTGCCGTGGAAGTTGAGGCCGCCGGCGAAGATGTTGGGACAAGGGAGTCCCTTGAAAGACAGGTTGGCTCCGTCGGTGCCGCCGCGGATGGGCTGGATTCTGGCCTTGATACCCGCCATTTCCATGGCTTTCACCGCCTTGTCGATGATGTGGTAATGCGGCTCCACCTGTTCCCGCATGTTGTAGTACTGGTCGCGGACCTCGACGGTGGCGGTGCCGGCTCCGTACTTCACATTGATGAAATCCACCACCTGCGCAATCAGTTTTTTCTTGGCCTCGAACTTGGTGCGGTCGTGGTCGCGGATGATGTAGGCGAAGTCGGCGTTTTCCACCGTACCCTTGAAGGAGATGATGTGGAAGAAGCCCTCGTAGCCTTCCGTGTATTCCGGACGCTGCTCTACAGGCAGCAGACCGTTAAGCTCCTGCCCGATCAGGATGGCGTTGCGCATCTTTCCCTTGGCGCTTCCCGGGTGTACGTTCCGGCCCTGGATATGGATTTTGGCGCTGGCGGCGTTGAAGTTCTCGAACTCCAGTTCCCCGATTTCTCCGCCGTCCATGGTATAGGCGAAATCGGCGCCGAAACGCTTTACATCGAATTTCACCACGCCGCGGCCGATTTCCTCGTCCGGGGTGAACCCGACCTTCACCGGGCCGTGCTTGAATTCCGGATGCTCAACCATATACTGGACCGCATGCATAATCTCCGCCACGCCGGCTTTGTCGTCTGCGCCGAGGAGGGTGGTTCCGTCCGTCGTGATGAGCGTCTGCCCCACATAATGAAGCATTTCCGGGAATTCCTCCGGCTTCAGCTGCAGGCCGGGAACGCCTTTGAGGTCAATGGCGCCGCCGTCGTAATTGGGAACGATCTGCGGTTTCACGTTTTCACCGCTGGCATCCGGCGCGGTATCTACATGGGCGATGAAGCCCACGGCAGGCACCGGTTTATCGATATTCGAGGGGATGGTGGCCATGACATAGCCGTACTCGTCCAGGTTTACCGTTACGCCCAGGGCTTGCAGTTCGTCCCGCAGCATTTTCAGCAGGTTCCACTCCTTGGCGGCGGAGGGCTGGGTTTCGCTCTCCTCATTGGACTGGGTGTCCACAGCGACATAGCGCAAAAATCTGTCAATTATCTTTTCCATAACAACAAATATACGTAAAAAACTGAATAATCACTATATTTGGCAAAACAACCCTAACGCACCTCGTTTTATGAAGAAGTTTATCATTTCCATCGCAATCCTGCTCACCGGCACCGCAGCAGTCCATGCCCAAAGCAGCACTTTCGGCATCAAATCCGGACACCTGAAGTATGAAACCCAGACAAGCGGTGGCATCCAGTACAACGAACTCTGGTTCGACGACTACGGAAAACTCCGGAAACAGCACGACCAAATCCAAATGGAAGGAATGGGTAATTACCATACCGAAGTCCTTTTCCGCGACGGGAAATCCTACACCAACGCGTGGTTCGACGACGAGAAAAAGGACGAAGCCAAGGAGACCGACGCCGGAAGCGGCGGGCTCAATCTCCTGGATCCGGACGACGCCTATCTGAAAGAGAAAAAGATTGAGAAGCTCGGTACCGAAGAAGTCTTCGGCAAAACCTGCACAATCTACTCTTTCAAGACAAAGTCGCTCCTGCGCACCATCTCCAACAAAATCTGGGTGTGGCAAGGCATCACCCTGAAGATGGAGACCAAAGGCGCACTCGGCGCCAACAACCTGATGGTTGTCACAGCGTTTGAAGAGAACGTCAATATCCCCGCCTCCACCTTTGACCTTCCGGCCGTTGTGAAATAGCGTCAGCGGGGTTTATTTCGATGTTTTCATCGACGCATAGACCATGTAGGCGATCAGGCACAGGAACGGCACGATAGCGACAGCCTCGCCGTAGGAAGCATTCCACTGGGTAAGGAACAGATCCACGTTGGCGAATTTGAGGATGGCGCTCACCACACCCATGAGGGCGCCGCCGGCGATGAATCCGGAAGCGATGAGGGTTCCCTTCTCCATGCGGGCGCTGTTTACCTGGGCATCTTTGCTGCGGGTGCTCACATACCAGGAAATGGCACCGCCCACCAGCAGCGGAAGGTTCAGGTCGATGGGAATGAACATGCCCAGGGCGAACGGCAGGGCAGGAACCTTGCAGAAGTTGAGAATGAGGGCGATGGCCGCGCCGATGCCGTACAGCAGCCAGGGTGCGCCGCCGCCGGAGAACATCGGCTGGATCACGGCCGCCATGGCATTGGCCTGAGGCGCCACCAGGGCATTGTCGCCGGTGAAACCGTAAGTCTTGTTGAGCACCAGCATGACGCCGCACACGGTGACGGCCGATACCGCCACGCCGAGGAACTTCCATCCTTCCTGCTTTTTAGGCGTAGAGCCGATCCAGTAGCCTATTTTGAGGTCCGTGATAAAGGAACCCGCCACGGAAAGGGCCGTACAGACCACTCCGCCGATGATCAGCGCCGCAGCCATGCCGGTATTGCCCTTGAGGCCGACGGCGACCAGCACCAGGGAAGCGATGATCAGGGTCATCAGGGTCATGCCGCTCACAGGGTTGGAACCCACGATGGCGATGGCATTGGCCGCGACCGTCGTGAAGAGGAACGCCACCACGGCTACAATCACCAGGCCCACCAGTGCCTGCCAGATGTTGTTCACCACCCCGCCGAAAGCGAAGAAAGCGAAAATGGCCAGGAGGGCGATCACCACGCCGAAGACGATGGTCTTCATGGGCAGGTCTTCCTCCGTGCGGACGGCCTTCTCGTCCAGCGTACCGGGCTTGCGCCTGAATTCCTTCACAGCCAGGCCGGCGGCGCTCTTGATGACGCCGAAACTCTTCACAATGCCGATGATACCCGCCGTAGCGATGCCGCCGATGCCGATATGCCGGGCGTAATCCTTGAAAATCTGCTCCGGAGCCATGTCGCCGATGGCCGTCGTGACGCCCGTATGCATCAGGTCGATGACATCGGCCCCCCAGATGAGGTTCATCAGCGGAATGATCACCAGCCACACCAGCAGCGAACCGCAGCAGATGATGAAGGAATATTTAAGGCCGATGATATAGCCCAGGCCGAGCACGGCGGCGCCGGTGTTCATCTTGAGAACCACCTTGGCTTTGTCGGCCACCGCTGCGCCCCAGCCCATTACGGTTGTGGAAACAGTTTCCGCCCACGTACCGAAAGTGGCTACCAGGAAGTCGTAAAGACCGCCGATGAGGCCGGCAGTAACCAGGGTCTTGGCGCTGGAGCCGCCGCCTTCGCCGCTGATGAGCACCTGCGTGGTGGCGGTCGCCTCCGGGAACGGATACTTCCCGTGCATCTCCTTCACGAAGTACTTGCGGAATGGAATCAGGAACAGGATACCCAGCACACCGCCCAGCAGCGAACTGAGCACCATCTGCCAGAAATTCACCTCCACACCCAGGATATAGATGGCCGGCAACGTAAAAATGGCACCTGCCACCACGGCGCCGGAGCATCCGCCGATAGACTGGATAATCACGTTCTGGCTCAGTCCGTCCACCTTTTTCAGGGCCGATGTAACCCCGACGGCAATGATGGCGATAGGAATGGCCGCCTCGAACACCTGTCCCACCTTGAGGCCCAGATAGGCAGCGGCGGCACTGAACAGGATGACCATGAGCACGCCCATGGCCACGGAGTACGGCGTCACCTCCGCGAATTTCTTGTTGGGATCCAGGATCGGCCTGTATTCCTCTCCTTTCTTAAGCTCCCGGTGCGCATTCTCCGGCAGCGAAACTTGTTTCTTTTCTTCCATAACAGAAAACCATTTCCACAAATATAACCATTCTTTCCGTAAAAAGGAAAAGCGGAAGCGAAACGAAGTCTCCCAGCAGGCTGAAGACTGCGGAGGCACAAAAAAAGCTGCAGATCTGCAGCTTTTTTGTGGCCCCTGCGGGATTTGAACCTGCGACCCACGGATTATGAGTCCGCTGCTCTAACCGCTGAGCTAAGGGGCCGCTTAACGAATCAAGCCTACAAATTTAGCAAACTTTCGGAAAAGGTGCAAGTGCTTGCCGGCCCGGATTCTCACCGGGTACTTTTGAACAGGGCAACAGGCCCTACTTTGAACGTGGTTTTTCCGGCGGCATCGGCCCATTCTTCCACATATTCGAACACCGCCCTGTAGTTCCAGTCTTCATAGACCGTCCTGTAGCGGAGAAGGGCTGGGTCGTCCGGATCCGGCCAGTGGGCTTCCAGATGCTCCAGCACATCGCAGCGGAGCAGCTGGCGGCCGTCGGTGGAATAGAATGTCACGCCGGTGGCGTCTTCTTCCATCCTGAATTCCGAACTGGGGATGTACTCCGTGAAACTGTTGGCGGCTACGCTGCCTTTCAGGGCGTAATGGTTCACCGGTTTGGGTGACTCCTGGGTGCGGGACATTTCGGGCTCCATCATAACTATTTCATTGTTAACAGGTTGTTCTTCCGGGGTTCCGGGTTTTGACCGATTGAACAAAAACCAGCCGGCCAGTACCGCTATCACCGTCTCGGTCCAGAAAAGAATCTGCCAGATATGGTTCTTGGACTTTTCCATAAGCATCCGGATAATCGTTCCGCCAAATGTACATAAAATCTTGCGATTTTAGGCCAGTTGCATAAAAATCAAGACCGCTGTCTTATCTTTGTAGGCGAGCGGTCGTCGCCTCTCGGCGCGCCGCAATAGTCTATATGTTTAACGGGCCTTGTGTCCCAAAATTT
>JAFUWW010000017.1 GCA_017471085.1 Bacteroidales bacterium | reverse complement strand
GTCTTCCAGGACTATGCCTTCCTGGACCTCAAGCCCATCTCCATCGAATGCAACCTCACGAACGCCCTGTCCAAGCAGAACATCCGCGTTGACGTTCCCTGCCGCTTCACCGTGGGTATCTCCACCGAACCGGAGAACATGACCAACGCCGCCGAGCGCCTGCTGGGGCTTTCCGTGGACAGCATCCAGAACATCGCCACCGATATCCTCTTCGGCCAGCTCCGTCTGGTGATCGCCACCATGGACATCGAGGAAATCAACGCCGACCGCGACAAGTTCCTCGCCAACGTTTCCACCAACGTGGAAGCCGAACTCCGCAAGATCGGCCTCAAGCTCATCAACGTGAACGTCACCGATATCCGCGACGAATCCGGCTACATCGAGGCTCTGGGTAAGGAAGCCGCCGCAAAGGCCATCAACGATGCCAAGAAGAGCGTGGCCGAGCAGAACCGTTTCGGTGAAATCGGCAAGGCCGAGGCCGACAGGGACAAGGACATCCGGATTGCGGAAACCACCCGTGACACCCGTATCAAGACGGCCGAAGCCAACGCCCTGGCCGTGGAAGGTGAAAACAGCTCCAAGATTGCCATCGCCAACTCCGACGCCCTCCGCCGCGAAAAGGAGGCTGAGGCCGCACGCGTGGCGGTAGCCGCCGAAAAGGTGCAGGCCGCAAAGGCGCTGGAAGAGGCCTACAAGAGCGAGCGAGACGCCGAACTTGCCCGTGCCGAAAGGGAGCAGGCTACCCAGAAGGCCAACGTGGTGGTCCCCGCCCAGATCGACAAGGAACGCGCCATCATCGAAGCCGAAGCGGAAGCCGAACAGATCCGCCGCAAAGCCAAGGGTGAGGCCGACGCCATCTTCGCCAAGATGGACGCCCAGGCCCGCGGTATGCTGGAAATCCTCACCAAACAGGCCGACGGTTTCAAGAACCTGGTCGGTGCCGCCGAGGGCGACGCCCAGAAGGCCGTGCTGATGATGATCGCCGACAAACTCCCGGATCTGGTGAAGACCCAGGTAGAGGCCGTGAAGGGCATCAATATCGACAAGGTGACCGTGTGGGATACCGGCAACGGGGCCGACGGAAAAACCGCCACGTCCAATTTCATCTCCGGCATGATGAAATCCGTTCCCCCGCTGGACGAACTGTTCAAGATGGCAGGCATGGAACTGCCGTCCTATCTGAAAGGCAGCCAAAAACCCGAGGAGCAGCACGAAGAGGAGGAAAAGTAACCGGTTATGCCCATTATCATTAATATCGACAAATTGATTCTGAGGAGGATGACCTCCCGCGAGCTGGCCGCCAAGACCGGCATCACGGAAGCCAACCTCTCCATCCTCAAGACCGGGAAAGCCAAAGCCATCCGGCTCTCCACCCTGGAGAACCTGTGCAAGGCGCTGGACTGCCAGCCCGGCGATATCCTGGAATACCGGCCCGAAGAGAATCCTTGCCCCCCCCGAATCTGAATCTGCCGATGCAGATGTACTTATACGAATCGACCGGCGCGCCAAACGTGCCGGTCGATTCTTTTTGTCATGGTAAAACCCAGCGGCCGATCAATAGCCGAAGATTTCTTCCATGGTCACCTGCTGCACGGGGCCCAGGGTCTTGAGGAAATTCAGGTCCAGGTCCTTGGGATCGCCCAGGATGGCATACCAGTAGGTGCGGCCCTTGACCCACTGGGCATGGACAGCCAGGAGGTCTTCCATGGTGAGGGCGCCTACTTTCTCAAATACCTGCTTCTCGCGCGGCTCGGTGAGGCCCATCTCCTGGGCGGTGAGGTAACTCTGCAACACGGCGGCGCCGGTAGTGCGCTGGGTGCGGAGGCGGCCCAGGATGGAAGCCTTGGCGATTTCCAGGTTCTCGGGGGCCTGCGGCAGGTCTTCGATGATCTCGTCAAAGCCACGGACGGCCTTCTCCAGTTTGTCATTCTGCGAAGCGATGGTGGTGCGGAAACTGTAGGTATCTCCCGGATAGGAAGGACTGCCGAGGTTGGCGCCGGCGCTGTAGGCCAGTGCACGGGATTCCCGCATTTCCTGGAACACGATGGCATTCATGCCGCCGCCGTAGTATTCGTTGAACAGGTTGATGCCGGGATCCTGCGAGAGGTCCATCTGCTCTCCCCTGTTGGAATACTGCATGTAATTGAACTGGCGGGCGGTGAAGGGAGCCAGCAGAACCCGCTTGTCCGGGGTGACCAGTTTCGCGGGATAGTTCTTGGCGACAGGTTCAAGGCCTTCCTGCACCGGATGGTTTGCGGCCAGCATGTCCAGCACCTCCTGCTGGGAAGCGGGGCCGTAATAAAGAATCTTGTGCTCCTTGCCGACCAGGGCGCGGAGGGATTCCAGGAGCTGGTCCGAAGTGGCGGCCATGAGGGCAGGATTGGTAAGGGTGGTACGGGCGATGTATTCCGGGCCGTAAATCACATAATTCTGCAGGGCGGCGTTGCAGGAACGCTGGTTCATCTTGGCGTCCAGGCGGCTGCGGAGCATATCGGCCTTGAGTTCGGCGAGGATGGCCTCGTCGGGTTTGGCGTTCATGAGCAGGTCTTCCACGATGGAAAGCGCCTTGCCGACGTTCTCGCCCAGGCCGCTCACGGAGAGCTGGCTGGAGGTACTTCCGCTGCGGAAACCATAGTTGCAGGCCAGAGAGTACATCTGGGTGGCGATATCGGCCGAGGTCTTGTCGGCCGTACCCAGATAGCTCAGATAGCCGGAAGCGAGCGTGAGGTAAGGGCTGGCATCCGTGCCCAGGTTGCTGATGAGGGACAGTTGGGCGATGTCGTTGTCGTCATTATGCTTGTAAAGCACTTCCAGGCCCTTGTAGGAAAGGACGGACATGTCCTTGGAGAAATCCACGAACACCGGGTCGATGGGAGCCGGCTCGCTGGCGGCGATCTCCTGAAGGAAAGCACTCTGCTTGTCGCGGTTGGTGACGATGGGGGTGATGCGCGGGGCTTCGATCTTCTTCTCGTTCGGGTCCTTGCCGTTGTGCTTGTATACGATAGCATAGTTTTCGGCACCGATGTATTCGTTGGCCCAGGCTACGATATCGGCCTTGGTGAGCTTGGACACGCGGTCCATCTTTTCAACCTCGGAGGCCCAGGTGGTGCCGTTGATGAAGGAGTCCACGAATTTGTCGGCCCGGGAGCTGTTGCGGGTGAGGCTCTGCATCTGCTGCAGCTTCCAGTTCGCCTTGGCGGCCTCTACCAGTTCCTCGGAGAAGTCGCCGGCGCGGAGCCTGGCCATTTCGGCCAGATAGATGTCACGCACCTCTTCCAGGCTCTGTCCGGCCTTCGGGTAGGCTTCCAGCATGAATACGCCGTAGTCGGTCCGGTTGTAAAGGAAGATGCCGCCGTCCAGCACTTTCTGCTGCTGGACCACATCCAGGTCGATCAGGCCGGCCATGCCGTTGGAGAGCACAGCCGACACGATGGGAGCAGCGTCACTGGCGATGGAGTTGTCGCCCGGAGTACGCCATCCCATGATGAGGAAATCGGACTCGGGGCCCCAGACTTCCGCCTCCTGGGGAGCGGTGATGGCGGGGACGGAAGCCACTTTCCAGACGGGAAGGTCGGGGTTGGGTTTCCACTCGCCGAAGTATTTCTCCACAAGGGCGACCACCTGGTCCGGGTCGAAGTCGCCGGACAGGCAGATGGCCACGTTGTTGGGAACATAATAAGTGTCTTTCTGCTTGCGGATGGCCTTGAGCGAAGGATTCTTCAGGTGATCCTGCGTGCCGATGACAGTCTGGGTGCCATAGGGATGGCCCTGGAACAGCATGGAATCGATGGCTTCCATGGCATTTTCGCCGCCGGAGGCCATGCCCATGTTCTTCTCCTCATAGACAGCCTCCAGCTCGGTATGGAAGCCGCGGAAAACGCAGTTCATGAAACGGTCGGACTGGATGCGGGCCCAGTTCTCCAGCTGGTTGGAAGGGATTTCCTCCACATAGCAGGTAACGTCGTTGCTGGTATAGGCGTTGGAGCCGCGGGAGCCGATGATGGACATGAGCTTGTCATACTCGTTGGGGATGGCGATCTTGGAGGCCTCGTAGCTGATGGAGTCTATCTGGTGATAGAGAGCGAAACGCTCTCCGCTTCCCTTGAGCGTACGATATACCTCGAAGAGGGAGTCGATCTGCTCCAGCATGGGCTTTTCGGCCGCATAGTCCTGGGTACCGAACTGTTCGGTGCCTTTGAACATCATGTGCTCCAGATAATGGGCCAGGCCGGTATTGTCGGCAGGATCGTTCTTTCCGCCGGAACGGACGGCGATATAGGTCTGGATCCTGGGTTCGTCCTTGTTGACCGTCATGTAAACCTTGAGACCGTTGTCCAGGGTGTAGATCTTTGCCTGGAGCGGGTCGCCTTTCACGGTCTCGTACTTGTTGTTGCCGCAGGATGCCAGCATGAGCGCCGCAGCGGCCAGAAACAGAAACTTTTTCATTTTCAAACGCTTTGTGAAAGTGCAAAAGTAGTAAAAAAAACATTAGGGTGTACCTTGCGGAGCACCCTAATGTTAAAAAATTTTAAAAATTCCTTATTTCTTTCCGAAAAGGCCGCCCAGGCCACCCAGAATGCTGGTGGCTGCACCCAGGATGCTGGCGCCGGAATTGGCGGAGCCGCCGCCCTTGAGGGCAAGGATGATATCGTTGAGGTCTACGTCGCCGTCACCGTCCTGATCCTTGAGGATGCCGCCGAGCTTGCCCATGATCACCGGGATAAGGCCGGAGAGGGTGGTGCCCAGGGAACCCAGGTTGAGTTTGGAGAGGATGTTGCTGTTGAACAGGCTGCCGGCCAGTTTGGTGATGGGACTGGTGGATGCGTCGGAGGTGCCGGTCAGGAGGCCTTTCACCAGGTCGATACCGCCGGGTTTTGCGACAGTCTGGGTAAGGGAGCCGAGGATGGAATCTCCGAGGCCGCCGAGGACCTGGTCTTTCACATTGGAGGGGATGTTCACGCTGCTGGCAGAATTCTTCACCTGCTGCATGATGATGTCTGTAATGGATGCCATAGTGTTATATATAAATAAGGTTATTCAAATGGTTCCCACAAACTTACGAAAAAAAGTTCACAATAAAAACACTCCCTAACGAGTTGATTTAAAATAAATGGAAAAGCTACAGAATCTTTTGATTTAAGGGAATTTTTGCTTAAAATTGTAACATGAATACGCATGTAGTTATTATGGCCGGCGGCGTAGGAAGCCGTCTGTGGCCCCTCTCCATTCCGGAGACCCCGAAACAGTTCATCGACGTACTGGGTGTCGGGAAAACCCTGATCCAGCTTACGACAGAGCGTTTTGCGCCCGTTTGCCAGCCCGACCACTTCTGGGTGGTGACCGGAGAAAAATATGTAGACCTTGTAAAGGAGCAGCTTCCCGCCATCCCCGCCGACCAGATCCTGGCGGAGCCGGAAGGCCGGAACACCGCCCCCTGCATCGCCTACGCCTCCTGGAAAATCCAGCAGAAAGACCCCGAGGCCAACATCGTAGTCACCCCGGCCGATGCCCTGGTTCTCAAGACAGCCGAATTCGCCGATACGATCCGGAAAGCACTGGAGTTCACCGAAAAACGGGACGCCATCGTCACGGTCGGCATCGCCCCCACCCGTCCGGAGACCGGCTACGGCTACATTCATGCGGCGGAAGCCCTCCACGGCCAGTTGGTGAAGGTATCCGAATTCCGGGAAAAACCGGACCTGGACACCGCCATCGGCTATCTGGAAGACGGCCATTATTTCTGGAACGCCGGCATCTTCGTCTGGAATGTCAGTACCATCGTCACGGAACTGAGAGCCTATGTCCCCCAAATCGCCGCCGTGATGGACCAGCTCGCCCCCTCCTTCTTCACGCCGGAAGAAACGGCCGAGCTGCGCCGCCTCTTCCCTACCTGCGAGAAAATCTCCATCGACTATGCCGTGATGGAAAAATCGCCCCGCATCTATGTCATTGCCGAAGACCTTGCCTGGAGCGACCTCGGCAGCTGGGGATCCGTCAAGACGCACCTGAAAGCCGACCAAGACGGCAACACTGTGGTCGGAGGCGATGTCCGGCTGTTCGACTGTCAGGATTGCCTGATCCATACGGCCTCTGAGAAGACCGTCGTGGTGGAAGGACTTGAAGGATACATCGTTGCGGAATCTAAAGACCGGCTGCTCATCTGCAGTCTAAGCCAGGAACAGCACATTAAGGAATTTTCTGCAGAAAAAAACAAGTAAAAAAGTTTGCAAATTCCCGAAAAATGCCTACCTTTGCAATCCCGTTACGGAAAACGAGGAAATGGAAGACTCGTTAGCTCAGTTGGTAGAGCACAACACTTTTAATGTTGGGGTCTCGGGTTCGAGCCCCGAACGAGTCACAAGAAGCGAGTCTTCAAATTAGAGAGAATACCAGCACTCTTAGCTCAGCTGGTAGAGCAGCTGACTCTTAATCAGCGGGTCTAGGGTTCGAGTCCCTAAGAGTGCACGAAAGGCGGTCTGAAAAGGCCGCCTTTTTGTTGTAAATCAACAAGTTAGGTAATGAGGTAATGAGGTATAGGTGCAAAAAGTAGTTGGTGATACAGCACCAAACTATTTTTTGCACCTATACCAAAACATTTTCGGGCTCAATGCAAAAACCGGCTGCTTTATGGCCCGGGTTCTTGGCTGACACATACAGGTGTAATCTTCGTCACGTTCTGATCCATTTTCTTGACTAATAATGCCACTTGGCGCAATCAAAGTCACGTTCTGCTACGTATTCATGACTAAGAATGTTACCTGGCGCAATC
>JAFUWW010000075.1 GCA_017471085.1 Bacteroidales bacterium | reverse complement strand
TGGTTCAGGGTGTTTTCCCGTTCGTCGTTGGAAGAGAATCCGCCGTTTTTGGCACGGGCGCGGCCCACAGCATCAATTTCATCGATGAAGACGATGCAGGGGGCTTTCTCTTTCGCCTGGCGGAAGAGGTCCCTTACGCGGGAGGCTCCTACGCCGACGAACATTTCCACGAAGTCCGAGCCCGAAATGGAGAAGAACGGAACGTTCGCTTCTCCCGCCACGGCTTTGGCCAGCAGGGTTTTGCCGGTTCCGGGAGGGCCGACCAGCAGGGCTCCCTTGGGAATTTTGCCGCCGAGGGCGGTGTACTTGGCCGGGTTCTTGAGGAAATCGACAATCTCCATCACTTCTTCCTTGGCGCCGTACAGGCCGGCCACATCCTTGAAGGTGACTTTCACGTCGCCTTTTTCGGTTTCACGGGCGGTGGACTTGCCGGTGTTGAACGGATTGAATCCGCCTCCGGGGCCGCCCTGGCCTCCCATTCCACGGTTCATACCCCGGAACATCCACACCCAGAACAGGATGAAGATGAGCAGGGGGAACAGCATCTGGAACACTTCGCCCCAGATGTGGTCTTCGTTCTTGATGACCACCTTGAACTGGTCGGCGGGAACGAGTTGGGCATTGAGTTGCTGAAAACTGGTTTCCGGGTCGAATTTGGTGGAGACCAGGAAATAGAAATGCGGCGATCTCCTGGGAGGGTTCCCTCCCGGGAATTTGTCGGCATACTTGGCCAGGCGGTCCGCCTTGACTTTCACTTCTCCTTTGAAATCGTTCCGGATAAAGGAGATTTCGGCCACGTCGCCGCTGGTGATCATGCTCTGGACTTCCGTCCATTCAATCTTTTCCGGCGAGGCACTCTGCTGGTTGCGCATCAGCAGGTAGCCGATGCC
This sequence comes from Bacteroidales bacterium, assembly GCA_017471085.1. Next base: position 14,083 of record JAFUWW010000075.1, on the reverse strand, counting down.
CACCAGGAGCAGGATATAGAGCCATGAGAAGTTGATTATGATTTTGCGCCCGCCTTTGGGCGACTTGCTTCCTTCTGCCATCTATTCTTCGGTTTTAGGCGCGGCCTTGCGGACCGTGCGGAGTTGGTAGGTTTTGCGCGGGACATCGGCCCAGAGGTCTTCCAGGCGGTAGAAATCGCGGTATTCCTTGAGAAATATATGAACGACGATATGGCCGTAATCCTGGATGATCCAGAAATTGTTTCCTTCTCCCTGGGAACGGTAGAGCGTGTGGCCCTCTTCTTTCATCTTTTCGGCGATATTGTCTGCCACGGCCCCTACTTGGGTTGTATTGGATGCGTCGCAGATCACGAAGAAATCCGTGATGGCGCCGTCAATTTTTCTCAGGTCCAAAGACACCACATCCTGTCCCTTCTTGTCGTAAATAGCATCGGCGATGAGCCGAAGGTCGTGCGTAATCATTTTCTATGTTTAATTTGTATCTTTGCACAAAGATAATCAAAATTAGGACCAATTAAAAACCGTGCTGACATAAAATGGTTCGATACGCTGGATTCCACCAACAGCGAGGCTCTGAGGCATATCCGGGACTATGACAATTTGTCAGTGCTGGCCGCCTGGAACCAGACTGCGGGCCGTGGGCAGCGGGGCAACGCCTGGAAGGTGGCTTCCGGAGAGAACCTTACCTTCTCCGTGGTCTTGAAACCGGAATCTTTCCCCGTGTCTGCCGTGTACTCGGTGAACGAGGTGGCCGCCATCACCGTGCGCGACTGGGCCAATGCGCTTCTTCCCCGTGCCCATGCCGTTGTAAAATGGCCCAATGACATTTACTGCGGGAACAAAAAACTGTGCGGTATTCTGGTTGAGAATGGCCTGGAGGGCGGCAGCCTGGCCTGGTCGGTGGCAGGTATCGGCATCAATGTGAATCAGACGGCCTTTCCGCCGGACCTGATGAATCCCACCTCCCTGCGTCTGGAAGGGGCCGATGCGGAAAGACTGCAGGACCTGCCGGAACTGCTGCGCATATTCTGCGACTTGTTTGCGGACCGCTGGGAATATGTGCAGGCCTCTCCGGAACATCGCGCGGAGTTCCATGCCGGTTACTGCCGGAACCTTTACCGGCTGGATGAGCGGCACGAATGGTCCTTGCCGGACGGTTCTGTTTTCCAGGGTACCCTGAAAGGAGTAACGGAAGACGGACGCGCCTGCATCCAAGATGCTTCCGGCAACGTCCGTCTGTTTGGTTTCAAGGAAGTAGGATATATTATCTAACGCATCGCTTCAATTACTTTCCGCGGATTGTCGGCCTTGAAAACGGCGCTTCCCGCCACCAGGATCGTGGCCCCGGCTTCTTTCAGGGCGGCGGCATTGGCCGGACTCACACCGCCGTCCACCTCGATGTCCACTTCTCCCCTGCCGATCCGCTCCAGTTCTTTCCGCACCGCCTTGATGCGGTCCAGGCTTTCCGGAATGAATTTCTGCCCGCCGAAACCTGCGAAAACGCTCATGATCAGCACGAAGTCCACTTTTTCCAGATAAGGGAAGATCTGTTCTACCGGGCAGTCCGGATTGATGACGATGCCGGCTTTCACCCCCAGGCTATGGATCTGGTCGATAATGGCTCCGGAACGCTCCCGGGCGGCTTCGTAGTGGAAACTGATGAGCGATGCTCCGGCTTTGGCGAACCGTTCCACGTATTTTTCCGGGTTCACGATCATCAGGTGCACGTCCATCGGTTTTTCCGCAAGTCTGGCGATGGCTTCCACAACCGGGAAACCGAAGGAGATGTTGGGCACGAATGTGCCGTCCATGATGTCCAGATGGAAATAATCGGCATACAGGTTGACGGTTTCCACATCTATGGCCAGATGCAGGAAATCGGCCGCCAGCATGGAAGGGGCTATCTTGGTCATTTGAAATTGAGCACTACGGTTTTAAGATGGGCGACAAACTTGTCCAGGGATTCCAGCTCCAGTTTTTCTCCGGGGGCATGGACGCCGCGGAGAGTGGGGCCGAAGGAAATCATGTCCAGGTCAGGGAATTTCTCCAGGAACAGGCCGCATTCCAGGCCTGCGTGAATGGCTTTTACCTCTGGATCGCGGTTGAAGAGCTCTTTGTAGGCCTTTACGCTGACATCCAGGATATGTGACTTGAGATTGGGTTTCCAGCCCGGGTATTCGCCATGGTGTTCTACCTCGAAACCTCCCAGGAAGAAGGCGGCTTCTACCATTTGCGCCATGGCGTGGAGTTCGCTCACCACGGAGCTGCGCTGCGAGGTGATGACGGTCATTTTGCCGGCCTCCGTGTGCGCTGCGGCGAGGTTGGTGGAAGTTTCTACCAGGCCCGGGATGTCGGCCGACATCTTTTCCACTCCGTGCGGGCAGGCAAGGAGCGTGGCGATGATGCCGGCTGCCTCCCCTTCCGTAATGGCTTCCCGCTTGTCCTCTACAGGGGCGGCCGATGCGTTCACGCCGGGGTCGGACGTCGCGAATTCTTTCCGGAGGATGTCGCTGAAGGAGCTGACATCGTCCAGCATGTCCTGCAGTTCATCGGCCGGAACGGCGATGACGGCTTCGGATTCCCGGCAGAGGGCATTGGGCTTGTTGCCGCCTTCCAGGGAAATGAGCTGGTAATCGTACTGCAGTTCCGTATAGAGGAAGCGGACCAGTTCCCTCAGGGCATTGGCCCTTCCTTTGTTGATGTCGTCGCCGCTGTGGCCGCCCTGGGTGCCCGATACTCTGACAGAGAGCGTCTTGTATCCCGGGCGGAGCGGCTCCCGGCCGAATTCGAACGTGGCGGTCGTGTCCATGCCGCCGGCACAGCCGACGAACAGCTGACCTTCGTCCTCGGAGTCCAGGTTGATGAGGGTTTTTCCGGTGAAGAAATCCTTCTCCAGCGCGAAGGCGCCGTCCATGCCCGTTTCTTCCGAAATGGTGAACAGGCATTCCAGTTTCCCGGTGGGCAGATCGCTTTCCAGCAGCGCCAGGCAGGCCGCAACACCGATTCCGTCATCGGCCCCCAGCGTGGTGTTTTTGGCGATCATCCAGCCGTCTTCTATTTCGTACGGAATGGGCTGTGTGAGGAAGTCGAACTCGAAGCCGTCGTTCTTCTCGCAGACCATGTCCTGATGGGCCTGGAGGACCAGCGTCGGGACATCCTCCCTTCCGGGAGCGGCTTCTTTGGTGATGACCACGTTGCCGGTCTTGTCTGTTTTGCAGGCGAGTCCGCGGGTGGCGGCAAACTGTTGGAGATAGGCGGTCATGGGCCCTTCGTGGCCGGACTCGCGCGGAATATGGGTGATTTCCTCGAAAATTTTCAGTACAGATGAAGCGTCCATGATATTACGAAAACGGTTTGTTTCCGTAAATATAGGCATTATTTGAAAAAAACGGAAATTTATTCCACAGGCACCACGATCATGCCTTCGATGTCCTCCACCCACTGGCGGAACAGCTTGTCCGTGGACATCAGGTCCTGGACGGTTGTGCAGGCGTGCAGCACCGTGGCGTGGTCCTTGCCGCCCAGTTCCGCGCCGATGGTGGACAGGGAGCAGTTGGAGATGAGGCTGCGGCACTCGTACATGGCGATCTGGCGGGCCTGGACAATCTGGCGCTTGCGCGTCTTGGACAGCATTATATCCCGCGTAATGTTGAAATACTCGCAGACCGTATTGACGATGAGGTCGATGGAAACTTCGGCGGTTTTCTCCGTAACGATCTTGCCGATGATGTTCTCGGCCAGGTCGATGGTGATTTCGCGGTGGCAGAGCGTAGCGTGGGCCACCAGGGAGATGAGCGACCCCTCCAGTTCCCGGAAGTTGGACTTGATGCGGGACGCCAGGAACGAGAGGACTTCGTCGGAGACGGAGACGCCTTCCCGCAGGGCCCTTGAGCGGAGCATTTCCAGTCGGGTATCGTAATCCGGACGGGAAAGTTCAACGGACAGACCCCACTTGAAACGCGAGAGCAGCCTTTCTTCGAAATTCTGCAGGTCTACCGGGGCGCGGTCGCTGGTGAAAATGAGCTGCTTGCCGTTTTGGTGGAGGTGGTTGAACACGTTGAAGAAAGAGTTCTGCGTGCCATGGCCCACCATATCCTGGATGTCGTCCACGATGAGGACGTCGATCCGCTGGTAGAAGGCCAGGAAATCCACGATCCGGTTGCCTTTGACGGCATCCATATACTGGGTCTTGAACTCGTTGCCGGTAACATAGAGTACCACCGACTCCGGGAAACGTTCCTTGATATCGATGCCGATGGCTTGGGCAATGTGCGTCTTGCCCAGGCCGGGACCGCCGAAGAGGAACAGCGGGTTGAACGGGGTCTTGCCGGGTGAGAGCGAGATGCTTTCGCCGGCGTTCACCCCCATCTTGTTGCAGTCCCCTTCCACCAGGTTGCCGAAGCAGTAGACCGGATTCAGGCGCGGGTTGATCTTGAGGCGCTGTACGCCCGGATAAACGAAAGGACTGGGATTGCCGGAAGGCTGATACGTGGGGATGGAGACCGGGTTGTTGGTGGGGACGGGACCATGTGAGGCAGGGATGATCATCCCCTCCCGGTTCCGTACCGGCTGTACCAGATAGAATAGTTGTGCATCGGCCCCGATGGCCCTGCGAAGCGTTACCTTGAGCAGGTCCATGAAAGCACCTTCTATATAATCACGGAAGAAATCGGACGGGACCTGGACGGTGAGCTTGGAGCCTTCCAGCGAAATGGGCACAATCGGTTTGAACCATGTGTCGAACTTCTGCTGATCAATGTTGTTCTCAATGATCTGCAGACAGTTGTTCCATACCGCAATATGTCTCTCCTGGTCCAACATGAGGAATAGGTTCCGGATTTAGTAAAGTGTTTCTTTTTCGCTAGTGCAAAATTGGGGGAAAAAAACTTCATAAAAAAACGCATCGCCTATTGCAAATAAATTTTTTTATGTTTATACTAATGGAACAAGAGGACTTTTTCTTTAACTTTATGAATTAACTGATAATCAGCCATTTATTTTCTCGAAAATCACCTTTGAATGCGTGTTTTTCGATTTGTTATTTAGAATAATTCTAAAATAAATAAATGCGATTTTTCCTTGTTTACAATGCGTTGCAAGGGGTAAAATCATTGAATTGCAGAAGTGGCTCCATCCTCGATTTTCACTAAATATGCATCAGGAAATTTTTTGCGGACGGCGCTTGCATTCTTTCTGGCTTCCGACAGGCTGGCGGAAGTTCCTACAACATATTTATAGAGTTTGCCGGATTTGATCTCGACCGGAGTATAACCGGCGAAGAAAGGATCGTCCAGGGGCATTTTTTTGCCGGTGGCCAGGATCTGCATGCCATACAGTGTTCCGGAGGCGGTGGCTGCGGGAGTTTCCTTCCCGGCTTCCGGCTTGGGTTCGGGCTGCTCTGCAGGGGCCGGGGCGGCTGACGTGCCGTCGTAGCGGGCCTTGAAGGTGCGGAATGCCTGGTAGATGTTCTCGGCAATTCCGTCCCTCCCCTTCTCCGAGCGCATGGTGGCCAGATCGTCCGGATTGGTAATGAAGCCTACCTCGATAAGTACGGAGGGCATGGCGGTGCGCCAGAGCACCCAGAAGGGGTCCTGATGGATGCCGCGGCTGTTTTTGATCGGTTTCTTGCCCATGGCCTTGGCCACATCGTCCGCGAAAGTCAGGCTCCCGGCCAGGTGGGCGTTCTGCATCAGGTTGAAAATAATGTAGGACTGAGGGTCTTCGGGGTCGAATCCCTGGTATCTGGCCTCGTAATTGTCTTCCAGCATGATGACGGAGTTTTCCCTTTTTACCAGGTCCAGGTTCTTGGAAAACAGGTCGTTCCCTTTCTTGGCCGACTGGCCCAGGGTATGGATGGAATAGCCGTTGGCGGTGGTCCCCTTCTCCACGGAATTCACGTGGATGGAGATGAACAGGTTGGCATCGGCCTTGTTGGCGATGACGGCGCGGTTTTCCAGTTCGACGAAGGTGTCGTCGTCACGGGTCATCTTTACGGTGACGTCCGGATAGCCTGCGGCGATTTTCTCCGCCAGGCGCTTGCCGATGTCCAGGGTGATGTTCTTCTCGTAGGTCTTCTTATCCCTGCTGACGCAGCCCGCATCTTTTCCTCCGTGCCCCGGGTCGATGACCACCGTCCTCAGTTTCACCGCCGCGCCGTTTTGGGCAGGCACGGGGATTGCAAGGACAAGGGCGGCAAAAAGGGCGCTCATACGGCGGAAAGTACGGTTCATGGGTGCTTCTGTTTTGAAAATTGTGGAATAAGTCTTATTTTTGTACCTTATATTTTTGCACAAATTTAGCAAAAATTACTGAATGACAAGGAAGTTTCTGCAATATATCGCTTTGACAGCAGTGCTGGGGTTCGTTACCGCCCTGTGCGCTGATGCCCGCAGACTTCCTCTCAAATATCGTTCCCGCACCGGCGCAGGAAGCAGTTTTTCCGCTGTCATCCGTTCCTCGGACTCTTTGGTGAAACTGGTGAAGCAGGATACGCTTGTCAGGCGTGCTCCCCGTGATTCAGGGGGCGTCGTCCTGCCGGACAGTCTCGCTTCCGGGCCGGATTCACTGGGCGTCAGCATCCCGGATTCCCTGCTTTCCATGAGGGATTCCCTGAAGCATGGCCTGGATTCCGCGGCCAGGGCCGATTCCATCTCCGCCGCCCGGGCCGATTCCCTGTCGATGCTGGACAAGAGTTCACTGGACTTCCCCGCCTTCACCACGGCCAAGGATTCCATCGTCACGGACTTCTCCAACGGCAACCGCCTTATTTATTATTATGGCGGAGCCACGGTCACCTACGAGAACATGAAGCTCACGGCCGATTACATCCGGTTCGACATGTCCACCAACACGGTCTATGCCCGCGGCCAGAAGGATACGCTCACGGGCGAATGGACCGGACTGCCGGAAATGACCCAGGGTAAGGAAAGTTACAAGATGGACGAGGTCTACTATAACTTCGACACCCGCAAGGCCCGCATCACCAACATGGTGACCAAGGAGGCGGAGGGTATCCTCCAGGGGCAGAAAATCAAGATGATGCCGGACCAGTCCATCAATATGGAAAACGGTATGTACACGGTCTGTGACCTGGAAGAACCCCATTATTATCTGCGGCTCAGTATGGCCAAAGTGGTCACCAAGCCTTCGCAGAAGACCGTTTTCGGTCCGGCCTGGCCCGTGGTTGCCGGGGTTCCCGTTCCCATCGGCCTGCCATTTGGTTTCGTCCCCGAGAAGCCAACCCGTGCAACAGGTCTCCTGATGCCTACTTTCGGCGAGGAGCAGGCCCGCGGCTTCTACATGAGGGATGCCGGCATGTACTTCGTCATCGGCGATTATCTGGATCTTTCCCTTACGGGAGACTACTATACGCTCGGTTCCTGGGCGGTGGACCTGAATTCCCGCTACAAAGTCAATTACAAGTTCAACGGCTCGCTGGCCCTCACCTTCTCGAATGACCAGACCGGCGAGAAAGGGAGCACGGACTTTGTCCAGTCCCGGAACTTCGGTTTCAGATGGTCCCATATGCAGGACTCAAAGGCTCATCCGGGAACGTCGTTCAGCGCTTCGGTCAACTTCTCCAGCCCGTCCAACAACCGTTACAATGCCCATTCCGTGACGGAGGCCCAGCAGAATCAGGTCAATTCGTCCATTTCCTATTCCAGGAACTGGAACGGTAAGTTCAACTTGAGCGTGAACGCCCTTCACAACCAGAATTCCAGGGACTCCAGCTACTCGTTCACCCTGCCGAACATCACCTTCTCCGTTACGCGCTTCTACCCCTTCAAGCAAAAGAACCGTGTAGGCAAGGAGAAGGCCTACGAAAAGATTTCCTTCGGTTATTCCACTTCCCTCCAGAATAGAATCAGTTTCAAACTGAGGGACATGCAGGACTTCGTGATGAATGCCGACGGAACCCATCAGATGCTCGTGGATGCCAACGGCAACGTGTTCAGAGCCAAGGAAATGGGTGATTCGCTGGGCATCAAGGCGCTGGACAGGATGACCAGCGGCATGACGCACACTTTCCAGATCGGCCTTCCCAGTTTTACGCTTTTCAATTATATCAATGTGACGCCCAGCGTCAATTATGGCATGAACTGGATGTTCTCCAGCGGAAAGCAGTATCTGGAGAACGAAGTGGACAAGGACGGCAATCCCGTCATGGTTACGGACAGTGAGGGCAACCCGGTATGGGCGCAGAAAGTGGTGACGGACCCCGGCACTGCTTTCAACCATTTCGGCATGACCCACACGTATTCCGGAAGCATGTCCATGTCTACGCGGGTGTACGGAATGTTCAACTTCGGAAAGCACCGGGCGGTGCAGGCCATCCGGCATGTGATTACCCCTTCCATCTCGCTCAGTTTCTCGCCGGAAAAGGGTACCTCTTTCAACGGCTGGCGTACGCTGGAGCCTTATTACGACAAGAACGGATCCTACCATAAGGAAACGTGGTACAACATTTATTCGCTGAACGGCAACCACAACAACGCGGCGCCTCCCGGCAGGGGCAAGAGCGGCACCATGTCCATCACCATCGGCAACAACCTGGAAGCCAAGGTCCGCGACAGGGCCGATACGACAGGCACCGGCTCCAAGAAGGTGAAGCTGCTGGACCAGCTGAACCTGAACACCAGTTATAATTTCCTGGCCGATTCCCTGCGGATGCAGAATATCGGCATCACCATGTCGACCAATATCGACATTTTGAAGAACAAGCTGAATCTCAGCGGAAACTTGAATTTCGACCCTTACGCCATCGACGAGCAGGGACGGAAAATCAATAAGTTCAACATTGTCGCCACCGGCGTGCCTGCGCGGTTGACCAATGCCTCGCTGTCCGCTTCCATCGGCTTTAACGGAAAAGGCGCCATCAACGGCAATGACGGAACCAAGTCTTCCGGCGGATCGGGTTCGGGATCGGGATCCGGAGGCTCCTCGGATGCCAATTCCTACCAGCGGATTTATTATCACCCCATTACGGGCGAATATATCCCTGGCGGATATGTGTATTATATGAATCCGAGCGCCCCCTGGTCCGTCAATTTCAGTTATTCGCTGAGCTATAACAAGTCTTATTCTTATCAAGCTGCCACCAAGACTTTGCTGGAGAACAAGCGGATCACGCAGACCCTCAGCATGAGCGGAAACCTGAAGCTGACGCCCCGGATGAGCATCCAGGTGACCAGTGGTTTCGATATCATGGCCATGCAGCTTACCACGACGCAGATCAGCGCCACCTACGATCTTCACTGCTTCAACATCGCCTTCTCCTGGGTGCCTATGGGCCAGTTCAAGTCGTACAGCTTCCGCATCGCCGCAAATGCATCGGCCCTGGCCGACTTGCTCCGCTTCAAGAAGAGCGAATCCTACATGGACAATATGCTCAGGTAACGTTCTTCGGGCAGATTTTGGCATATTGAAAATAATTTGTATCTTTGCATTGTATTCCGGTCGGAATACTCTCTTTTATCGCATTTATATCTTAATTATGCCCCATAGTTTACTTGAACTCAATGGAATGAGCGAAGAGCAGCTCAGGACTATTGCAGAATCTTTAGAGATTAAAGGAGCCAAGAAGATGGACCGTTCGGCACTCGGTTTCGCCATCTTGGATACGGAAGCCGTGATCGAGTCGCAGAAGCCTGCCGCTCCCGTGGAAAACAAGCCTAAAAAACGTGGCCGTCCCCGCAAGGATGCCGCATCAAAACAGCCCGAAAAATCCGTCCCCGCTGCGGAGAAGGCCGACGATAAGCCTGCGGTCAAAGAGCCTGCCGCCGCTACGGAAAAGAAGGGTGCCGGTCGCAAGAAAAAGCAGCAGCCTGCCCCTGCTTCAAAAGAAGATACTCCGGCAGCACCGGCTGCAGAGCAGAAAGTGGAACAGCCGGCCCAGGCTGCAAAGGCGGAATCTCCCGCTACGGATACCCCCAAGGCCAACCGGAAAAGAGGCCGCAAGCCCAAGGCGGAGCAGGCAGCCCCTGCCGCCGCTGAACCTGAAGTGAAACCGGAGGAGGCAAAGGCAGAAACGCCCGCTCCCGCAGAGGAAACTGCTCCTGCCGTAGACGGCAAGCAGTTCATCCACAATCTGTTTGACGATCTTAAATCAGATACGGCCCAGCAGCAGGAGAGACAGCAGTCCCGCAAACAGCAGCAGCGCCAGCAGCAACAACAGCAGCAACAGCAGCCGCAGAAACCCAGAATTGAATTCGAGGGCTCCGTGGTGGCCACCGGTGTGCTGGAAATTATGCCGGACGGATATGGTTTCCTCCGTTCCTCGGACTATAATTACCTGAACTCTCCGGACGATATCTACGTTTCCCAGCAGCAGATCAAACAGAATGCGCTCAAGAACGGCGATACCGTCACCGGTGAAATCCGTCCTCCGCGCGAAGGAGATAAATATTTCCCGCTGGTCAAAATTCAGTATATCAACGGCCGTACACCGGATTTCGTCCGCGACAGGGTTCCGTTCGACTTCCTCACTCCCCTCTTCCCTACGGAGAAATTCAATCTCCTCGGTCATGGCCACGAGAAAGACCCTTCCATCCGGGTTGTGGATATGTTTACTCCGATCGGCAAGGGACAGCGCGGCCTTATCGTGGCCCAGCCCAAGACGGGTAAGACCATGCTCCTCAAGGCTATAGCCAATGCCATCGCCGACAATCATCCCGAAGTATACGAGATTATCCTGCTGGTGGATGAGCGTCCGGAGGAAGTGACGGACATGCAGCGAAGCGTCAAGGCAGAGGTGGTCGCCTCCACCTTCGACGAACCGGCCGAGCATCACGTGAAAGTGGCCAACATGGTCCTGGACAAGGCCCGCCGCCTGGTTGAGTGCGGACATGACGTGGTGATCCTGCTGGACTCCATCACCCGCCTTGCACGTGCGTACAATACCGTCCAGCCGGCTTCCGGCAAGGTGCTTACCGGCGGTGTGGATGCCAATGCCCTCCAGAAGCCCAAGCGTTTCTTCGGCGCAGCCAGAAATATCGAAAACGGCGGTTCCCTCACCATCCTTGCCACGGCCTTGACAGAAACCGGATCCAAGATGGACGATGTGATCTTCGAGGAATTCAAAGGAACCGGCAACATGGAACTCCAGCTGGACCGCAACCTTTCCAACAAGCGCATCTTCCCCGCCGTCAACCTGGTCCTCTCCTCTACCCGCCGCGACGACCTGCTCTACGATCCTTATACCAACAACCGTATCTGGATTCTCAGAAAACTGCTGGCCGACATGAACCCCGTAGAGGCCATGACCTGGATGCAGCAGCACATGGACGAATTCAAGACCAACAAGGACCTGATCGACAATATGTCCAAGTTCGGACGGTACGATTAATGCTATTTTGATCAACCCCTTGTCATTCTGAACGAAGTGAAGAATCTCTATCAGGATACCATCGTTGCTCCGGCCACCATCCCTGGGACCGGAGCAATTTCCATTGTACGCATCAGCGGACCGGATACTTTTTCCATAGTTGATGCGGTGGTTAAGTTGAAGTCAGGAAGCGCTTCTGACTCCGATGCTTATACCATTCATTTCGGAGAAGTTTTCCAGCCCGGCGGCCCCTTGCTGGACGAGGTGTTGGTATCCATCTTCCGTGCTCCTCACAGTTACACGGGAGAAGATTCGGCAGAGATTTCCACGCATGCATCGGCCTATATTGTCTCGGAGCTGGTGCAGCTGCTGCTGGGCGCCGGAGCCCGGTTTGCGGACCCCGGGGAGTTCACTCGCAGGGCTTACCTGAACGGGAAAATGGACCTGGCTCAGGCAGAGGCCGTGGCGGACGTGATTTCGTCCACGACCGCTGCTTCGCACCGGGTGGCCATGAATCAGCTCAAGGGCAGTTTTTCGGCCGAGCTGGCCTCTCTCCGAGCCGAGTTGCTGGAAATGGCTTCCCTGCTTGAACTCGAACTCGATTTTTCCGAGGAGGATGTAGAATTCGCCGACCGGGAGAAGCTGATTTCGCTCTTGCGTACCACACAGATGCATGTTGACCGGCTGGCAGCATCGTTCCGTTTGGGCAATATGATCAAGAACGGTGTTCCTGTCGCCATTGTCGGTGCGGCCAATGCCGGCAAAAGTACCCTCCTGAATGCTTTGCTCGGAGAAGACCGGGCCATCGTGTCGGACATCGCCGGCACTACGCGCGATACCATTGAAGAGGTGCTGAACCTGGAGGGCATCCTGTTCCGTTTCATCGATACGGCCGGTATCCGGGAATCGTCCGATACCATCGAGCGCATCGGCATCGACCGCACTTTCCGGAAACTGTCGGAAGCGGAAATCGTCCTTGCCATGCTGGATGCCAGCGCTTCGGAAAGTGATTTGCTGTCCCAGCTGAAGCTTGTTTTGTCCAAGGTCGATTTCTCCTCGCAGAAACTGTTTTTGCTTCTGAATAAGGTCGATTTTGTGGGCCTGGAGGTTGTTAACAAAAATGTTATATCAATTAACAATTTTGTTTCTTCTGTTGGTTGTGAAGCTGTTGTTTTAAATATTTCGGCAAAAACCGGCGAGGGCCTCTCTGCCTTGAAATCGGCCCTTGTTTCTGTCGAAAAAGACCTGATCCCCGCGGAAGATGCCGTTTTCGTGACCAATGTGCGGCACCTCGAAGCCCTTCGCCAAGCCTCTTCCGCCCTGCAGGATTGTGCCGTTTCCCTCTCCTCCGGCATTCCCTCAGACCTCGTCGCCGAAGACCTCCGCCGCGCCCTCTTCGGCATCAACGCCATCCTGGGCACCGACCTCCTGGACCCGGAAGAGATTCTGCACAATATTTTCAGGAATCATTGCATCGGAAAATAAGTACACCGAAACACCCTCGACACACTCCGTACAAAAGGGCATAACTCTCACATAATCAACTGAAATATGTTGAAAACTTTTCCCGAATAATTTGGTCTAATTCGGGATATTTTTGCTATATTTGAACCACATTTGAACCACGCGTGGTTCAAGGTTTAGAGGGTCACCGGCCGAATACCGTACCTTGACATAGATTTACGTAGATTTACAAACTTGTACCCAATCAGCGGTCAAGAATGGAAGATTTGAGGTCTCGCACCTCATAACCGCCTAATCGTTGTAAAAAGTATGCACATTGCAATGAAAACCTGCTCAGGCTGCGGAAACCCCTTTACCCCGGAAAATCCGAGGCAGAGGTACTGCAATGAAACCTGCCGCAACACATACAACATGCGCCTTAAGCGCCAGCGCAAGCAGGCACGCAAGGCCGAAATAGAGACGATGGCTGCCCGCGAGACCTTCGGAGGCAAGTCGCATCTCTCGATAACCGAAGCCGCCCGGTTCCTCGGTGTAAGCCGCCCTACCCTGTACGCCCGCATCAATGCCGGAGAACTCACGCCGCTCAAAGTCTCATCCCGCACCGTCCGCATCCCCATTGAGCAGCTCACGGCCGACAGCCATATCCAGCCTCAACCCATCAAAGGCGACTGGTCCGTACTCATTTCCAAGGCGGAGGTCCTGCAGAAGTACAACATCTCCGAATCCTGGCTGATGCGACGAATGAAAGAAGAAGGCTTTCGCCCGCGCATCATCAAAGGCAAAGCCTTCTACCCCAAAAAGGAAGTGGACCGGATGTTCAAGCCCAAGCCCGTATATAATAAGGAAGACTGGTACAACGCGGAGGATCTGATGCAGAGCGAAGGAATCACGCGCAAATACATCTCTGCCTACGTCCGCGAAAAGAAGATTCCTGTCCAGCGGGACGGACGCCTACTCCTGATTTCCAAGAAAGAATGGGACCGCAGCCGCCTTTTCCAAGGCGACATAGAAAAGAACTACCTCACCGTAGACCAGGCCAAGAAACACTATCACCTCGGCCAGCAAACCTTCTACGACAAAGTAAAGGCGGCAGGCCTTGAGGGCACCCGCACCGGCGTCTTCGTCTACTACAAGAAAGCCGACCTCGACCGCCTTTTCAAAGACAAAACCCCGAAAATCCCCGCTGAAATCCGCAAGAACTACATGCGCAGCGGCGACGCACTCAAATACTACCACCTCGGCCAGAAACGCTTCAGCGAAGAAACTCAGGCCGCAGGCGTGACCAAAGTCCGGACG
>JAFUWW010000074.1 GCA_017471085.1 Bacteroidales bacterium | reverse complement strand
TCCATTTGAGGGCATCACGTCTTGAAATATTACCCATATTCAAAGTTTTGTTTCTGTTGTTGCAAAGATAGTCATTCACGCTCCAATTCCCATCACATTTTCTTCAAGAATACAAGCAATTCTTTTAGAAAAGACTCCTGCCGGTCAATATTTGACGGCTGTCCGGACGACCACCGGGCCCGCCAGACCGGAATCGTACAGCGGATCATCGGCCTCGAAAAGCTTCACTACGGAGAACGAGACCCTTCCGTCTTCGGGTTTGGGCTGGTTGTTCACATACCATTCCGGAAGCTGGCTGATGGTTCCCATCTGGCCATAGCTGTAGACCGACGGAACCTGTTCATCGCCGATGAGCCGGTTGGTCCAGAGATTCGTCACTTCCACGGTCAGGTCATTGGCTCCTGCCCGGACTGCGCCGGTGATATCCAGGCTGAAAGGAAGTTTCCACAGAACGCCCAGATCCTTTCCATTCAGTTTCACGCGGGCCAGGTTATAGACCTGCCCCAGGTCCAGGAACAGCCGCTTGCCTTCCATCGTTTCTGCCGGAAGGTCGAAACCGACCGAATAAACGGCCGTGCCGGAGAAATACCTCACGCCGTCTTCCGGATGCTCCTGCAACGGCATCAGGCCGTCAAGCGTAATCTGAGCGGGAGCGCCCCTGCCTTCCGGGAAAGACACCTTCCAGCTTTCACCGGTGAGGTCTTTGGCGATTCCGACACCTTCCACCTTTACGGTCTCGGATCCAGAGGATCCTTCAAGCGTATATGTACCGTCTTCGAAGAACAGGTAGCCGCCTTCCGGAGCATATTGTACTTCCGGGACTTGGTTCGGGACGGAAGGTACACCCTTGGCACAGGCGGCACGCACTTCCTCGGGGGAGATGGCTTCGGCCAGAATCCTGTACTCCCCTACGGTTCCGTCGAAGAAATGGGTCTCATCGTGTACGGGGACATCTTTCCAGGAAGGGTGCACCTTGAACCCGCTGGCTTTTCCCGTATATTTGAGTTCTCCGTTAATGTACAGGGAAGGAATGCCGTTCCGGTAAACCACGGCAATATGGTTCCAGCTGCCGATCCTGCCGTCGTAGGATGCCACGCAAGCCGGAGCTCCGGCCGACCGTTCCATGACCGCCACACCGGTTCTCGACACATTCAAACCCACAGTGGCATGTCCTTTCCCATAAAGGGCCTCTCCCTCACCGGGATAAGTGGGATAGGAGGAAGAGAACCCGTTCCAGGACACCACCGGGCCACGGCCTGTGACGGACTGGACCGAGCTGTTGTTTTCCGGACGCAGCCAGGCAAGGATGGTGAAATTGTCTGCAAGTTCGGGATAGGAGCCGCCTTTCCTGGTCGTGTAACCGGCTGTACGGAGGGCCGGAACGCCGTCTTTTGAAATGCTCTTCCGGTGATTTCCGGCAGCCTTCTCCCGGAACACCACAAACCAGGAACCTGTAGGATCGAAAGGAATATCCACCTTCACCCGGCCGTCCGGAAGCACGTCATAGAGATCCAGCGGAGTGATGTCGCCCGTATCGGCATTCCATAGTTCAGGCCGAAGGCCATCGACACGGAAGGTCACCACCACGTTTTCCGGAGTGCGGCGATGGTTGGCCAGGAAATAGATTTCGGCTTCCTGTGCCTGCCGGTGGATGAATCCCAACGGTGCGTCTTCGGCATAGGAATACTCCACATCCGGGACGATGCCCAGAGATTCCAAAGCGGGAGCGGCAGTGGCGGACGCATACACGAAACCCTTCCCCACTTGCTTGCGGCCACCCGGCTTTACACCGCCCCACAGCTTCTCCACGAGGGCGGAGAACTCTTTGTTCACCTCGTCGGAGACGATGCCGGGGGTGCGGACAGGGGCGAAACCACAGATAGAACCGCCTGCACTTACATACTGGTCCAGCTTGCGAAGCACCTCAATGCTCATGACACGGCCGCGGACATTCTGCAGCACCAATACGCTGTAATCCACGCCCTCCGGGCCGGTGAGTTTGGAGCCATTCACCTTCAGCTGGTTCAGGAATCCGTCGGCATTCACGACATCGCCCCAATAGCCTGCAGGAAGCACTCCGGTCCAGTCCGGGCGGCCGTTGATGGGCACATCTTCGTTAATCAGGTACAGAGCATCGGCCACAATCGTGCCCTGCTGCAGCATGTACTGCGCCCGGGCGGCATAGGTGAGCCACTGCCGCGCTTCCGGGAACCAGGTGTTGTTGCGGTCGAAATGGAAGCCGATGGATCCCATGGACATACCCAGGGGGACATGGGTGTTGGGCTCATGGATAAAGCGGTGGAAGATGAACCGGTTCAGGCCCTGGGTCCAGGCCCAGTCGCCCTGCACCTTGAGGGAGAACGGGAAATTCTGGTATGCGGCATTGGGATGGACGGCGGTAAATGATTCGGCGCCGACCACCTGGTTGCCGTTCACACGTTTCCCATAGACATGGGCGATGGAAGCCGCCTCCTTGATGGTATTGGAAGCCTGCGGAGCATGGGACCAGAACTCGCCCATGGGGATATCGGCCCGGCCGCCGGCCTGCAGTTCGTCGAAGACGCTGGTATTGTAGGGCTCATTGTAGAGGATCAGCCCGTTCTCATGGCAGAGCTCGCCCATGTAGGTCATGTAGTTGTCGGCAAACAGATCGGCGCAGGTGCGGCGAAAATCCCACATGAAGCGCTCGGTGGTTTCTTCCGTCCCCACATATTTGCCGATGAGGGCGGGCAGATAGGCGGCCATTTCGTAGCCACGGCGGCCGGAGAATTCTTCCTGCATCAGAGGGGTCCAGTTGGAATTGCCCACCTCATAGCTGTCGATCAGGATGCCGGAAGCTACATTTTTGGCATTGGCCCTGAGGTTTTCCAGCAGGCGCGGCATCAGGAAGTCCCAGTGGAAAGCAAGGGCTTCCCGACTGTATTTGTCGATTTCCAGGCCGGCGCCGGAATCGGAGCCCGCCTTGGTATAACGGTCTACGGGGACATAGCCGAGCCGAAGGATGGTCCAGTCCCCTTCTGGGGCATCCCACACCAGGTGGCCGTCCTTGTCCATGTGAGCCGACAAGTCGATTACGCTGGCGGGATCGATCCGGTACTGCTCCGGAAGATCCACGGGGACAGGCTCCGGCTGCACCATTCCGGGGAAGAACATCCTGCCGCCGGCGTTCATTTCGAAATCGGCCTTTCTCAGGAAGTTCTCATTCATGGGGGCGCCGGACAGCTGGATGCCCCTGACGGTTGCATCCCGGCCGAAGGTGAGTTTCGCAAAGCGGAATGTCACAGGAGGGAAACTGGCGAAAGAAACGGACTCGCGCAGGAGGGAAAGATTCTTCACCTCTTTCCATGTTTTTCCGTCGGCCGATGCATAGAGGGTCACATTGGGCCCCTTGGCACCTGCCCCGCCGCCCATTCTCCGGGAATTGTCCAGGCGAAGATCGGCCTCCGTAAGGTCATTGAGTACAATTCCGTTGAACGTCTGCGCCGTGACCGGCTCGGAGAACTCCAGCACCAATTCCCTGGAGACCCGGAGTTCCTGACCGCTGTTCATGGAGATAAGGGCGGGATCGACCTGTTTTCCATCCAGCCTGGCGGTTTTCAGATAGTTTTCCACCAAGGCCTCATCCTGGGTGGAAGGCCATGCAAGCAGGATTTCGTCCCAGTAACGGTCCAGGGTCCGGAGCGGCTCTGGGAGATCCATTTCAATCCTGGTGCCGCCCTTTACGTAGGCCTGGCTCCAGGACAGCTGCTTCCCCGCCTGTTCAGGTGTGATCCAGAAACCGCCGGAGGAAGACCAGCCCGGACAGTTATGCATGGTGAATTCCATCCCGAGGCTGTCTGCCGTGCGGATGGCATAATTGGTGAGGTCGTACCACCGGTCCGAGGCATAATCCACCGGACCGCGCGACATCTGTCCGACATTGAAGCACTGAACGCCGCCTACTCCGGCGGCAGCCATGGCTTCCAGGTCGGCCTTGATGCCTGCCTTGGTAACATTACCGTTCATCCAGTGCCACCAAGTGTGCGGCTTGGCCGATACCGGAGGCTCACGGAAATTCTGCTCGAGGGATGGCCGGGAGGCACAACCTGCCACAAAGACTCCTGCGGCAAAAAGAGAAAGGAAGAACCGACTTGCTTGCATATAAGATTTAATTATGGATTAATCGGGACGTGTACTGACAAAAATAGTTTTTTACAAAAAAAACAGGATGGCCATTTCTTCTTTCTGTATTGCAATATCTTTCAAACGGCCACCTGGGCCGGCATACATCTTTGATTTTTCTTAAAAGTA
>JAFUWW010000073.1 GCA_017471085.1 Bacteroidales bacterium | reverse complement strand
TAACCAGGTGCGCTACCAACTGCGCTACATCCAGAAGATTGGACCGCAAATTTACGACTTTTTCTTAAAATACCAAAATTATTTACACTAAATCTATACCTGCGGCCTTGCATTTTGTGCGCATGTCCTCCGGCCAGATGGCACTTTGGATTTCGCCGATGTGCGCTTTCCGGAGCAGGAACATGCACAGGCGGGACTGGCCGATACCGCCGCCGATGGTCTGCGGAAGTTCGCCGGCAAGCAGGCGCTTGTGGAAATAGAGGCCGGCTTTCCACTCCTGGTCCCGCTCTGCGAGCTGGCGGCGCATGGCGGTCACATCGACCCGGATGCCCATGCTGGAGATTTCGAAGGCGCTTCCTAAAACGTTGTTCCAGAGGAGGATGTCTCCGTTGAGGCCGGCGTTCCCGTCGGGGGTGGAGGTGCTCCAGTCGTCGTAGTCGGCGGCGCGGCCGTCATGGATGGTGCCGTCGCCGAGTTTCCCGCCGATGCCGATGATGAAAACGGCCTTGTGCTCCCGGACAATCGCGTTTTCACGCTCCTTGGGGGTAAGGTCGGGGTAACGCTGCCGGAGTTCTTCCGAGTGGATGAAGAAGATCTCGTCCGGAAGCTCGGGAACAATCTGCGGGAACTCCACGTACAGTTTGTTCTCGGTCACTTTTACGGCCTCGTAGATGCGCCGGACCGTTTTCTTGAGGAAATCCAGGTTCCGGTCCTCCTCGCGGATCACCTTTTCCCAGTCCCACTGGTCTACGTAGATGGAGTGGATGTTGTCCAGATCTTCGTCCGGACGAAGGGCGTTCATGTCGGTATAGATGCCGCGGCCGGGGGCGATGCCCAGTTCCGCCAGCTTGAGACGCTTCCATTTGGCCAGCGAATGCACTACCTCCGCCTGCTGTTCGGCCAGGGATTTGATAGGGAAGTGCACCGGCCGCTCCACGCCGTTGAGGTCGTCGTTGATGCCGGTTCCGGACAGCACCACCATGGGAGCCGTGACCCGCAGCAGGGCCAGCTGGGCGCTCAGGTTCACCTGGAACATGTCCTTGACGGCTTTGATGGCTTTCTCGGTCTGTTCCGTAGTCCCGAGCAGGTTCTTGTAATTCTTTGGAATATAGAGTGACATAACCCTTATTGTTAGCGGATGCAAAGATATTGAAAAAATTTTATTAAGTTTGCATCCAAAACGAACTAAGCGAATGAAAGTGATGAAATTCGGCGGTACGTCCGTAGGATCGGCCGCCAGGATCAGGGACGTGGCCTCCCTGGTGACGGAAGCAGGCTGCAATCTGGTAGTCCTGTCTGCCATGTCCGGCACCACCAACACCCTGGTGGAAATAACCGGGTATCTGTACAACCGCAATGCCGACGGTGCCAAAGACACCCTCAAACGGCTGGAAGCCAAATACCTGAAAACCGCCAAAGAACTGCTCGGGGACGATACTGCCGATGCCTACATCACCGACATCTTCGCCGCAGTCTCCGCCCTTACGAGGGAATTCTTCGGCCCGGTGCAGGAAAAGATCATCCTCTCCCAGGGCGAACTCCTTTCCACCAAGCTGATGGAACTGTACCTGAAGAAGCAGGGTGTAGACGTGGCTTTGCTGCCGGCCCTTGACTTCATGCGTCTGGACGACCAGGGCGAGCCGGACCTGGACTTCATCAAATCCCACCTGACCCCGCTGCTTGAGAAAAAGGCCGGCCTGTTCCTGACCCAGGGCTACATCTGCCGCAATTTCCGCGGAGAGGTCGATAACCTCCAGCGGGGCGGAAGCGACTACACGGCTTCGCTCGTGGGCGTTGCCATCGACGCCGAAGAAATCCAGATCTGGACCGATATCGACGGTATGCACGACAACGACCCCCGCGTGGTGGAGAACACCCGCGCCGTGCGGCACCTTCACTTCGACGAGGCGGCCGAGCTGGCCTATTTCGGGGCCAAGATCCTGCACCCGACCTGCATCCAGCCCGCCAAGTTCGCCAACATTCCCGTCCGCCTGCTGAACACCCTGGAGCCGTCGGCCCCGGGGACCCTCATCGACAATATCCCCGAGCCCGGCACCATCAAGGCCGTGGCGGCGAAGGACAATATAGTAGCCATCAAGATCAAAAGCTCCCGGATGCTCCTGGCACACGGTTTCCTGCGCAAGGTATTCGAGATTTTCGAGAGCTACCGCACCTCCATCGACATGATCTGCACCTCCGAGGTGGGTGTTTCGGTGACCATCGACAATACGCGCTTCCTCAGCGAGATCGTCCACGACCTCAAGAAGTACGGTACGGTGACGGTCGACCTGGACATGTGCATCGTGTGCGTAGTGGGCGACATGGACTGGGAGAACGTGGGCTTCGAGTCCCGCGTGCTTTCGGGCATGAAGGACATCCCCGTGCGCATGGTGAGTTACGGCGGCAGCAACTACAACATCTCCCTGCTGGTGCGGGAAGAAGACAAGGCCCGGACCCTGCAGGCCCTGAGCCGTCAACTGTTTGCCTGACATGCTCAAGGGAACCTACCCGCTGGAGCGTTTCGGAGCTCTCCGGACGCCCTTCTACTATTATGATACGCAGCTCCTCCAGCGGACTTTGGAAACCGTCCGGGAAGTGTTGCGAAGCCATCCTTCGTGGCAGATGCACTACGCCGTCAAGGCCAACAGCCATCCGGAAATCCTGCGTCGGATCGCCGGGGCGGGCTTCGGTGCCGACTGTGTAAGCGGCGGAGAAATCCAGGCCGTCCTGGATGCCGGCTTCGCCCCTTCCGGTATTGTGTACGCTGGTGTGGGAAAGGCCGATTGGGAAATCCGGCTGGCCCTGGAGCAGGGCATCTGCCGGTTCAATGTGGAATCGGCCGCCGAACTGGAAGTGATTGCCTCCATCGCGTCGGAAATGGGAAAAGTGGCACCGGTGAGCCTCCGGGTGAATCCCGATATCGGCGCCCATACCCATGCGGGCATTACTACCGGCCTGGCCGAGAACAAATTCGGCATCTACCACGGGGTGCTGGAACCGGTGATCCGCCGGGCGCTGGAGCTGCCCTCTGTCAGTTTCCGCGGGCTCCATTTCCATATCGGCTCGCAGATTCTGGACATGTCCGATTTCACCGCGCTGTGCAACCGCGTCAACGACATCACAGCCCGCCTGGAGCGCCTCCGCCTGCCGGTGGGGGACCTGAACGTGGGCGGCGGCCTGGGCATCGAATATGCCCACCCCAACCATTTGCCGATGGCCGATTTCAACGGCTATTTCAACACTTTCAAGCGGCATCTTCAGGGGAACCGGCCCGTTCATTTTGAACTGGGACGGAGCATCGTGGCCCCTTGCGGAACCCTCATTTCCCGGGTGCTGTATGTGAAGGAAGGCCTTTCCCGCCGCTTCGCCATCCTGGATGCCGGCATGAACGACCTCATCCGTCCCGCCCTGTATCACGCGATGCACCGGATCGAGAACCTTTCGTCTGACCGGCCCGAACAGGCCTATGACGTGGTGGGCCCCATCTGCGAAAGTTCCGACGTGTTCGGGAAGGGGGTTGCCTTGAACGAATGCCGTCGGGGAGACTTCATCGCCATCCGTTCTGCAGGCGCTTATGGGGAATCCATGGCCTCCTGTTACAATTCCCGTCCTCTTCCCGGCAGTTTCTTCGATTAAAATGCTATCTTTGCGATACTATGAAAAAAGTCATCGCAAATATCGGAGAACTGGTGGGAATCGTCCCTGCTCACGTCCTTCGCAAAGAAGGTCCCGACCAGGCGGAGACCGGCGTCCTGAGGGATGCCTGGCTGTCGATGGAAAACGGCCGGATTACCGGTTTCGGCCCCATGTCGGACCGCCCCCCTTGCAACCCTGCCCCCGAAGCGGGAGAAGTAATGGATGCCGAAGGAGGTATGCTGATGCCTGCCTTCTGCGACAGTCATACCCATGTGGTGTATGCCGGCAGCCGGGACCAGGAATTCCTGGACAAGATCAACGGCCTTTCCTATGAAGAGATCGCCAGGCGCGGCGGAGGTATCCTGAACTCGTCGGACCTCCTGCACCGCACTTCCGAAGAAGAACTCTACCATCAGTCCCTTGTACGCGTGAAGGAAATGATGGCCAAGGGAACCGGGTCGATGGAAATCAAATCCGGCTACGGCCTCAATCCGGAAGACGAGATGAAGATGCTGCGGGTAATCCGCCGGCTCCGCGAATCGGTCCCGGCCAATGTGAAGAGCACCTTCCTGGGCGCCCATGCGGTTGGCCGCGGTTACACCCACGAAGCCTATGTACAGGCAGTTGTGGACATGCTTCCGGAGGCGGAGAAACTGGCCGATTTCGTGGATGTCTTCTGTGACGAAGGCTTCTTCACGGTGGAAGATACCGAGCGGATTCTTTCAGCCACCTCCCTTACGCCGAAAATCCATGCCAACGAGTTGGGCGTGAGCGGCGGCGTGCAGGTGGGCGTCCGGTGCGGGGCCCTTTCCGTAGACCATCTGGAGCAGACCACCGATGCCGAGATCGATGCCCTTCGCGGCGCTCCGGCCATGCCCACGATGCTGCCCGGCTCGTCCTTCTTCCTGGGGCTTCCGTATGGCAGGGCCCGGGACTTCCTGAAGGCGGGGCTGGGTGTTGCGCTTGCATCGGACTATAATCCCGGTTCTTCCCCCAGCGGCGACATGCGCTTTGTGATGGCCCTGGGTTGCATCCGGATGCGGCTCACGCCCGTGGAGGCCTTCAATGCCGTCACACTGAACAGCGCCTATGCCATGGGCCTTTCCCGGGAGGCGGGCTCCATCGCCATTGGCAAGCAAGCCAAGCTGATTCTCACAGAACCCGGCTGGGACCTTACCCGCATGGCCTACCAGTACCAGACGCCCTGTTTCAGGAAGATTTTCCTGTAATACCGGCGGACAGAATACTCCCTTCCAAGACCGTCGCTTCGCGACCCTGTACGGGCAAATGGTCTTGGGAGGGAGTATTCTGTCTGTCCTGACCTTATAAGTATTCTTCCCGGTGGAGGAACTGGACCGACTTTTCGATGAGCGGATGCATGTACATGTCCCGTTCAACGAAGGGCACTTCCTTCCGGTAATCGGCAAAAATGCGCTCCAGAGCCGGGGACGACTTCAGCGGCCTGCGGAATTCCAGGGCCTGGGCCGCGTTGAACAGCTCGATGGCCAGCACTGTTTCCGTATTGTCCACCACGCGCACAAGTTTTGTCGCTGCGTTGGACCCCATCGACACATGGTCTTCCTGCCCCTGTGAAGAGGGGATGGAGTCGCAGGACGCCGGCCAGCACAGGCCCTTGTTCTGAGAAACGATGGAAGCCGCCGTGTACTGCGGAATCATAAAGCCGCTGTTGAGGCCGGGCTCCGTGACCAGATACTTGGGAAGGCCCCTGAGTCCGTGGATAAGCTGGTAGGTGCGGCGTTCTGAAATGCTGGCCAGTTCGCTCATGGCGATGGCCAGGGAGTCCATGGGGATGGCGATGGGCTCGCCATGGAAGTTGCCGGCCGAGATCACCATGTCCTCGTCCGGAAACACATTTGGATTGTCGGTGGCGGAATTGATTTCGTTCTCAATCACGGACTTCACATACAGGATGTTGTCTTTCACGGCACCGTGCACCTGCGGGATGCAGCGGAAACTGTAAGGGTCCTGCACATGTTCCTTGGGCCGGTTGATGAGTTCGCTGCCTTCCAGGATCTTCATGAACGCTTCGCCCGTAAGGATTTGTCCCACATGCGGACGGAGTTTGTGGGTAAGGGGCAGGAAGGGTTCGATGCGGCCGTCATAGGCATCCAGGGACATGGCACCGATCCTGTCGGCCCACTGGCTCAGGCGCATGCTCTTGATCAGGCACCAGATGGCGTGTGCGCTCATGAACTGGGTCCCGTTCAGCAGGGCCAGCCCTTCCTTGCTCTGCAGGCAGATGGGCTCCCAGCCCTTTTCGGCCCAAACCTCGGCGGAAGGACGGATTTTCCCTTTGTAAAGGACTTCACCCATGCCGATGAGCGGCAGGCTCAGGTGGGCCAGCGGTGCCAGGTCGCCCGATGCGCCCAGGGAACCCTGCTGGTAAACCACCGGCAGGATATCCTCATTGAACATGTCGATCAGGCGCTGGACCGTTTTCAGCTGGGCGCCGGAATGGCCGTAGGAGAAGTTCTGCACCTTCAGGAGCAGCATCAGTTTCACAATCTCCGGACGGACTTTTTCCCCGGCTCCGCAGGCGTGCGACATCACCAGGTTGTGCTGCAGCTGGGAGAGGTCTTCCTTGGGAATGGAGACATTGTA
Source organism: Bacteroidales bacterium (assembly GCA_017471085.1). The sequence goes on along the minus strand of JAFUWW010000073.1, from coordinate 1,094 downwards.
AAGGGACCCGAATCCGGTGGTGACGCCGTAGATGGGACGGTCCAGGTCTTCCATTTTGCGGTCCAGGTATTCGCGGCACTTGACGATGGCGGCCGTCGCTTCCTGCGACAGCATGATTTTCTCGTGATTGTCGATAATCTTTTTCAGTCTCTCCAGGGAGAGATGGGCGTGGGATATAGGATGCATGTTAGGCTAAGGTTTTTCTGATTAAACTGTCATCGGCCAGATGGGGGAGGGTGACTTTGAGGCCGGGGGTGCGGGCCATTTCCCGTTCGATGGCGAAGCGGGCGCCTTCGTTCCGGGCCCAGCTGCGGCGGGCGATGCCGTTGTTCACGTCCCAGAACAGCATTTCACGGATGTGGCGGGCGGCATCGTCCGAGCCGTCCACCACCATGCCGAAGCCGCCGTTGATCACTTCGCCCCAGCCCACGCCGCCGCCGTTGTGGATGGAAACCCAGGTGGCGCCGCGGAATCCGTCACCGATGACATTCTGCACGGCCATGTCGGCACAGAACTGCGAACCGTCATAGATGTTGGAGGTTTCCCGGAAGGGGGAGTCGGTGCCGGATACGTCGTGATGGTCGCGTCCCAGGACGATAGGTCCGGAGATTTCGCTGCTGCGGATGGCTTCGTTGAAGGCAAGGGCGATCCGGGTGCGGCCCTCGCAATCGGCATAGAGGATGCGGGCCTGGGATCCTACCACCAGGTTGTTCTTCCCGGCTTCCTCGATCCAGTGGATGTTGTCGCGCATCTGACCGGCGATTTCCTCCGGGGCATCGGCGGCGATTTCTCCCAGCACTTTCATGGCGATGGCGTCGCTCTTTGCCAGGTCTTCCGATTTCTCGCTCATGCAGACCCAGCGGAACGGGCCGAAGCCGTAGTCGAAATAGAGCGGGCCCATGATGTCCTGCACGTAGGAGGGATAGCGGAAGGTGCCGTCGGCCTTGAGAATGTCGGCCCCGGCGCGGGAACTTTCCAGGAGGAAGGCGTTGCCGTAGTCGAAGAAATACATGCCTTTGGCTGAGAGGCGGTTGACGGCGGCCACATGGCGGCGGAGGGATTCCTGCACGGCTTTGCGGAAGCGGTCGGGCTCT
>JAFUWW010000005.1 GCA_017471085.1 Bacteroidales bacterium | reverse complement strand
GCAGTTGTAGAATTCCAGCTTGCCGCCCCATTCGAGGTCGGTGATATCCTGGCTCTTGAAGTTGAAGATCACGTCCTTGCCGTCGATCTTGAAGTTCTTGGGAGCTTCCTGACCTTCTACGTAAGGGCATACGAGGAGATGGACCTCACCGAACTGGCCGGCGCCGCCGGACTGCTTCTTGTGACGGTACTGGGCGGTTGCGATCTTGGTGATGGTCTCGCGGTAAGGCACCTTGGGAGCGTAGAGTTCGATGTTCTGCTTGAACTCGCTCGTCACTCTCCACTTCACATAGTTGATGTGCTGTTCGCCCATACCGGAGAGGATGGTCTGGCGGAGTTCCTTGGAGTATTCCACGTTGATGGTGGGATCCTGGGCGGCAATCTTGTTGAGGGCGTCGCCTACCTTGGCCTCGTCGTTCTTGTCCACCGCCTTCACGGCGCAGCGGTACTTGGCGTCCGGGAATACCATGTGCTTGACAGCTTCCACACCGTTCTGGGCCAGGGTGACATCGGTCTTGCCGGCCTTGAGCTTCATGACGCAGCCGATATCGCCGGCGCTGATGGAGGATACTTTCTCCTTCTTGGCGCCTGCTACGGCGTAGATGGCGCTGAGACGCTCGCTGTTGCCGGTTTCGGGGTTCACGAGGTCGGCGCCTTCGTTGAGGGTGCCGCTCATCACCTTGAAATAGGAAACCTCACCGAGGTGCTGCTCTACGGAAGTCTTGAAGATGAACAGGGCGGTAGGGCCGGCGGGGTCGCATACGAGCTCGCCACCGTCTACGGTCTCTTCCTTCTTTCCTTCCGGTGAAGGAACCACGTTCACGATGAATTACATCAGGCGGCGTACGCCCACGTTCTCCTTGGCGGCGGTGCAGAACACCGGGATGGTTTCGCCCTTGAGGATACCGGCACGCAGACCTTCGCGGATCTCGTCGGTGCTCAGTTCCATGGTCTCGAAGAATTTCTCCATCAGTTCGTCGGAACCTTCGGCGGCCTTCTCCATGAGTTCGGCACGGAGTTCCTCGGCCTCGTCGGCATAGGCGGCAGGGATTTCGAGCTCTTCGTTCTTCTTATTGTAGAACTTCATGGTGATCACATCCACAAAGCCTTCCAGGCCCACGCCCGGGTTCACGGGGAACTGGCACACGACGGCCTTCTTGCCGAATTCCTCGGCGATGGCGTTGCGTACACCTTCCCAGTTGGCCTTGTCGTGGTCCAGCTGGTTCACGGCGATGACCATGGGGATGTTGTACTGGTCGGCGTAGCGGGCGAACAGGGTGGTGCCCACCTCAATGCCGGCCGTACCGTTCATCACCATCACGGCAGCCTCAACCACCTTGAAAGCAGAAAGGGCGCCGCCGGAGAAATCGTCGGAACCAGGGGCGTCGATGAAGTTGATCTTGCAGCCGCCGAACTCTGCGTACAGGGGGGTGGCGTTGATGGACTTCTGGTTGGTCTGCTCGAACTCAGTGTTGTCGGACACGGTGTTCTTCTCTTCTACGGAGCCGCGGCGGTCGATAACCTTGCCTTCAAAGAGCATGGCTTCGGAGAGGGTGGTTTTTCCGGAACGGGGTGCGCCGATAAGGACAACGTTGCGGATGTTTTTAGTAGTGTAAGCTTTCATTGGGTATTATTAATTATTTTTGCGTTTTTCAAGGCAGTCTGCAAATATAACGATTTTTCGCTCAAATCCAATATATTTGACTTCCTATTTTCTGACGGTCTTCAAGATGAACCTGACGGCCAGGGCAGCCCCCGCCACTACGGAAATCACCGAAGCTTCTGCGCCGAAAGCTCCGCCGGTGAGCCATTCGCTGCCGTCCACCTGGGAAAGGATGAGGGAGGCGCCGGCATCCTGCCCGGACACTTCGAAGCCGAAAATATTGCCCTGGGAAAAGTTCCAGGCCCAGTGGATGCCGATAGGGAGCCACAGCGTGCCGGACCATTTATAAGCCGCTCCCAGGAGCAGCCCCGCCTCGATGGCGATGGCCACCGCAGCCCACAGGGAGCTGTTGTCGTTGGAATAATGCGCAAAACCGAAAACCAGGGCCGATACCGCCAGAGCGGTCACGAACCCCCATTTCTCATCAATCCAGCGGAACAGCACGCCCCGGAAGAGAATCTCTTCTCCCACCGCGACGATAAGGAACATGAAAAACGCATCGGCAACCCCTTTGAAGTCGCTTCCGGTGCCGGTGATCCGGTAAACGCCGAACGCCATCATCACCGCCACGATCAAGATAAAATACACCACGCCCACAAGAAGGCCCGCTCCGGTATGCGGCGCCAGCCTGTTCAGGGGCAAATCCTTGGCCGGGGCCTTTTCGAACCACTTTACAAAGACCGAATAGAGCCATAGCATGGCGGCGGCACAAAGCACCTCTACCGTCCAGCGCAGCCACAGCGGGACGATAAACTGGGGAATTCCGCCAACCCCATACAGGAGGACGGCCAAAAACAGGGACGCCAGCAAAAGCAGCGCCCATTTCCAGACGGGCATTTCTTTGATTCCGGACATAGTATTGATATTTTGCACAAAGTTAGCGAAATTTGCATAGATTCTTCGCTTCGCCCAGAATGACCTGTCATCTTGAGGAGCATAGCGACGAAGAATCTTTATAAATGAAACCGAATCTGAAGGCATATTGTGAAGCGGGACGGCTGGAGGCCGGGTGCGACGAGGCCGGCCGGGGCCCGCTGGCAGGGCCCGTCTACGCCGCCGCCGTCATCCTCCCGCCGGACTTTTACCATCCGCTCCTGAACGATTCCAAGCAGATGACCGAAAAGGCCCGGGAAGAACTCCGCCCCATCATCGAGCAGGAAGCCGTCGCCTGGGCCGTAGAGGCCGTCCAGGCCGATGAAATCGACCGGCTGAACATCCTGTGGGCCTCCGTTACCGGCATGCAGAGGGCGGTGCTGAAGCTCACGCCCGCGCCGGATTTCCTTCTTGTCGACGGCAACAAATTCCGCCCCTTCGGCCGGTACGGGTTCAACGATTTCCGCACCGTGGTACATGGAGACGCCACCTATGCCAGCATTGCAGCGGCATCGGTGCTGGCCAAGACCTACCGGGACGCTTTCATGCGGCAGCTGGCCGCAGAATACCCCCAGTACGGATGGGACCGCAACATGGGCTACCCCACCCCGGAGCACATAGAAGCCATCCGGTGCCACGGCTATACGCCCTGGCACCGGAAGTCTTTTCACGTAAAAGAGTTGGAACCTACTCTTTTCTAATTATTTAGCATACGTAATCTCGTTGATGATGTTGGTGGCGCCGCCGTACTTCTCCACCATCCAGAGAACATAGCGGATGTCTACGTTGATGCAGCGCTGGAGGTCGGGCTCGAACATCACGTCGGAACTCATGCTCTCCCAGTTTCCGTCAAAGGCCAGGCCGATGAGGTTGCCGTTGGCGTCCAGCACCGGAGAACCGGAGTTGCCGCCGGTGATGTCGTTGTTGGAGAGGAAACAGGTGTGGAGGGTGCCGTCGGCATCGGCCCAGCGGCCGAAGTCACCGGCGAGGATGAGCGATTTCACGCCGGCGGGCAGGATGAATTCGGGATCTTCCGGATTCTCTTTCTCCAGCAGGCCGCGGGTGGTGGTGAAATAGTGGTAGGTGAGACCGTCCTTCGGGGAATAAGGCAGCACGTTGCCGTAGGTCAGACGCATGGTGAAGTTGGCATCCGGGTACATGGCCTTGCCTTTCTGCCATTCCAGGAGGGCGGCGGTGAAACGCTTGCGGGCGTCGCTGTACTTCTGCTGGTCGGCACTGGCGCCGGCATTGCCGCCGCGGCCACGGCCGTAACTGGCGGAATAATGCTTCATCAGGCTGCCCATCACGCTGGCGTACAGGGTGTACACGGGATCGGCAAAGAGCTTGTCCGACGGCGTGGACAGCATCTTTTCATACGAGGTGAAAGCGCTGTTGTCGAAGAGGTCCTGCACATAGGCGGGAATGTCCATGGTGGCGAAGTCTTCGGAGATGCCTTCCAGATAATCCTCGGGTTTGGCCCGGTCGCGGTAGAACTCCAGCAGGGCGACGGCTTCCTTGCGGTCCAGGGCTTCCACATAGTCCCTGTACCTTCTCTGGAGGCTCTCCCTGGCGGCCTTGAGGGCGGCGGTGGAATCGGCCCCGGGCTGCTGCAGCTGGCGGGCATAATTGTTCATCAGATTGGAGGCGAAGCCCACCAGTTCAATATTGTTGGGCGCTTCGGAGAGAAGCGTGACGGCCTGGTTGTCGGCGGCGTTCTTCTTCACATAAGCGTCGATATCGGCCACAGGGTCACCGTAGAGGGCCTTGCGGGCGGGATCGGCGTCGATCCAGGCCTTGAGGGCGGCCTCTTTCTGCTCTTCCCGGCCGATGATGTTGAGGTTCTGGAAGGCCAGTTCCTCACCCTGCCACTTCTTCCAGCCGTTGGCGCTGCCGGCGTACTTGTTGGCGTACTTGAGCTGGACGGACGGGTCGGCGCACATGGCCTCCCACATCAGGTCCTGGCGGACGGTGCGGGCGTCGATGGAGATGCGGTGGGTGGCGATCATCTGGTTCAGCTGGGTGGCCGTCTGGTAGCGCTGGGTGCTGCCTGGATAGCCCATGATCATGGTATAGTCGCCTTCCTTCACGCCTTTCAGGGACACCTTCAGGCTGCGGGCAGGCTTGTAGGGCACGTTGTCGGCGCTGTAGGCGGCAGGCTCGTTGTTCTTGTCGGCATAGACGCGGAACATGGAGAAGTCGCAGGTATGGCGGGGCCACATCCAGTTGTCGGTTTCACCGCCGAACTTGCCCATGGATGCCGGCGGTGCGGCCACGAAGCGGACGTCGCGGTAGGTCTTGTAGACAATCAGGTAGTAGACGTTCTCGTTATAGAAAGACTCCACCTCGGCGCGGCAGTTGGGGTTGAGCTGTTCCGCGGCTGCGGTGAGTTCGGCTTCCTTGGCACGTTTGTCATCGGCTTTTTCCATGACGGAGGTCACGTCTTCCATGGAGATGAGGAAGGTGACGGAGAGGCCCGGAGCGGGAATTTCCTCGTTGCGGTTCTTGGCCCAGTAGCCGTCCATCAGGTAGTTGTGCTCGTCGGTGGAAAGGCTCTGGATGCTGCTGTAGCCGCAGTGGTGGTTGGTCACCAGCAGGCCCTGGTTGCTGATCATCTCTCCGGTGCAGCCGCCACCGAACTGGACGATGGCGTCTTTCAGCGAAGACTTGTTGATGGAATAGATTTCTTCGGGAGAGAGCCTGCAACCTGCGGCTTTCAGGTCTTTCTTGTTCATTTGGTTGAGGAGCGGCAGCAGCCACATGCCCTCGTCCGCGGCCGCCGTGATGGTCATGGCAAGAGCCGCCAGAATGGTAAGAATACGTTTCATAACAGTTAGTTTTCACAAAAATAGCAAGAATCTTTTATATTTTGACTAATTTTGCCTTATGGATCAGAAATTAGTTTTACAGTGGCTGGAAGAAGTTCAGCATCCCGGCCGGGAAGACAAGGATATCGTATCGCTGGGCATGGTGGCCGACGTGGAAATCGCGGAAGGCAGGATTGTGGTTACGCTGGCCTTTCCCAAACGCCCGGATCCGCTCAAGAATTACCTGACGGGGGCGGCGCAGGCAGCCATCTACCGGAACGCCCCCGGCGGCACCGAGGTGGAGGTGAAAACCATCGTCAAGGAGCCCGCCAAGAAATCTTCCGTCAACGACCTGGGCCTGGACCAGGTGCGGGAAATCGGCCATATCATCGGCATCGCCTCCGGCAAGGGCGGCGTGGGCAAGAGCACCGTGGCGGTGAACCTGGCCATCGCGCTGGCGCGCCTGGGGTACCGGGTAGGCCTGGCCGATGCCGACGTGTACGGACCTTCCGTGCCTCTGATGACCGGAACGGAGGGAATCGGCCCGGAAATGATTGGAGAAGAGGGACATGAACTCTTTGTCCCCATCGAGAAATACAATGTGAAGTGGATGTCCATCGGCTATTTCGCCCAGGCGGGACAGGCGCTCATCTGGCGCGGCCCCATGGCCTGCAGCGCACTCAAGCAGATGATCCTGCAGGTGGAGTGGGGTCCGCTGGACTTCCTTCTCATCGACATGCCCCCGGGAACCGGCGACATCCACATCTCCCTGGTCAACGACATTCCCATGACCGGCGCCCTCATCGTCACCACCCCGCAGGAAGTGGCCCTGGCCGATGTCCGCAAGGGGGCCGACATGTTCAAGAACCCCGGCGTGAACCGCACCATCTACGGCATCGTGGAAAACATGGCCTGGTTCACCCCGGCCGAGCATCCCGACGAGAAATACTATCTCTTCGGCAAGGACGGCGGCGCCCGGGTGGCTGCCGAACTGGGCATTCCGCTCCTGGGGCAGATTCCCCTGGTGCAAAGCATCCGCGAAGGCGGCGATGCAGGCCAGCCTGCCGCCCTGGGCACCCGCCCGGACGCCCTGGCCTTCCTGGACTTGGCTTCCAAACTGGCATCGGCCGTGTAATCACCGCCGCCCAGGTGGAGGCTAATCCTTTATTTATCAGCTAATTAGATGGTGCTCCTGTGTGTCTGGAGACACACAGGAGCACCACTTAGTATACTGTCTATCAACTAGTTAGCCTCCACCTCCTTTTTCCGGAACGGAAGGAAGAGGCCGGCGAGGGAGAGAAGGGTGATGAGGAGGAGCAGAATGGAGGAGGCGCGGGAGACGGCGGCGCCGGTACGGTAGCTCTCCGGCAGAAAATGCATCGTCACTTCATGCTCTCCGGCAGGAAGCAGGGCAGCGCGGAGGGTCCAGTCGGCCCGGAGGAGCTCCAGGGGCTGTCCGTCCACCATGGCGTGCCACCCGTCCGGATAGTAGATTTCACTGAACACGGCCAGGCGGTCCGTGGCGGCCTTGTAGTTGTAATGCAGCTCGTTGGGGGCGTAGGAGGTGAGGGTGATGAGATCCCCGGTCTCGCCGGGGATGACGGAAGCGGCATCCTGAAGGGAAGCCGGAGTTGCATCCTGAAGGGAGGCCGGGACAGTGAAGTCCGGGCCGATCACCGCATGACGGCGCAGGTCGGCGGAGCCCAGGAGAGCGATCTCTTCGTCGGCCGACGAGGCCTTGACCACGGAATCCACGAACCAGGCGGGGCCGTAGGCACCGTCGTTCACCAACGGGGGATAATCGCCCGCCAGTACAACGTACCGCGTATTCAGGGCATTGAGCACAGGCGTTGAAACAGCCATGTAATCAGATACTTCCTCCAGACTTTCCATCTCGTTCAGCTGCTTGTAGAGCCCGTTGATCTCGCCTGTGAGATAGTGCTCGATCAGGTCTTGGTAGCGCTGCAGCTTGGCCGGAGAATAGCCGCCCACACTCTTGTGATGATACGACGGAACCGAAGAATTGAACACATTCACCGTAAGGTCCAGCACCCGGTACTGCGGGTCTTTGTCGGCCTTGATAATCTGGTCTACTGGACGTTCCGCGAACGGAGCCTTGAAATCCTTGGCCGTGATGAAATGGCTGGAATTCAGGTAACGCTTGCCGGCGGAGAACAGGTCGACGGTCACCAGCAGGCAGATTCCCACGGCGGCGATCCACCGCCGGCCGTAGCCGGCAAAAGCCTTCGCGTGCTCCGTCTGTCCCTTGGGCGAGAGGGCCCACACAATCAGGCCGACCGTGGCGAAAATCAGCAGCAGGGACCGCATAGCGTCGGAGCGGAACAGGGCGATGCGGTCGGCAATCAGGGCATCGACCAGGACATCCTGCATACCTTTGTCGGAAGCGCCGGAGAAACTGCCGAAAAGGCTGGGAACCAGCCAGCACAGGAGGCAGAAGCCGCCGGTGACGGCAAAGGCGATGATTCCCTTCTTCCGGAAGGTCTTCAGGTCGTATTCCCCCTTGACCAGCCGGTCCAGCGTCAGGAAGCCCAGTACCGGCAGCGTCACCTGCAGCACCACCAGCGCCATGGACACCGTCCGGAATTTGTCGTACAGGGGCAGCACGTTGAAACACAGCTTGGTAAAGGCCAGGAAATGGCTTCCCAGCGCCATCAGGACGGCCAGGACGGTCGCGGCCAGCAGCCACCATTTTTCCCGGCCTTTATACAGGCATAGCCCCAGGACGAACAGGAAGATGGTGATGGCTCCCATGTACATCGGGCCGGCGGTAAAGGGCTGGGGGCCCCAGTACATGGGCAGCGCCCTGGCCGCTTCGCGCACGTTCTTCTGCCCGGCCTGCCGGAGCAGTTTCACGGTCTCCGACTTGTCCGGATTCACCGCCTGGGCCGATGCCCCTCCGTTGAAATTGGGAATCATCAGGTTGGGAAGTTCCTCCCAGCCGTAACTCCAGGCCGTGGCATAATCCAGGTCCAGGCCGCCGGCGTTGGCACCCTCCCCGGAAAGTTCGGATCCGCCGCGCATGGTGTAAGGCGTGTATTTGGCCAGCGGCAGCAGTTTGTTCACATTGGTGGCGATGCCGGCGCTCCCCAGTACCAGCAGCAGGAGCGAGGCCGTGATAAAGGGCTTCCAGGCCTTGGTCCGGAGGGTATGTATCAGTTCCACCAGCGCGTACAGCAGCACGATAATGGCCAGATAGTAGGTAATTTGCTGATGGTTGGCCTTGATTTGCATGCTCAGTGCAATGCCAAAAAGTGCGGAGCCAAGGAGCACGGAGGGCCAGGCAAAGGGCTTTTTCTCCGCTTCGCTTTGCGACCCTGTACGGGCAAATGCTCCACAAAAGCCCCTGGCCTGCCCTCTTGCCACCCGATACGTGTACACAACCGCAGCCAGCACCCAGGGCATGAAGGCGATGGCCTGCATCTTGGTGTTGTGACCCACCTGGATTATCTGGAAATTATAGCTGCAGAAGGCAATGGCCACAGCCCCGCCCACGGCCACGGGCCAGCTGACCCCGAACGCGAGCATCAGCAGGAACGCCCCCAGCAACGCGATGAACAGATACGTGGCCGGCCGTTTTCCGGTGAGCAGCAGGTCGTACAGCGGCTGGGTCCAGTCGCCGCCGTTCTGCGTGGAAATGGCCGTGGTGGGCATGCCGCCGAACATGGAATCCGTCCAGTAGGTAGGATTGTCCGGATGTGCGGCGTTCCACTCATTCATCTCCTGGGACATGCCGATGTACCCGGAGATATCGCTCTGGTTCACGATCTTACCCTCCAGCACCTGCGGCACGAAGCCGTAGCTGAGGGCCAGGAACAGGGCCACGATGCCCGCTCCGATGGCTATTCTTTTCCAGTATTCTTTCATTTCGTAAGGGTTTCTAACAATTGTGCCAGGGCACGGGCCGTGGCGCGGCGGGAGTAGCGGCCGATTTCTCCGGCGGTGGCCGGAACGCCGCCGGAGCAGTGCCGCTGCCAGGCCTGCTCCAGGAAAGTGCGCATGGCGGCGGCGTCTTCCCAACCGGCCGTGATGCCGGCACCGGTATCGGCCAGCACCCGGGCCATGGCTCCGTCGGTTTGGCCGATGCCCAGCACGGGCCGTCGGGCGGCGAGGTACTCAAACAACTTGCCGGGCAGGATGGGCCGATACTGGGGGTCGTTGCGCAGCGGCAGCAGCAGCAGGGTGGCAGTGCGCTGCTCCCGGACGGCCTCGGCGTGGTTGCAGGGGCCGGGCGACACCACGTTGCCGGAAAGCCCTTCCTGCGCAATCGCCTCCAGGATTTCCCGGTCTACGCGGCCCACCAGGCGCAACCGCAGTTTCTCGCGGAAAGCCGGGTCCGCGGCGGCCATCTGCCCCAGCACCTTCCAGAGTGTCAGCGGGTTGCCGTCGGCCGCAAACAGTCCGGTGTGCGTTACATTGAAATAGCCGTCCGGTTCCGGTGCGGGACCTGCAAAATCTTCTTCATCATAGCCGTTGGTGATCATTTCCACCGGCGTGCGGGTCATGGCCTGGAAGTCTTCCTGCATCAGGGGCGTGCAGGAGAGCACGGTGGAACAGCTGTCCAGAACGGATTTTTCCATGCCCCGAAGTTTCCGCCAGGTGCAGGCGGTCATCGGCAGGTGCTTCAGGTAATACATTTTGCTCCACGGGTCCCGGAAGTCGGGAATCCAGGGAATGCCCAGGGCCTTGTGCAGTTTCTGGCCGATCAGGTGCACCGAGTGCGGAGGTCCGGTGGTGACGATGGCATCTACCGGATGGCCTTTGAGGTATTCCTTGAGCCGTTTCACGCTGGGACGGACCCAGCCCACACGGGGATCCGGCACAAAAAGATTGGCCCGGATCCAGAGGCTCATGCGCTGTTTGAACGTTTTGGGACCGGAAGAGATCTCTGTCACCTGCGTGCTTTTGGCGCCGGTGAGCTTCCGGTAGGCCGAATAAGGTTCCCAGATGGGGCCGCGGAGCACCTCCACCCCGGAGGGGACTTCCTTCTCGAAAGAAGGGTCCAGAGAAGGATAATCGGCGTTCTCCGGAGCCCAGACAACCGGCTCCCAGCCTTCTGCAGGCAGGTATTTGGCAAATTTCACCCACCGCTGCACCCCCGAACCTCCGGACGGCGGCCAATAGTACGCTATGACCAGCACCCGTTTCATATCCCCAGTTCTTCTTTCATGCCCCGGAGCAGGTCGAAGGCCTGGAGAGGAGTCATATTGTTGAGGTCGGCGGCCTTGAGACGGTCTCTGAGCGACTCCAGCAGCGGATCGTCCAGCTGGAACATGGAGAGCTGGATGGTGCCGTCCCTTTCCACGCGGCCTTCCTTTACGGTATGCGGTTTCACGGGCGTGAGCGCCCCGGCCTTTTCCAGAGCCTGGCTGTTCTCCAGCGCCTTCAGCGTGCGTTCCGCGCTTTCCAGCACGGGTACGGGCATGCCGGCCATGCGGGCCACGTGGATACCGAAACTGTGCGCCGTGCCGCCCTCCTTGATCTTGCGGAGGAAAATCACTTCCCTGCCCACCTCCTTCACGGTCACATGGAAGTTCTTCACGCGCGGGAAGATGTTTTCCAGGTCGTTCAGTTCGTGATAATGCGTGGCAAACAGCGTCTTGGCGCCTTTTCCGTATTCGTGGATATACTCCACGATGCCCCGTGCGATGGACATGCCGTCGTAGGTGGATGTTCCCCGGCCGATTTCGTCCAGCAGCACCAGCGAACGGGCGCTCAGGTTGTGCAGGATCATGGCCGTTTCCAGCATTTCCACCATGAAGGTCGATTCTCCCCTGGAAATGTTGTCCGTGGCGCCCACGCGGGTGAAGAGTTTGTCGAACCAGCCGATGCGGGCGCTGTCGGCCGGGACGAAGGAGCCGGTCTGGGCCATCAGGACGATGAGGGCCGTCTGGCGCAGGAGGGCGCTCTTACCGGCCATGTTGGGACCGGTGAGGATGATGATCTGCTGCTTTTCGGAGTCCAGGTATACGTCGTTGGGAACGTACTGCTCGCCGGGCGGCATGAGGGTTTCGATGACCGGATGGCGGCCGGCCCTGATGTCCAGCACCAGGGAATCGTCCATCTGGGGACGGCAGTAGTTCCTGTCGGTCGCCTGCTGGGCAAATCCGGCAAGGACATCGACCTGGGCCAGGATGCGGCTGTTGCGCTGGATGTCGGCTATGCACTGCTGGATTCGGGCAATCAGCTGCCCATACAGCCGCGTTTCTATATCGTAGATACGGCCTTCCGCCGTGACAATCTTTTCTTCGTATTCCTTGAGTTCTTCGGTGATGTAGCGTTCCGCGTTCACCAGGGTCTGTTTGCGCACCCATTCGGGCGGAACCTGGTCTTTGTAGGTGTTGCGGACCTCGATGTAATAGCCGAAGACGTTGTTGTAAGCGATTTTCAGCGAGGAGATTCCGGTGCGCTCCGCTTCCCGCTGCTGCATTTGCAGGAGGTAGTCCCGGCCGCTGCCGGAGAGGTTGCGCAGATCGTCCAGTTCGGCATCGACCCCTTCTGCGATCACGGGACCCTTGCCAAGCTGGGCGGCAGGTTCCGGTGCCAGCACGCGCTGGATCTCGGAGAGGATTCCCTCGCACTTGGCCAGCCCTTTGAGCAGGCGGCCGGGGGGCGTGTCCGTGAACCGCTCTTTGAGGGGACGCATCAGGGAAAGGCCCCTGCCAAGCTGGATGACTTCCCGGGGGAGCGCCTTTCCGGTGGCCACCCGGCCGAGAATCCGGTCCAGGTCTCCCATTTTGCCCAGATCGACCTGGGTTTCCTGCAGAAGTTCCTGGTTTTCAACAAAGTATTGTACAATGTCGTACCGGAGGTCCAGTTCTTTCCGGTCCATCACGGGCATGGCCAGCCAGTTCCTGAGCAGGCGGGCGCCCATGGGAGACGAGCATTTGTCCAGGGTCTGCACCAGCGAGACTCCGTCGGCCCCGGAGGCGCTTTGGAACACTTCCAGGTTGCGAAGGGTGAATTTGTCCATCCACACGAACTTCCGTTCGTCTATCCGGCCGATTGCGCAGATATTCCTGAGCCCGGTGTGCTGGGTCTGCTCCAGGTACACAAGCAGGGCACCTGCGGCACTGATGCCCAGCGGATAGGTTTCCACGCCGTAGCCCTTGAGGCTTTCTGCGCCAAGCTGGCGTTTGAGGCGCTCCACGGCGGCCTCGTACACAAAAGCCCATTCGTCGATGGTGGTGCAGTAATAGTCTCCGAAGCGCTCGCGGACGCCTTTTTCGTATCCGCGCTGCAGCACCAGCTCCTTGGGATTGAGAGAGCCCATAAGCGTGCCGATGTACTCCAGCGAGCCCTGGGTAACCTGGAACTGGCCGGTGGAAACGTCCAGGAAAGCCGCACCGCAGAGGTCTTTTTCGAAATACAGGCCGCAGAGGAAGTTGTTTTCCTTCTGCTCCAGCATGTTCTCGCCGAAGGAAATGCCAGGAGTGACGATTTCCGTCACGCCGCGCTTGACCAGTTTCTTGGCGAATTTCGGGTCTTCCAGCTGGTCGCAGACAGCCACCTTGAAGCCGGCGCGGACCAGCTTGGTGAGATAGGTCTCAATGGCATGGTGGGGAAAGCCGGCCATGGCGATGGGGCCCTTGTCTCCGTTGGACTTTTTGGTCTGCACCAGCCCCAGCACCCTGGCCGCCGTCACGGCGTCGTCCGAGTACAGCTCATAAAAGTCGCCCACCCGGTACAGCAGCAGGGCTTCCGGGTGTTGCGCCTTGGTTTCGAAATATTGTTTGATGAGGGGAGTATCCTCCGCCACCTTTGCCATAATCCATCTTTTTGAATCAGGGCAAATTTACGAAAAAATGTTGGATATTACTCTACATAGTCGAAGCGGTCTACAAACAGCCGGCCGCCGTCCTTGAGCGTGTTGTAGGTGAAGATGGCGGGACGGGCGCCCTTCCAGTTGCCGAACAGGGTGATGAACGGGTCCCCTATCGTCCTGAACGACTTGCCGTCGGCGCTGCAGCGGAACTGGAAAGTCTGCTCCCGGGCATCGTAGCTGAAGCCGAGGACGGCCCTGGAACCCTTCCAGGGCTGGGTGAGGAGATCTTTTCCGTCCGGGCCCTCCATGTACAGGACCTTCTTTCCTCCCTCCTGGCGGATGCCCAGCACGTAGTTCATCATGCCCATGGCGGCCACTCCGCAGCGCTGGCCTTCCTGCATGGCGGAAAGGTCCAGGGTGGCGGTTACGGTGCCGGCATAGCCCATGAGTTTCTGCGTTACGGTATTCCTTGCCAGGACGAAGGCATCGGCCTTGAGGGCGTGGAGGGTGAGGTATCCGGGCTTTTCGGCCAGCGACCAGGCCTCGTCCACCGGGTTGTGGTTGAACTGCCACTGAGGGCTCAGCGCTGTGCCGGAGAAGGTGTCGGAAGAAGCTGGCTTGCAAGGCTTTCCGGCATTGGCGGGCATTTCCCACGCATACACGGGTTCACCCACGCCGTTCCGGTCGATGTCCACGCCGATCACCGGCCAGTCGTCTTCCCATTGCATGGGCTGAAGGTGCACGACGCGGCCAAGGACCGGGGTCTGCTGGAAGTGGAGGAACCACCAGCTGCTGTCCGGGGCGTCGACGATGGCGCCCTGATGGGGGCCGTTGATCCGGGTGGAGCCTTTCTCCAGCACCACCTTCTTGTCGTACGGGCCGTAGAGGCTGGAAGAGCGCAGGATCACCTGGTTGCCCTGGCCTACGCCGCCTTCGGGGATGCTCATGTAGTAGCGGCCGTTCCATTTGTGGATCTTGGTTCCCTCGGCCACGGGACCGCGGTACACCTCCACTCCTTCGTCCAGCAGGCGTGTTCCGTCCGCGGACATCTTGTGGAGGATGATGGGGCCGGCGCCCACCAGGCTGTGGCCCAGATAGGCCTGGCCGTCCTCGTCCCAGAAGGGGCACGGATCTTCCCAGCCGGCGCCTTCATGCACCAGCAGCAGTTTGGACCAGGGACCTTCCGGAGCCGGGGCCGATGTCATGAAAAGCCCCTCTTTGGGCGTGCAGAAAAAGACATAGAACGTTCCGTCGTGATAGCGGATGGAAGGGGCCCAGGAGCCGTTTCCGTAGTGCATGTTCTCTTCCCAGCCGGGATAGTCGAACCGGCGGTAGATTTGCGTGACAAAGCGCCAGTTCACCAGGTCCTCCGAGGTGAGCAGCTGCATGCCGGTGAAGTGGAAGTCACTGGCTACCATGTAGTAACGGTCTCCCACACGGATGGCGTCCGGGTCGGAATAATCGGCACAGAGGATGGGGTTGATATAGGTGCCGTTGCCCTGGTCTCCCCAGGCGGAAGGGCGGAAGCCGTCGTCTTCCGGCAGGCCGAGATATTTCAGATACTGGTCGATGGAAAGGGTATATCCGGCGATGGTGACTTCGCGGGGTGCACCGGCAGGCTGCGCCAGGGCGGCCAGTCCGGAAAACAAAGCGACAAGAGTAAGCAGACTTCTTCTCATGGTAACTGGTTTTTCCCAAAATTAGGAAAAAACCGGAAAAACTACAAGAAAAGATTGGTCAGAAAAACGGTCACGATGCCCACGGGGGCCACGTAGCGGATCAAAAAATAGAAAATCCGGTAAAGGATGCGGTTGCAGGTTCCACCGTTGGTGAGTTCGTCGTGCACATCGGCCCTGGGCATTTTCCAGCCTACGAAAAGGGTGAACACCAGGCCTCCTATGGGCATGAGCCAGTCGGAGCAGAGGTGGTCTACGAAGTCGAAGAAGGTGAGTCCCAGGAGACGGACCCCGCTCATCGGCCCGAAGGAGAGGCTGCACAGGATGCCCACCAGCCAGGTGAAAAACGCCAGCAGAAGGGTGGCGGGGACCCTTTTCATGCCCTTTTCCTCCGTCAGGAACGCCACGCCCACCTCCAGCATGGAAATGGCCGATGTGAGCGCAGCCGCGAGGATGGCCACGAAGAAGATGACGGACACGAGGGAACTGAACACCGGCGCCTGCGCCGCCATCTGATTGAAAATGAACGGCAGGGTCTCAAACACCAGGCCGGGACCCGCACCGGGTTCGATGCCTGCGGCGAATACCGCCGGGATCACCGCGAAGCCCGCCATCATGGCGAACACCAGGTCCGAAACCGCTGTTCCGAGGCCGGAAATGATGAGATTTTCCTCCTTCTTCACATAGGAGGCATACGTGAGGATGGTGCCTACGCCCAGCGACAGGGAGAAAAAGGCCTGTCCCAGCGCCGCCGCGCCGGCATCGGCATTGAGCTTGGAGAAATCCGGCTTGAGCAGGTAGGAAACGCCCTTCGCGGAGCCCGGAAGCGTGAGGGAATAAACGATCAGGGCCACGATGAGGATGAACAGCACCGGCATGGCGATGTTGGAGAACTTCTCGATGCCCTTCTTGACGCCTCCCAGGACGATGCCGGCCACCATGGCCAGGAAAACGGTATGGGAAAGGAGCGGCTGCCAGGTGGAGGAAATAAAGGTTCCGAAGAAACCGGAAACGGCCTCCGGAGCCGCTGTGGTGAAGTCGAAGGAAAGGGACTTGAACAGGTACTGGACCGACCAGCCGCCCACCACGGAGTAATAGCTGAGAATGAGCAGGGGTGACAGGATGGTGAGGATGCCCGCCCAGTGCCAGCGGGTGCCGGGAGCCAGTTTCCGCAGGGCGCCATAGGCATTGGAGCGGCTTCTGCGGCCGATGACCGACTCGGCATAGAAGATAGGGACGGCAACCAGCAGGCTGGCCGCGACATAAAGCAGGATGAAAGCCGCCCCGCCATACTGGCCAAGGATGTAAGGAAACCGCCAGATATTCCCCAGGCCGATGGCAGAGCCCGCCATGGCCATGATCACCGCCGCACGGCTGCCGAAACTTTCCCGCTGTTTCATAGTACAAGAGAGATGATCATGGCTCCGATACCGAGGGGAGCCACATACCGGAGGAGAAAATAGACCACCGGGAACAATTTAACATTGAGCGGCTTGGTTCCCCTGTTGGTGAGTTCTGCAAAGACTTCTTTCTTGGGCATCACCCAACCCGCGAGGATAACGGAGAGCACCCCGCCGGCCACCAGCAGCACATTGGAAGCGAAGCTGTCGGCAAAGTCGAACAGGGACAGATTGAACAGTTTGACGCCGGACAGCGGCCCGAACGACAGGGAGGCCAGCACACCCAGCCCCCCGCAGAGCAGGAACAGCCAGAAACAGGCCTTGGCCCGGCTGATCTTCAGGGTCTCCGTGAGATAGGCCACACCCACCTCGACGAGGGAAATGGAAGAAGTGAGGGCGGCGAACAGGATGGTGAGGAAGAACAGGACGGCAGCCACGGAACTGAGCACCGGCATCTGCTGCCCCATCTGGGAAAAAATGTACGGAATGGTGTCGAAAATGAGGCCGGGGCCACTTCCAGGGGCGATTCCGGCGGCAAAGACGGCCGGCATGATGGCAAAACCCGCCAGATAGGCGAACAGCAGGTCACAGATGGAAGTGCCCGCTCCGGCCACCAGCAGGTTCTCGTCCCTGCTCACATAAGACGAATAGGTGAGAATGATGCCCATTCCCAGCGACAGCGAATAGAAAGACTGCCCCAGGGCATCCAGGAACGTGTGCCCCGTCACCTTGGAAAAGTCCGGCTTCACGAGGTATTCGACCCCTTTGGAAGCGCCGGGCAGCGACAGGGAATAGACTGTGATGAGCACGATGAGCAGGAACAACAGCGGAATGCAGATTTTGCTGAATTTCTCGATGCCGCCCTTCACGCCCAGCGCCACAATCACCACCGTAACCAGCAGGAAAACCAGGTGGCAGGCCACCGGAGCCCAGGTACGGGCGATAAACACGTCGAACGACCCGGTCAGCTGCTCCGGAGAAGTATGGATAAACTCCAGCTTGCAGGCCTGCAGCAGGTATTCCAGCGACCAGCCGCCCACCACGGAATAGTAGGAGACGATCCAGAGGGGGGTGATGACCGTAAGCAGCCCCAGCAGACGCCCTGCCCGCCCGGGGATGAGCGAAGCGATGGCCGCCCGGCTGTTGGTCCCGCTGCGCCTTCCGATGGCCGACTCCGCCAGGAAAATGGGGAGGGAGATGATCAGCGTGAAGAAAATATAGATGAAAATGAAGGCCGCGCCGCCGTTCTGGCCCACCAGATAGGGGAACCGCCAAATGTTGCCCAGGCCGATGGCAGAGCCTGCCATGGCCATGATGACAGCCGCCCGGCTGCCAAAGTTTTCACGCTTTCCAGTCATCAAGTTCGTTTTGAAAATCAATTATTTGCGGCGGTATACCACAAACTGGTACCGGATGCCGGTGGCCGGGTCGGTCTGGACCACGCTCCTGGATGCCGCCTTCCAGATGTCCGGGTCGATGGCGGGGAAGAAGGCGTCGGCGTCCTGCGGGGCATCCTGAACGTGTGTAATATAAAGCGTGTCAACCACTTCCATTGCCTCTGCATAGGTATAGGCACCTCCGATGACAAACGCTTTGGCGTCCGGGGCGGCACCTTCCCCGGCAGCGGCGAACGCCTCTTCCAGGCTCTTTACAACCGTCACGTTTTCAGGCGCTTCCGGCCAGGGAAACAGCGAAATCACAATATTCTTCCGCTTGGGAAGGGGACGGCCGATGGACTGGTAGGTCATCCATCCCATGATGACGGCATTTCCGGAAGTAGTTTCACGGAAGTACTTCATGTCTCCCGGAAGGCTCCACAGGAGCTGGTTCTTGCGGCCGATTGCGTTGTTGTCGGCAATGGCGACTATCAGGCATTTTTCCATAGGCTTAAACGGCTACAGGGGCTTTGATGGCAGGCCAGGGGTCGTATCCTTCCAGGGTGAAGTCTTCGTACCGGAAACCGAAGATGGACTTCACGTCCGGATTCAGCCGCATGGTGGGGAGCGGACGCGGCTGGCGGGAAAGCTGGAGGGCCACCTGGTCGAAATGGTTCTTGTAAAGGTGGGTATCGCCGGTGGTATGTACGAACTCTCCGGGTTCCAGACCGGTGACCTGGGCGATCATCATGGTGAGGAGGGCATAGGAGGCGATGTTGAAAGGGACGCCCAGGAATACGTCGGCGCTGCGCTGGTACAACTGGCACGACAGCTTGCCGCCGGCCACGTAGAACTGGAACAGGCAGTGGCAGGGAGGAAGGGCCATTTTATCCACATCGGCGGGGTTCCAGGCGGTCACAAGCATCCTTCTGGAGTTGGGATTGTGGCGAATTTGGTCGATAACCATCGAAATCTGGTCGATTACCCCTCCGTCCGGAGTGGGCCAGCTGCGCCACTGATGACCGTAGACCGGCCCCAGATTTCCATTTTCATCGGCCCATTCATCCCAGATGGTGACGCCGTTGTCCCGGAGATATTTTATATTGGTATCCCCTGCCAGGAACCAGAGCAGTTCGTAGATGATGGATTTCAGGTGCACCTTCTTGGTGGTGAGCAGGGGGAATCCCTCCTGAAGGTTGAAACGCATCTGGTAGCCGAACACGCTCTGCGTGCCCGTGCCCGTGCGGTCTTCCTTCATGACACCATGGGTGCGGATGTGTTTGAGAAGGTCCAGGTACTGTTGCATGGTTGCAAATGTACAAATAAAATTTGCTATATTTGTGAAAAGGAAACACAAAAACACAAAGATATGGATATCAAAAAGGAACTTTGGGGAACTTCACCCAACGGAAAAGAGATTTTCCTGTATACCCTTAAAAACGCTTCCGGCGCCTATGTACAGCTGGGCAGCGTAGGAGCGGCCATCGTCTCCATCGTAGTGCCGGACAAGGAAGGGAACCTGGCCGACGTGGTGCTGGGCTACAAGAATCCCCTGGACTATTTCGGCGACGGTCCCTGCGCCGGCAAGGTGCCCGGACGGTTCGCCAACCGCATCTGCAAGGGCAGGTTCACCCTGGACGGGAAAGAGTACACCTTACCGATAAACAACGGTCCCAACCACCTTCACGGCGGCCCCCAGGGCTTCCAGAACCAAGTGTGGGACAGCCGTATAGAGGGTGATTCCGTAGAGTTCATGTACTTCGCAGAAGACGGCGAGGCCGGCTATCCGGGCAACCTGAAAGTCATCGCCCACTACACCTGGGGAGAGGACAATTCCCTCAAACTCATCCTGACGGCGGAAACGGACGCCCCCACGGTGGTCAACCTTACCAACCATGTCTATTTCAACCTCAACGGCGACGGGTCCGGCAGCGTGCTCAACCATAAACTGGAACTGAACGCTTCGCAGTGGCTGCCCACCGACAGCACCCTGATTCCCGAAGGCGAACCCGCCGACGTGGCCGGAACGCCCATGGACTTCGTAGAAGCCAAAACCATCGGCCAGGACATCGGGGCCGATTTCCCCGCCCTCAAATACGGAAAGGGTTATGACAACTGCTTCCTCATCGACGGCGCCATGCCCGGCCAGCTGACCACGGCTGCCGAACTCTGGGGCGATGTTTCCAAACGCCACCTGGAGGTGCTCACCACCCAGCCTGCCGTGCAGGTATACACCGGAAACTGGCTCAAGGGCTGCCCGGAAGGCAAAACCGGAAAGTCTTATGAAGACTATGACGCCGTGGCCATCGAATGCCAGAAATGCCCGGATTCGCCCAACAGGCCGGACTTCCCCTCCACGGTGCTCAGACCGGGAGAAGTCTATGAAGAGGCCATCATCTGGGTCTTTGATTAAAGGGCTTCCAGCATGTCCAGTACAATCTCCTGAGGGGCATCCTTCAGGAGTATTTTTTTGTCGGCGTCCAGCAGGTACAGCGACGGAATGCCGCGCACGTGGTAGAGACGGTTTTCCCGGATCTGGAACGTATGGTCGTATCCGCAGATCCAGGTGGCGGGATAATTGGCTTTTCCGGCCTTCCATTCCTCGATTTCCGGGTCGATGAAGATATCCACCACCTTGAGTTCCCCGGACGCGATCCTCTCCGATATGGCGCTGCTGGATTCCATGATCTGCGTCAGCTCCCGGCAGGCGTTGCAGTCCGGATGACCGAAAATGAGGAGGGTCCAATCGGCCTTGATTCCGTGCAGGGTGCGGATTTTTCCGGCGGTGTCCGTAAATGCAAAATCCGTGGCGACGCTGCCGACAGGATTGAGCGCACAAAGAGCAGCTTCGTACCGGTAACCGGGCTTGAGGCTGTCTTCCGTGAGGGGGGAGGCCGCTAACCTGGCCACATAAACGCCATAGAAATCCTCGTTCCGGACGGGCGAATTGGGGTCGTAGAAATACTTCCGCGACCACTCGGAAAGCGTCTGGAACACATTGGAGCCGGGATAGCGGAGGCCGAAGGTTTCCGCCCTGTCGAAAAAGGCTGAGACAGAAGCCTTTCCAAGCTGGGGAGAGGCCTGCTGCAGCAAGGTGGCATAGAGCCCCATCTGGGACTCTGCATCTTCCAGGGACGCCCCGTTGACCGTGAGGGAGTCGCACAGATACAGGGTGGTGGTATCGGTGAACCGGTCCCAGAAATGACGCAGGATATAATCCAGCCGTTCTCCCCCGTCCGTGAGCATGGCAGGGATTTCCACGGACGGAAATGCCCGTCTGGCGGGCTGTACGGTATTTTTTGCAGCCCTGCCGCCGCAGGATACGAGGGCAGCGGCGGCGAGCACGATGCAGACAGTCTTTTTCATGACGCAAAAATACGCATTTTTTTGTAGCTTTGTAACAATGAAACAGAACCTGATATTCAAGGCTTTTGTCCTTTGCCTGCTGTTCCTGGCCTCCTTTCCGGCCCGGGCACAGTTCTATACCACGGGCTCGGATCCGGGACATCTCAGGTGGTTCAGCATAGAAACGCCATACTATCAGGTTATTTACCCGGAAGGAACCGATTCTCTCGCCAGAAATTACGCCCGCCTGCTGGAACGGTTCCGGAAACCGTCCGGCTATAGCATCGGCCTTACTCCCGGCAGTCTTCAGTGGCACAAAATGCCCGTCGTCCTGCATGCCTATAACGGATATGCCAACGGCTCCGTCTCCTGGGCCCCCTCCCACATGAACCTGTACACGGTAATGGAGCCGTCGGCCAGCGATCCCGCGCCCTGGGATATCCAGCTTATCTCCCACGAACCCAGGCACCAGGCCCAGCTGCAACTGGGCTATTCCGGCTTCCTGAAGCCCTTCAACTATCTGTTCGGGGAGGCGGTGAGCCCGGTTTCGTTCATGCTGTATCTGGACATGGCCCTCGCGGAAGGCGATGCCGTGGCGGCGGAAACCGGCTTCGGCTACGGCACACGGGCCCGGACGGCCGATTTCCTGGACTACTACCGGCTGGCGCTGGACCAGGGCGATTTCCGCACCTGGGACCGATGGCGTTATGGCTCCTACAAGCATTATACGCCCTCTTACTATACGCTGGGGTACATCACCATCGCCGGCATGCGCTATTACTACGATTATCCCACTTTCACGGCCGATTTCCTGAACCGCTCGCTCCGCCGTCCCTTCAGTTTCACGCCGCGGAATATGATGAAAACGGCCTCCGAGCGCTCTGGAAAGCCCTTTAAGGAAACGTTTTCCGAGATTCTGCAGAATATGGACAGGCAATGGAAGGAAGAGTCCGCAGCCCGCGGCCCGTTCATTCCGCAGGAACAGCTGGCCGGCAAGCCTGGTTTTCCTGTCTTCTACAGCGGCGCCATCTTCATGGAGGGAATCCTTTACACGATCCGCAGCAGCAGTGTGCGCGGAGTGGAACTGGTGGCCTTCAAAGACGGAAAAGAAACGGTGCTCTTCCCCATGAACACCAGTGTGACTTCCCTGTGGAACGATGATGCCAACCTGCGGCTGTATTGGACGGAAACAGTTCCAGACCCCCGTTGGGAGCTTTCCCACCGCTCCATCATCCGGTATTACGATATCCGGAAGAAAAAAACGGTCGACCTTACGACGGAAGGGCGGCTGTACAACCCCCAGCCTTCCGGGGACGGCCTTACGGTAGCCGCCGTGGAGTATCCCGTCACCGGCGGAAACAGGATTCTGGTACTGAATTCGGCCGACGGAAGCATTCTGAGGCGGATTCCCGTCCCCGACGGCCTGCAGGTATCGGAAACCGCCTGGTGGAAGGACTCTCTTTTTGCCGCGGCCATCTCGGAAAAAGGAACCGGCATTTACCGGATCGGCCCCGACGGGAACTGGACCACGGTCTTCGAGCCTGTCATCCAGAAGGTTTTCAACCTGGGCTTCGATCCGGACTATCTGGAGTGGGTGTCGGACCGTACCGGCGTCAACGAATATTACCGGTTTTACCCGGAGGAAGGGCGGCTGACACAGCTGACATCGACCCGGTATGGCCTGTACGATGTCTATGAAGAGGACGGATATCTCTATTTTACTGCTCCGGCCAGGGAGGGAGGGCTGCTGTACCGTTCGCCGATGGAAGCGCTTTCTCCCAAAGACGTTTCGTTCTACGAGGTGCACACTTACCCCATGGAGGATGCCCTGGTGGCCCAGGAAAGGGCCTTGGGACCCGTTCCGGAAGAAGATGCCGAGGTGGAGATATCGGTCCCGAAAAGATACAGCCGGATTCTGCACGGGTTCCGCTTCCACACCTGGCTTCCCTTTTTCACAGACTATGAACAGCTGGAATCCGGCAGCCTGGACTTCACCTACAAGACGGCCTCGCTGGGGGTTACCGGCTTTTTCCAAAATACGCTGGACAACCTGAACGGCTACGTGGGATACAGCGCCCATCCGGATCCGGACGGAGGAAAGGCCTGGATGCACTCCATTCATGGAAAGTTCACTTACTCAGGACTTTATCCTGTCATCGAGGGCAGCTTTGACATCGGCGGGAGCCATGCCCGACAATATCATCGGCAGCTTTGGCGCACGAACGAGGCAGGTCAGACCGTATCTTCCGCTTCCTCCTATCTCAAAAGCACCCCTTCCGTCCAGATGCAGCTGTCGGCCTATCTTCCGCTGCGGTTTAACAAGGGGAGCATGCTGGCGGGAGTCATACCACGGGTGAGCTATACCGTTTCCAACAACGCTTTCGCCACCAACGCCGTTCTCTGGGAAGGTCCGCTATATGCCTTTTCTTCCCTGCCTTACGGTTATCATTTCGCCGGGTTCGGAGAAGGCGGCAACAGGCCGATGCAGAGCCTTTCCGCCAGCCTGAGAGGCTACTGGATGCTGCCGGTGGCCAGTAACGGGGTCTATCCCCGCCTGGGCATTGGGGCAGAAGCCGGAGTCCGGATCCGTCCGGGCCTTACGAATGTTTTCACACCGGCAGTCTTTGCCTATGCCTACGGCTACCTGCCCGGCATCGTCCTGCCCCAGGGACTCCGCCTTACAGGCATGTACCAACGGCTGTTCGGGGGCAATTCCGGACCCCGTTTCATCGACAATGCCGTCCATCTGGCGCCGAGAGGATATCCGGCGTCGGCAGGGACGCTCATGGCCGGGACAGGCCCCTCCCAATGGAAGGTGACGGCCGATTATGCGCTTCCTGTCTATGTGGGAGACCTTTCCCTAGGCGTAGTCAGTTATATCAAGAACTTCCTGCTTGTTCCGCACGCCGATTTCGCCGGATTCAAAACCGGGAACCTGTGGAGCGCGGGCATCGACCTGACGGCGGAAATCGCCCATCTGCTGATGTTCCCGTTTGACGGGTCCATCGGCCTTTCCTTCAATTATCTGGGCGGGACGGGGTATAAGGATACCGGCCTTGAAAAGCCGTACAGCATAGAAATGATTTTCAGCTTCGACATCTAGCGGAAGAACTGTTCCAGCCAGGAGGCGTCCACTACCGCGAAACCGGGAGCCGGCTGGACGGCCGGATTGCGGGAAAGGATGCCGCGGGCGTCTTCATAGACATTGAAGCCGATATTCACCACCTGCATCTGCCCGTTCAGCGGGAAAGCCATTACAATCTCATTGTCAGGACCTTCCAGGCGGAGGAAACGCATCTTTGCTTCCAGAATGCCGGGGTTTTTGGCACTCAGCTCGCGCCGGGTCACCCATTTGCACATTTCCATCACCGTGTCTTCCAGGGTGGCATCGTGAATGTTTACTTTCTCGATCAGGTCACCCGCTTCCTGCACCCTGCGGAGCGTGTATCCGTCCAGCTGTTTCACGGCTTCCTCCACCTCCCGGGGCGGCTGGTGGCCATCCGGCAGCAGCCAGACCATGAGCTTTGTGTCGGGATCATGGTAAAGGGTCTGGTATTTCAGGAGGTTCCTGGTGCCGCAATAGGGACATTCCCAGACAAAAAGGGAACCGTCCCTGACCCGGGACTTGAGCGTGGGGTCAAGGGCGGTATTGATCAGCTGCAGCGTCTCTACCTGCGTAGTCCGCTGGCAATGACTACAGTTTGCGGGCACCATCGCTGATGACAACGTTATAGATCTTGGGCTCGTGGCCGAATTTCTCGTTGAATTTCTCCACAGCCGTCTCGATGAAGCGGTCGTACAGCTCTTCCTTCACCAGGTTGATGGTGCAGCCGCCGAAGCCGCCGCCCATGACGCGGGAACCGGTGACGTCGCACTTGCGGGCCAGTTTGTTCAGGAAGTCCAGTTCTTCGCAGGAAACTTCGTACAGATGGCTGAGGCCGAAGTGAGTCTG
The DNA here is from genome assembly GCA_017471085.1 of Bacteroidales bacterium. Next base: position 3,515 of record JAFUWW010000005.1, on the reverse strand, counting down.
GTACATCATTTCGCCAACGGTCTCATAATCATCTCTTTCCAGGGCGTCGCAGACATCCAGCACGCGCTGGACCTCACCGATCACATATTCGGCCCGGATGAAATCCTCTTCCGAAATCACGCCGCGCACCTCGTCCAGCCAGACGCGTTTGGCATCAGACAGGAATTCCACCTCCGGGTGGTTCTTGCGGATGGCTTCCGCGGCCCTTTCGCAGGATTCGCGGCGCTTGTTGTAGGCACTGTCGGCCAGCAGGTGCTTCACGCAGGTGTCGATCAGCACCACGCGGTAGCCCTTGGGATGGAACGGGAAGTACTTGTATTCGCCGGTTTTGCAGTTGAGGCGCATCAGGGAACCTTCCTTGCCGAAGATGGAGGCGAACTGGTCCATGATGCCGCACTTTACGCCGCAATAATTGTGCTCCGTGCTCTGGCCGATGCGGGCCAGCTCGAACTTCTCGATGCTGTTGCCGTTGAACAGGTCGTTCAGGGCGAAGGCGAAGGTGCTTTCCAGGGCTGCGGAGGAACTGAGGCCGGCACCGAGAGGAACGTCACCGGCAAAGACCGCATTGAAACCCTCCACCTTGCCGCCGCGCTTGACGATTTCCCGGCAGACTCCGTAGATATAGCGGGGCCAGAGCTGCTGGGGCAGGCTTTCCTCGTCCACAAAGAATTCCACGTATTCGTCCCTGTCTATGGCAAAGACCTTGGCCTTGTTGGTTCCGTTGGGCTTGATGGCGGCCATGATGCCGAAATTGATGGCACCGGGAAACACGTAACCACCGTTATAATCTGTATGTTCGCCGATCAGGTTGATACGGCCGGCCGAGGTGTAGAGATCTCCTTCTTCGCCGAAGAGGGACTTGAATTTTTCCTGGATTTTGGTTTTCATATTCTAGTGTTGTTATGTTTTCGTATCTACAAAGATAACGATTTATTTTTTAATGGCGCAGACCCCAGACCGAAGGATCGTACGAAGCCTCCACGAAATCTTCCACATCGTCCGGAAGCGCCGGATAGAAATCCAGGCCGGTGAGGAGTTCCAGGTCATCCACCGAAAGGGCGCATTTTTCCAGATAGTACCGGTTGGCATCGTTCTGCATGATGAAGGCTACCGCCTGGTACCGGAAGCCGTCATGCACCAGCGCCACCTTGAAGAAGGCATCCGGAACCACGACATGGTCCTGGCCGATGGTGCCGTACTTGTTGTCTCCCACAATCGGCCCGGAAACCACCCAGACGCGGCCGTACTGGTTGGCCCACCGGCGGACCTGCTTCTCCAGATACTGCCAGTCCTTGTTGTTCAGCTCTTCTTTCTGCGGGCAGATGTTGAGAAAATAGAAGGTTTCCGCCATGGCCTCGTCGCTCCAGAAAAAGTCTCCTGCCGGGGCCATGTGGCCTTTGGTCCAGCCGCTTCGGGTGTAGTCTTCCCGTCTTGCCTGCCGGCCCTTGAAGGAGAGGTCCATGGAGAAGATTTTATCGTCCCGGGTGGCATCTCCGCGGGTTTCCTCCGCCGTGAGTTCGTAGGCCACCCAGTTGGGAATGAGGGTTTCCGTATTGTAGGAAGTTACATAGCCCCTGTATTCCACGATGTTGTCCTGTGCCGCTGCACCCGGGATTTCCAGTCCCCGGGGCGGTTCCGCCGGGACCATTTCACAGGCTGCCGCCAGCAGGGCCGCCAGCGCCGGGAGAAGGATTGATTTGTAGTTCATTCGATCGGTTGTTTATCTGCAAAGTTAGCATTTTCGCAGCAATTGTGACACTTCCGGGCCGATGTTATGGGGAAAGGGGCATTTCCAGCCACACCGGACAATGGTCCGACACGCCGCCCAGGTAACGGGGGCCCGAATAGGTGCGGAGGGGCTTGGTTCCGCCGTGGGAAGGGTCCTTCACTTGCAGGAAAGGGATATACAGGATTTTCATGGCCGCCGGAAGGCAGGCCCCGGAGACAAAGAACAGGTCGATCAAATCCCATTTCCCGTCGTATTTGATGCTTCCTTTTCCCTGTCGGTGCAACGCTCCGGCAAGGGGAAGCAGGGTGGGTTCCAGCAGGTGATAAACCGGATTGGCCGGGGTGTCGTTGAAATCGCCCATGGCGATGATTTTCCCTTCTCCGAGGGCCGACAGGGAATCGGCCAGGGCTTTCAGCCGCTCCACGGCGAGACGCCTGCGGGGCTCGGAAACGGCCGCTCCGCCGTACTTGGAAGGGTGATGGTTCACCAGGACGGAGAACGGCCCGTATCGGCCCGAAAAACGGCAAAGAAGGATATCCCTGGTGGCCAGGACGAAATCGGCCTGGTACAGATGGCAGGGAAGGGCTTCTTCCAGGGTCAGCCGCGAGCTCCGGTAAAGCAGGGCCACGTCGATTCCGCGGCTGTCGGGCGAGTCGAAATGGACGGCCCGGTAATCCAGCTTCCGCAGCGGCGGCGCCTGCAGGAGCCGACGGAGCACAAAGCCGTTCTCCACTTCCGCCAGGCCTATCACATCCGGCAGCCCTCCTTCGGCCGACCCCGCCCATAGGATGCCTTTTCCGATGGCGTTGCACTTGGCATTGAAGCGTTTCCGGGTCCAGTGCCGGTCTCCTGCGGAGGAGAATTCGGCATCGGAGACGCTGGTGGAATCGTTCCGGAAGTCGAAGAAGTTCTCCAGGTTCCAGAACAGGACGCGGAGGGTGTCGGAGGAGGAAAGATGCCCGGGCAGGAGGGCGAGACAAATGGTCAATAAAAAAGTTCCCATGCCCCAAAGATAGGACACGGGAGGGAGACTTATCGGTTGAAACAGAAAAATCTGACGTATTTTTCAACCGATTAAACGTTAAAGAGGAAACGAGTAAAATCCTCTTTATCCTTTTGGTTTTCAATACTTTGTGTAGGGACAAAATTAAACGGGGGACAAAATAGGGCCAAAAGGTACAAAAAACCGCACGGGTTTAGGAGGGTGTAACAAGTTAGGCAAGGCCAAAAACTCCAATTCCGCGCGGCTTTCTGCAAAGGTAGTAAAATTTTCTTTTCCGGCAAGCGGGTTTTACTTATACGGCGTATATGTGTGCGCACGCACTTTGAATATATCCGTATAGGCTATAAATTCGCTATACTCCCGGCGGGTAACAATTAGCCCGGCTGGCGTTTCTTCGTAGCTGCTGGCCAGCTGCTGGCCCGGTGCCCGGTGCGCCACTTGCACCCAGCGAAAGCCGCGCACCTGGATTTCGATAACTCCGCCTTTCTCCGGCTGGCTGGCCAGGGTGTTTTTTAGCTTATCGGCCAGGGTGTCAAAGGTGATCTCAAAAGAAAAACTTGTCACGGCTTTAGCCCTCCACAATGATAGCCGGGTAAACATTTAAGCCGCTTTGGCGCCCGGCTACTACTTTGCCGTCGCTCAGGGCGTTACGATCCCCGGCAAGGCCGCCCGTAATTGCAAAGAGTTCCGCGGGGCTAATAGTGCGCCGCCCGGCCAGGTTGTAAAACTTGGGCGCTGCGTCCTGGGTGCGGTCAAAATAGGAAATCAGCGCGCGGGCGGTGG
>JAFUWW010000072.1 GCA_017471085.1 Bacteroidales bacterium | reverse complement strand
GGAGGGCGTAGATGTCGTCGGCCATGGCGTCCACATCCCAGAAGTCCACCTTGAAGGCATATTTGAGCACCTCGGCGGCGCCGGACTGCTTGGAAATGATGGACGGGACGCCGGTGCGCATGGCCTCCAGCGGGGAGATGCCGAAAGGCTCCGAGATGGACGGCATGATGTACACGTCCGAGAGGGCGAACATCTTCTGCACATCCGCACCGCGGAGGAAGCCCGTGAAGTGGAAACGGTCGCTGATGCCCAGACGGGCGGCATGCCGGATGGCACGGTTCATCATGTCACCGCTGCCTGCCATCACAAAACGGACGTTCTTGGTGCGCTTGAGCACCTTGGCGGCCGCCTCGATGAAGTATTCAGGACCTTTCTGATACGTGATACGGCCCAGGAAAGTGACCACGGGTTCCTTGACGCCGCGCTCCACCACCAGGTTCTCCCGGCCGCTGAAGTCTACGGCATTGTGGACGGTGACCACCTTGGCGGGGTCGATTCCGTACCGGTTGATGACGGTATTGCGGGTAAGGTCGGAAACGGTGACCACCCGGTCGGCCATTTCCATGCCCTTGCGTTCGATGGCGAAAACGCGCGTGTCGATGTTGTCCACGCTGCCACGGTCGAAGGAGGTGGCGTGCACATGGATCACGAGCGGCTTGCCCGTCAGTTCCTTGGCGGCGATGCCGGCGTAGTAGGTGAGCCAGTCATGGGCGTGGATCACGTCGAAATCGTCCTTTCGCTGCAGGGCGATGGTGCCGCCCACCATGGCGTAACGGGCGACCTCTTCCATCAGGTTGGCGCCGTACTTGCCGGAGAACTTGAACTTCTGTCCATAACTGATGGAGAAGTCCTTCACCTGGCGCTTCTTTTCCTCATCCACCAGACGGCCGAATTCCTCGGGGTCTGCGTAGGGCACCATGTTGGAGCCGATGTGGATGAATTTCACCTTGTCCAGATATTCCTCCACGGTTTCCGAGACGGTGTCCACGGCCACGTCGGAGGCGTTGATGATGGTCGTGGCGCTCTGGTCTTCGTCACCGGAGGCCGACGGCATCACGAAGAGGGTCTCCACGCCGTTATAGGCAAGCCCTTTTACGATACCTTCGCAAGCAGTACCCAGACCGCCGGCGATATGGGGAGGGAACTCCCAGCCGAACATTAATACTCTCATAGCTTATTCCTCCCTGAATTTATCCATCAACCAGTTGATATTGAGAAGGGCTGCGGTGGTCATGGCCGATGAGATGGCGCCGTGCGGCTCATGAGGCGGGTCTCCGTCGTAGAGTTCCGAGAAGGCGCCCACACCGTGCTTGGAAAGGTCTTCGTAGAAGCCTTCGGTAAGCCATTCGGCCCGCTTGATGAAGTTCTTCCCCATCATGTTGAAACTGGCATAGCAGTACTGGGCCAGCAGGAACGGGAAGGCGCAGCCGTTGTGGTAGGCCAGGTCCCGGTCTATCTGGGAGCCTTCGTATACACCCTTGTAGCGGATGTCGCGCGGACTCAGCGAGCGGATGCCGCGGCGGGTTACCAGTTCGGAATTGACCACGCGCATCACTTCGCCGATCACTTCGTCATCCACGCAGCGGTAGTCCAGCGAAACGGCCCAGAGCTGGTTGGGACGCAGTTCCAGATGCTGTCCGGCACCGTCTACATAATCGGCCAGGAAACCGACCTCGGCGTTCCAGAAGGTGGGCTGGAAATGCTGCTCCACCAGGTCTTTCACGGGGGCCCACTTGCGGTAGAAAGCGCCGGTCTTGCGCTCATTGGCAAGCGCGAAGCACAGGGCGTTGTACCAGAGGGCGTTGGTCTCTACCTGATAGCCCGGACGCTCGGTGACGGCCCGTCCGTTGATGTAGGCGTTCATCCAGGTGAGGGCGACGCCGTCCACCTGGGCCCAGAGCAGACCGTTGGGCTGCATGGCTACCTCGTTGCGGCAGCCGGGAAGATAACTCTCGATCACGGACTTGAGTACCGGGCCGTATTTTGCCCAGACGGCCTTGGCCGATGCACCATAGGCGATATATTGCTGCAACGTAACTGTCAGGAAAAGAGGGGCTTCCACCTGGGTGGTACGGCGGCTCAGGCGCTCCTGGTTGGCGGCAATCAGGTTGTCCAGGATTTCCTCGAAGAGCTTGGGATCGTCCTGACCATAGAGGGTGAGGCCGGCCAGGGAATTGAGGGTTTCCCGCAGCAGACCGGTATACAGCCAGCTGTAGCCGGCTACGATGCGCTTGATACCCCGGTCTTCCCGGATCAGGGATTTGGTCTGGCGCACCAGCTGGTCGTGGAACGAGGTGATGGGGCCGATACGGTCGATGGTGGCCGCCAGCTTACGCTTCAGCGAGGCCGCCGGCACCGGCTGTCCGGCAGCGGCGGAGAATACGATGGAATCGCCGGAATGCATCTCCACTTCGAAGGCACCGGGGACGAAGAGGTCTTCGCGGCAGTCGAAGCCGCGGCGCATTTCGTCGGAATAGGTAATTCCCTTGTACCAGACGGGATTGGACTTGAAGGCGGCAGAGGAAGTGGACACCTGGAGGTTCAGGTCCGGATAGCCCTCGTACATGTTGAAAGCGGCGCCGTTCTGCACGGGAGCGAAGTCCGTGCGGGCGACACCGTTTTCCTGGGTAAGGGCATGCACATTTCGGAAAGCGAGGAAAGGCTTCAATTCCAGTTTCACCTTGGCCGGAGCGTTCACCAGCTCATATCCGATAAGCAGCTGGTTGTCGTCCGGATTCAGGACGATTTTCTTGCGGAAGACGATCTCGCCGATCTTGTAAGTGATGCACGGGACCGGATCGGCGTCGAAGTCCACGATATACTTGTGTCCGCGGGGCTCGTAAATGTCCCCGTAACAGTGGATTCCCAGGTTGAAACGCTTGCCGCGGAGGGTAAGGCTTTCGTCCAGGGAACTCAGCAGCAGATGGCGGTATCCGTCGAATTGGTCTACCGGCACGGCCAGGAGGCCGTGATAGCGCCGCGTATTGCAGGTGACGATGGACGTATTGCAGTACGCACCAGTCTTGTTCGCCAGGATAATCTCGCGCTTGAGCGAGTACTCCAGGTTGACGAGCTCAGACTTGTTGAATTTCAAAAAAGCCATAAATATGTGTTTATACTTGCTTCAATACCATAGCACAACGGGCCGGCAGGTACACCTTGAGGGTATGGTCGTACGCCTGGTTCCCGTTGGGACATCTTTCTGCCAGGGAAACGTGCCGTTCCCCTTCTCCCAGCCGCGAGAAACCGTCGAAACGGGCCTCGTCGCTGTCAAGCACACTTACAAACTCGCCCGCAGGAGCCGAGAACCCGTAGTCCGCATAAGATCCTGTAGCCGAGAAATTCACTGCAAAGATACAGTTTTTCCGTTTGAAAATCAAGATTTTCTTCTCTTCATCGGCCACCAGCAGTTCCGGACGGGCGCTCAGGATGTTTTCTTTCCGGAACAGCCGTACCATTTCGGCGTCGAAATTACGCAGCAGGCCGTAGCGGAGGTCTTTGTTATCGGCCAGGGACCACTGTCTGCGGGCATATTTGAACGACCAGCCGTTTCCTTCGCGCGGGAAATCAATCCATTCCGGATGGCCGAATTCGTTGCCCATGAAATTCAGGTATCCGTCTCCTGCGGTTCCGGCCGTCACCAGGCGGATCAGCTTGTGCAGGGCGATGCCCCTGTCTACGATTGCATTCTGGCTGTCGATCCTCATGGCAAAGTACATCTCCTTGTCCATAAGACGGAAGATGATGGTCTTGTCGCCCACAAGGGCCTGGTCGTGGCATTCTGCGTAGGAGATGGTCTTTTCCTCGGCCCGTTTTCCGGAAAGTTCCCACCAGATTTCACCCATGGACCACTGTTCGTCGCTGCGTTCCTTGATCCATTTGATCCAGTGGTCCGCGACGCCCATCGACATGCGGAAGTCGAAGCCGACGCCGAAGGCCTCGAACGGAGCGGCCAGGCCGGCCATGCCGGACATGTCCTCCGCTATGGAGAATCCGTTGGGATTCATTTCCTTGACCAGACGGGTGGCGAGTGCCAGATAAATGACGG
>JAFUWW010000071.1 GCA_017471085.1 Bacteroidales bacterium | reverse complement strand
TGTATCGATTGAACTATGTGTCGCCCAATACGCGCAAACCAATGTCCGTTTTGCTCCGGATGGATGCCGAGCAACAGCAGGTCTACGACCTCATCTGCACGCCCGAATAAAAAGCGGGTGCCTCATTGACGAAAACAGGAAGAGTTGAATTTGTAAAACGAGAGCCATGAAATAGAAGTAACTCACTATCAGTTGATTGCTAAAATGTGTCTATGTGAAACAGTATAGACACTATTGTGTAAACAGTTTATAATTAAATAATTGTATTTCACGCAATAGTGAAAACATTGCTAGTATCAGCCATTACCGTGTCACTGGTGCTGTTCTCTTGCGGCAATAACGCCAAAAAGAAGACAACCAATCCTGCGGAAATGGAAAAAGCGGTCTCAGAAAAGACGGAGACCGCAACAGTTCGCACGCCGGAACCTAAAGACGTGGCAAAACAATGGTACGAACAGGATTTCTCCATGACATACAAGCAGTATGTGGCCGGAGCCAGCATGTCGCGGACCTATGCCCGCAAGGGGAACATCGTTATCGGCATGGTGGAAGGCGGCGGTGCCACGACCCTTTGCATATGTACTGACTCTACCCGCACGCAGTATCAAGTTAGTCACGCTGGCGGAACTTATAAAAAAACGCGTGAGCGCACCGGCTTCGAAAGCGTGGATGAAGCCGTCGGGATTTCCTGAAAGACCAGTTGGGAGACAATGTCTTCAAAGGCATCCTGACCCCGGATGGAAAGAACTGCACGGCAAGGGATACCACCATTTTTGGCCGTCCGGCATACGTGATTACGGAAGAGAAGACGGAAGAAATCCTGAGCGTGAAAACGTATTCAAAAATCATTGAATGGGTGGATAAGGAGAACGGCCTGCCGTATTACAAATACGCCCAGTCCAAAAATGGCGACAAGGTACTCATAGAGGGCAAGGCCTTCGAATTGACGGCCTTCTCGGCGGACCCCACTTATGAAGGACTGATTATCAGCCTGGACGGTTTAACGGAAAACCAATAATCACTGTCATATTAACCAATTTAATGAAAACGAGCATTATGAAGAAGTCATTTTTAACTGCTGTTACGCTCATGGCCCTTGCCATCATACCCAGCAGCGGCATCAAAGCGGAAGCCAATAATGATATCGACAATGGCAAGGGCAGCGGCCTGGTTGTCCGGGGAGATAAATCGGCCAAGGTGTCAAAATGCTATTGGGGAAACTACCGCAAGTCGATAGAGGTTCGGGAAGATCCTTATCGGAAAGTATCTGCAGAATTCAACTTCGCCGCAGAATTCAGCACGGGAACTTACGTTATCACAACGTTTGCCAACGAGCATATCCTGGACGGTGGATATACTTGGGGCAGTGTGTTTATCCAGGATGAAGGAGGTTCATCCACCATAGAACAGGGCACCTTGGAGCTGACAGTCACTGATGACTATTGCAAACTGAAGGCTACCGGTAAAGATGATGATGGAAAGGAAGTAACCGTGACGTGGGAAGGACCGATGGTGAAAGATCCCAGTCCGTATTAGTAAACATTTAGAACAAATATTATTTGAACTTCGCTTCGGCGCTATAAGGAAAGCTGCCGTCTCTTATCGGGAGATGGCGGCTTTTTTTAGTTGTATTAAAGGAAATTCCACATAAACGTGTGGTGTTTTTCGCCCTTTTTATGTATATTTTTGTGGTGGTTATTATAAAATGCGCCTTATGGAACACGATAAAGCCACCATTCAAATTTTCCTGACGGAGCAGGAAGCCGCCATTCTCCGGCTGATCGCTGCCGGTCAATCCACCAACAAGATTGCCAATACGCTGGGCCTGAAATCGTCCACTGTGATGTGGTACCGCAAACGGCTTCACGATAAGTTCGATGTTCATAACATGGCGGAACTTGTGCATAGGGCAGGGGAGCTTCACCTTATCGATTAACACCAAAACACGTCATATATGAAAAAAATCGTATTACTCCTTACCGCAATCGTGCTCGCGTGCGCGAGTGCGGACGCCCAGAGTATTCTGGAACGCCTGGGCCGTCGTGCCAAGAACGCTGCAGAGAACAACGTCGGCAGAAAGATTGAACAGGGGGTCAATGACATCCTGGATGGAAAGGTCTCCAAGAAAGAAAAGACTGCCGGTCAAGCCGGTAGTGACGCCAAGGCTGAGGCCGGCGGTGACGCAAGCAACATATCCGGCTCCGACCAGGCGGCATCCCGGCCGGACGGCAACGCGGCTGCCATCAAGTGGAACAATTACGACTTCGTTTCCGGCGATGAGATTATCTTCGAGGACACGCTGGAAGGCGAGCAGCTGGGAGAGTTTCCTTCCCAATGGGATGCCTTCAGCGGCACGGCGCAGATTGTGGAAATGGACGGAGTGAAGGCAATCAACTATCAGGATGCCGATATCACGCCGCTTTTCAATGACGGAAAGCCTTATCTGACAGAGGAATGCACCGTTGAATTCGATCTTTATCTGTGGGATTTTGCCATCAAGGAACGGACACAGCAGTGGGGCGGTATCTATTATGAAGTCTGTCTGGGCTACGGTGACAAAATCAAGGATGTGGATAGCGGCGGAAGCGCTTTGTTTTTCCGGATTCCCCAGGCCGAAGATAATTATAATGAGATCTCCTATCAATGGCACAGTCCTGCCGGAGACCGTCGGGAAGGGAAATTCGTGGTGGAAAACGTCCAGCGTCCGGCGTGGCATCACATTGCCATTTCCTTCAACAAGCGGGCTTACAAAATCTATTTTGATGAGCAGCGTGTCACCAGCATTCCCAATGCGGCTGCCCCAGCATTCCTGGTGCTTAAATCGAGCAATTATAAGCAGATGTACTTCGTTAAGAACGTCCGCATCGCCAAGGGTGCCGTGCCGCTCTATGACCGCCTGGCCAGCGACGGCAAGATTGTAACCTACGCCATAACCTTCGACACCGGCAAGGCCACCATCAAGCCCGAATCCACCGGCGAGATCAACCGCATCAAAGGCATCATGGACCAGGACCCTTCCCTGAAATTCGAAGTCCAGGGCCACTGTGACAGCACCGGCTCCGATGCCGTCAATGACCCGCTAAGCCAGAAGCGCGCCGAGGCCATCGTCGCCCGCCTGGTGGAGCTGGGCATTGCCAAGGACCGCCTGACTGCCGTCGGCAAAGGCTCCCACGAGCCGATAGCCGACAACTCCACCGATGAAGGCCGCGCCAAGAACCGCAGAGTTGAATTTATCAAAAAGTGACATGAAAAAGATCATTCTGTTATGGGCCATGCTGACCTCCACACTGTCGCTGGCGGCGCAGCCGGTCAGCGAGATTGACCTGCTGGTGGGCCAGACCTTCTCCTATTGTGCGTCCGGGACGCACCTGACCGGATTCTCCATCGAGGACGGACAGGAATTCGTACAGGTCTCCCAGGACGGTCTCAAGCTCACGCTGAAGGGCCTGAAGAGGGGAGACGCCACGATCCGTCTTTCGCTGCGCGGAGGCCAGTCTTCCAAACTGCTCGTCCACGTGCTACTGGGCTCTCCGGCCCGCCGGCCCGGAAAGACGGAGAAGCCCGCTGACCCGCCCGAGTGGACCGGGCACTACGAACTCCGGCTGCCTGCGACCAACTACAGCATTATCTACCACTTGTTCCGGCAAGACTGGAGTTGGGACGGCATGGAAACGTATTCCTGCATCGGCGAGACCTTTGTCCGCTCGGAATGCTTCGAATCCGAGGACGGCTACAACGGGATGGAAGACCTGATCAGCATGTTTGATTTCCGGACCAAACTGGGATACAGCGGCGGCCTGCACCCGGATGGCTATTACGTGATGTACTACGGTGACGGGAATGAGATCGTGCCGGAAAACAAGCATGACGGCATCTCGCATTTCGAGTCCTATGCGCCCCGTTCCCTGGCCATGGCGCTTTACGGTATCGAGCCGGCCGGTTTCGGGCGCGACCCGGGCGAGGACGACACGCTCCAGTCCGGTACCATCATGCAGCGCATCCGGATGATTGGAGGCAGCCAGCATCACCTGAAGAAGTTCTACCGGGGAGACGAAACCGTCTGTGGCCGGACATGCTGGGTGTTTGACATCCGCGGCACCAATCTCTTCGGCTACGGCGGCTTCGTGATCTGGGTTGATCAGGAGACCGGCCTGGTCCTGCGCCAGGATGCCGAGGAGGGCGGCGGCTTCATCGTCACGCGCTTCGACCTGGACTACCACGACTGGGACATCCAGATTCGGCCCGACCTCTATATCAGGAAATAATCAAGTAGTCGGGAAGCTAAATGAGCCAAGAAAATGAAGAAGATATTCATATTGTTGACCATGGCGCTCAGTGTCAGAGCCTATGCCCAGAAGTTGACACAGTATTCTTGCGACGTGTTTGAGAACGGCGAACCTTCCGGCAAGAAGTACGTGGACCGCACGATTACCCAGTGGCTCGGTACCATGACCCCGATCACGCACAGTTCGGAAGTGAGAGAGCTGGAACCGGAGGTGATCGGATGCCTTCGGGCAATGCTCAAAGCGGCTGGAAAAATGTAAATGAATTATGAATAGTTGCATATTTATTAAACTTTTTCTATCTTTGCGAAAAAGAAGGGTATGCAGAAGTATATAGACATAAAAGCCATTCGAAAGGGCAGGAAGATGACCCAGGAACAGGTGGGGATACTTGCCGGAATGAGCAAGTCACAGATTTCCAGGATGGAAAAAGGAGAACTAGGCAGTCCAGAGACTTACGAACGTGTCCTTGCCGCCCTGGGGTATCGGGTTGTCGTGCAGCTGGAAGATATCCGGGACGGTAATACGCCGGACCGGGACCGGGTTCTCTCTTTGTTGAAAGTTTACTATTTATGCAACAAGGAGAAATTCGGCATTGAGAAACTTGGCCTTTTCGGCAGTTTCGCCAGGAATGAAGCCCGCCCGGACAGCGATGTTGACATCATTATTTCACTGGAGAAGCCGGACTTGTTCACTTATTCAGCGATTTCGCGTCAACTTGAGACCGTTTTGGGCCGCAAGGTCGATTTGGTCTCTGCAAAGTCCCTATTCAAAGACAGGTTCCGCAGCAATCTGGAAAAGGAGGTAGTCTATGTACGCTAAGAAGGAGCGGGTGATTTCGCTGCTGGAACAAGCACTGGAAGAGATGGCTCTTCTGGAGAAAATGTCTGCCGGTATCCAGTCCCCGGACGATTTCGTCACTGACCTGTCCGGCCTTACAGCATTCCGGGCATGCGGCATGAGTCTTCAGTACATTACGGAAATTTTCGTCAAAATCCGGAATCTCTGTGGCCGAAAATTCTTCCAGTCCTACACAGAAGTGCCCTGGGACGCCGTATTCGGCATGCGTAATTTTCTTTCTCATGAATACGGCGATGTAGATGCGGAAGGCATCTTCAATACGGTTAAAGGCAATATACCTGATCTAATACCGGTCACCGGTAGAATCCTTTCTGACCTTCAATCCGGAAAATTGTTCATTAGTGATGAATAGACTGTTGACTTTGGCATTATTACTCCTCCTGCCGATGGTCTGCCACGCGTACGAAGACCATCGGGGGTGGAATCTGGATTCGCTGGAACGGGAGGCCGCAAAATGGTCGTGGTCCCGGGTGGAAAAGGCCGATAAGGAGGAGGTGAATGAATATGTGATCCTTGTATCGAAACTGTCCACTGCATACGCCAATCTGGATCCGGAGCGTTCCCGCTACTATGGTCTGCTGCAGATGCGGCTGGGCGAGCGTTTTAACGGGGGCAATGCCGTCTATCGCGGCGCCCTCAATGTGGGGCAGTACTTTTTTCTTAAAGAGCAGTACGACAGCGCCGTTTACTACTATGGCAAGGCGGCTGAGGGAATCGCCATGAAGGAGGCCGGTGGGGCGGAGGCCCGGTCCCTTGACAACGACCGGTCCCGGCTCTATGGCAGCCTGGGAAACCTCTATGCGATGCAGGATTCCCTGAACCAGGCTTTCCGGTACTATGCCATGGCCGACAGCATCTTCGTCCGCAACGGCTGGACGGAGAGTTCGTCGGTCCTGCATTTCAATCTGGGGGAAATCCATATGGACGCCGGACACTCAGCGCAGGCCCGGGCAGAATACGAGCGCGCAGGGATGCTCGCACGCGAGGCCGGCGACTCCCTGCTGGCCGCACAGGCGCAGTATGGCCTGGGCCGTTATTATCAGTCGGTCGGCAAGACCTCCCGGGCATTGAAGGAACTGGCGGGGGCATACTCCTATTTCGAGGCCCATTCACTGGAAGAATCTGTCCGTCTGAAAGATACGCTGGGTGTGATGAACGATGCCCACCGGCAACTCTACCTGAGCGCCCGGACGCTGGCCATCGGGGCCGTTCTGCTGCTGATGCTGGTGATCGCCGCCCTCACTGTTGTCCGTCGGCTCAAGAAGACCCGGCAGGAACTCACGGAGACATCGGCCGTGCTGGAGGAGACCATTGAGGAACTGCGGCCGACCGGCCAGGAGGCGTCTATCGGCCTCACGGAGCGCGAAGAAACCATTGCGAAGCTGCTGGTGGAAGGAAAAAGCACCAAGGAGATTGCCGACGCCGTCTGTCTTGGGGTGAATACCGTGCTGTGGTACCGCAAGCGGCTCTATGCCAAGTTTGATGTGCATTCGGCCGCAGCCTTCGCTACGGAAATGATGAAGCGGGGGCTGCTTTCCGGGCTGAGTTAGTCCGTGAAACTGCAATATTTTTTGTAATTTTGTCCGCTCTGCCACATGGCGGACAGACCCTCATTATACGTTTCTGTTCCGTGGAGAGTCTGCATGCCGTAAGCAGTGAAATGAAGAATCTGAAGATATGAACAAGTACCTGGACCTTTCGCCCGAAGTGGCCGAAGCCCTTGCTGAGGGAAAGCCTGTTGTTGCACTGGAATCTACCATCATTTCCCATGGGATGCCTTATCCGCAGAACGTGGAGACGGCGCTCAAAGTGGAACAGACCATCCGGGAAAACGGAGCCGTCCCGGCCACGATCGCCATTATCGGCGGCCGTCTGAAGGCGGGTCTCACTCCGGAAGAGATCGAATACCTGGGTAAGAAGGGCAGGGCAGTGGCCAAGGCTTCCCGGCGTGACCTGCCCGTTCTGGTGGCCCGGGGGGCCGATGGGGCCACCACCGTCACCACCACCATGATTATTGCCCATTTGGCCGGTATCAAGGTATTCGCGACGGGCGGCATCGGCGGGGTGCATCGTGGGGCTGAAACCACGATGGACATATCGGCCGATCTGGAAGAACTGGCCATGACCCCCGTGATGGTGATCTGCGCCGGCGCCAAGAGTATCCTGGATCTGGGGCTTACCCTGGAATATCTGGAGACCAAGGGCGTGCCCCTCATCGGCTACGGAACGGAGGAACTGCCCGCTTTCTACACCCGGAAGAGCGGCTTCAAGGTGGATTACCGGATTGATACCCCGGAGGAACTGGCATCGGCCTTCCGGGCCAAACTGGAAATGGGACTCCGGGGCGGCATGCTGGTGACCAACCCCATCCCGGAAGCGTACTCCATGGACCCGGGAAGAATCAACGCCGCCATCGACCAGGCCGTTGCCGAAGGTAACGAAAGGGGCATCAAGGGGAAGGAGACGACGCCTTTTCTGCTGGCCCGCATCAAAGACTTGACCGGCGGCGATTCGCTTGATTCCAACATCCAGCTGGTCCTGAACAATGCACGTCTGGCGGCCAGGACCGCAGCACTGCTGTAGAACGGTCATCTTCCCTGTTTTTGCCAGGGGTTTTCATGAACAACCTCGGACTTGTGTTATTGAATGTCGATATTAACAAATTTGTTAGTATGTATAACAATATTGTTATACATACTAATTTTCAATATATTGTATAAAAGTGCAAAGCACACCTGCAAAATCCAATAATAATTGCTAACTTTGAAACATGAAAGTAGCCGTTTTCAGTTTCAGCGGGACGTATGGAGAGCAGGGTTTCCGGGAGTTTGTCCTGGAGCAGCCGGATGGAGTGGAATGGGTGGATTGCGAAGGCATCGAAGGCACGCATTGCTACTGCGATTCCGATGCTGCACAACTGCTGCGGAAGACAATGGAAGGGGAGTTGCCTGCGATACGCTGGATAGACAGCGGCGACTATCATTACATGAGTCACCTCCTGGCTTCAAGGCAGGACGAACCTTTTCATCTGGTCCTCCTGGATCACCACCCGGACAACCAGGACCCGGCCTTTGAAGGGGTGCTGAGCTGCGGCAGCTGGGTAAAGGCCATGCGGGAAGAGAATCCGATGGTGCGGGATATCCTTACCATCGGCCCGGAAGGATGTCCGGATGCCATTCCCGCAGGGTGGCTGGAAGGCAGAAGGGGAGAACGGGTCTATGTTTCGCTGGACAAGGACATCCTCTCCCGTGACTATGCCCGGACGGACTGGACGCAGGGAATGCATACGTCGGCGCAGGTGAAGGGAATGCTGGAACAACTTGCAGGCAGCATGCAGCTGGTGGCGCTGGATATCTGCGGAGAAATATCCTCAAGCCAGGGCGCCTCGCCGGAAGACTTGCGGATTAACAAAGATACGAATATTGATTTATATAAATTTATAACTAACTACTTAAAGAAAAACTAAAACTATGTCGGAAGAGATTACACAGGCTTTGCAGCAGACCTGCCTTTACCCGGAGCACCTGGCCCTGGGTGCCAAGATGAGCCCTTTTGCCGGTTTCATGATGCCCATCCAGTACAGCACCATCACCCAGGAGCATCTGGCCGTACGGCAGAAAGTGGGCATGTTCGACGTTTCCCATATGGGAGAGATCTTCGTCGAGGGCCCGCAGGCCGAGGAGTTCGTGAACTGGATCTTTACCAATGAGATCCGCGGCTTCCAGAGCGGGAAGGTCCTCTACGGAATGATGTGCTACCCGGAAGGCGGCGTCGTCGATGATCTTCTGGTCTACCGTGAATTTGAGCCGGAGCATTTCCTGCTGGTGGTGAATGCCGCCAACATTGACAAAGACTTCGCCTGGATCCAGGAAAAGGTGAAAGGGTTCGACTGCACCGTGCGCAATGAATCTCCGAACTGGGGCCAGATTGCCGTACAGGGACCGGAGGCGGAAAAAACCGTCATGGAGGTCCTTGGCTATAAGGAAGCCGCCGGTCTGGGCTTCTACGAGTACTGCAATGTAACATACAAGGGAGCCCGTCTCATTCTCAGCCGCACCGGCTATACCGGAGAAGACGGTTTCGAACTTTACACCACACCGGAGAATACCGTCGAAATCTGGAAGCGGCTGCTCGCTGCCGGCGTGGAGCCCTGCGGACTGGGGTGCCGCGACACCCTCCGCTTCGAGGCCGGCCTGCCGTTGTACGGCGACGAACTGAGCGCCGACATTTCCCCGGTGATGGCAGGTCTGGGCATGTTCTGCAAGTACGACAAAGATTTCATCGGCAAGGAAGCCCTGCTGGACCAGAAGGCCGGAAATGTGGCAAAGAAACTGGTGGGCATCGAGATAGAAGACAAGGCCATCCCTCGCGCGGGGTATCCTGTAGAGTTGGAAGACGGCACCGAAGTGGGCGTAGTCACCACCGGCTATCATTCCATCTCCCTGGACAAGAGCATCTGCTTCGCCCTGGTCAACAAGGACTGCAGCGCCCTGGATACGCCGCTCTGGATCCGCATCCGCAAGAAGACTTTCCCCGGCAAGGTGGTCAAGAAGCGTTTCTATCAGACCAATTACAAGAAATAACAACCAATCAATCATATCTAAATTTTAAACTTATGTCTAAGATTCTTGAAGGACTCAAGTATTCCGAGTCGCACGAGTGGGTAAAAGTAGAAGGTGACATCGCAGTAGTAGGCGTGTCCGATTTCGCTCAGAAGGAAATGGGTGATATCACCTATGTAGATCTGCCCGAGGCAGACGATGAGGTGACCGCCGGTGAAGAATTCGGTGCCCTGGAGAGCGTGAAGGCCTCCTCCGACCTTATTTCCCCGGTTTCCGGCACTGTGGTGGAAGTGAACGCCGACTTGGAAGACGCTCCCGAAAAGGTGAACGAAGACGCCTTCGGCAACTGGATTATCAAGGTGAAGATGTCGGATCCGTCGGAGCTGGATGCCCTGCTGGACGCTGCCGCATACAAGGCTTTAATCGGCGAATAAGATGGCAAATCTCCCGTATCTTCCGCATACCGAAGAGGATATCCGGGCCATGCTGGAGAAAATCGGGGTGAAGAAGCTGGAAGACCTCTACAGCGACGTTCCCTCCGAATTTCTGAAGAAGGGTGCCTATGCCCTTCCGGATGCCCTCTCAGAGCAGGAAATCCGCGATTATTTCGCTTCCCTGGAAGCCATGAACGCCCATCTGAAGGTGTTCGTGGGCGCCGGTGCGTACGACCATTACACGCCGGCCGTGATTCCCTACATCACTTCCCGTTCGGAATTCCTTACCGCCTATACGCCGTATCAGTGCGAAATTTCGCAGGGTACGCTCCGTTATATCTTTGAATATCAGACGCTCATGTGCGAGCTCACCGGCCTGGATGTCTCCAACGCCTCCATGTACGACGGCCCCACCGCCGCTGCCGAGGCCATGAAGATGGCCGTGGCCTGCGCCCGCAAGAAGAACCGCGTCCTGCTTTCCTGCGCCCTGCTGCCCCATGTGATCAAGGTGGTGGAAACCTATGCCAAGTTCCATGGCGTGCAAATCGGCTATGTGCCTGCACCGGACGGCCAGACCTCCCTCGAGGCCCTGAAAGCCGAACTGGCCAAGGACGATGTGGCCGGGGTCATCGTCCCGTCCGTAAACCGCTACGGTATTGTGGAAGACCACACCGGTTTTGCCGATGCCATCCATGCAGAAAAGGGCCTGCTGGTGGAATACTGTGATCCTTCCACCCTCGCCGTGGTGAAGACGCCCGGCGAGTGGGGGGCCGATATTGCCGTGGGTGACGGCCAGTCCCTGGGACTTCCGCTCTGCTACGGCGGCCCTTATGTGGGCTTCATGACGGTGAAGAAGGAGCACATGCGCAAGATGCCCGGCCGAATCGTCGGCCAGACCCAGGACAAAGAGGGGCGTCGTTCCTTCGTCCTTACGCTCCAGGCCCGCGAGCAGCACATCAAGCGCGAGAAGGCTACTTCCAACATCTGCTCCAACGAGAGCCTGATGGCCCTCTGGGTCACGGTGTACCTTTCCCTGATGGGCCCCGAAGGCCTGCGGGAAGTGAACCGGATCAGCTCCGACGGCGCCCACTATCTGTACGGTGAGCTCCTGAAGACCGGCCAGTTCGAGGAAGTCTTCCCCGGCAAGCCGTTCCTCAAGGAATTCGTGCTCAAGCCCAAGCAGTTCCCGGGCCTCATGCAGCAGCGCCTGGAGAAGGCCGGGTTCTTCGCCGCCCTGGATACGGAAGAAGGCTATGTGAGCTTCTGCGTCACGGAGAAGCGCACCAAAGAAGAAATCGACCTGCTGGTCAAAACGGTGAAGGAGGGATAGGCTATGAAATACTACGACAAACTCGTTTTTGAACTCTCGAAGGAAGGCCGTACCGGTTATTCCCTTCCTGTCAATAAGTTCCCTCAGGCACCTGAACTTCCGCTTGAGCTTCGCAGGGAGCATGCGCTCCGGCTTCCGCAGGTGAGCGAGCCGGACGTTGTCCGCCATTACACCAATCTTTCCCAAATGAACTTCGGTGTGGATACCGGCTTCTATCCGCTCGGCTCCTGCACCATGAAGTACAATCCCAAGATCAATGAGGAGATGGCCGCCCTTCCGGGCTTCGCCGGCCTGCATCCGCTCATGCACGCCGGGCTCACCAAGGGGGCGCTCAAGGTCTATCAGGAAATGAACAAGGCCCTTGCCGCCATTACCGGCATGTACGCCTTCACCTTCGACCCTTGCGCCGGCGCCCACGGTGAGCTTACCGGCCTCATGATCATGCGCCAGTATCACATGAACAGGGGAGACTTCGCCCGCACCAAGGTAATCGTCCCGGACAGCGCCCACGGCACCAATCCTGCGTCGGCCGCCGTCTGCGGTCTGGAGGTGGTGGAAGTGAAATCCCTGGAGAACGGCCGGATTGACGTTGAGGCCCTGAAACCGCTGCTGGACAATACCATCGCCGGTATCATGATGACCAATCCCAATACGCTCGGCCTGTTCGAGACGGAGATCAAGACCATTGCCGGACTCGTGCATGAGGCAGGCGGCCTGCTCTACTACGACGGTGCCAACATGAACCCGCTCATGGGCGTTGTCCGTCCCGGGGACATGGGATTCGACATCATGCACCTGAACCTGCACAAGACCTTCTCTACGCCTCACGGCGGCGGCGGTCCCGGTTCCGGTCCCGTGGGTGTGGCGCAGCATCTGGAAGACTGCCTGCCGGATATCCGCGTTTCCGGATTCCACGGCAACTTCGGCGTCATTCTCAGGGCCTATGCCTATATCCTCTCGCTCGGAAAGCAGCACCTCAGGAAGGTGGGCCAGTATTCCGTCCTCAGTGCCAACTACATCAAGGAAAGCCTCAAGGACGTTTACAAACTCCCCATTGAAGGCGTATGCAAGCACGAATTTGTGTTCGACGGGCTCATCAATGACGGCTCCCGCGAGGGTGTCCCCGGCGCCACCACGCTGGATGTGGCCAAGCGTCTGCTGGATTATGGCTTCCATGCTCCCACCATCTATTTCCCGCTCCTGTTCCATCAGGCGCTGATGATCGAGCCTACGGAAACCGAATCCAAGGAGACCATCGACTCGTTCATCGAAGTGATGCGGAAAATTGCAGCCGAGGCGGCGGAGGATCCCGAAATCCTGCGCCAGGCCCCGCACAATGCCCCCATCGGCCGTCCGGACGAAACCGCGGCAGCCAGAAATCCTATCCTTAAATTCGAGTGGTGAAAGAGAATGATCTCCATACCATCTTGAACGGGTTCCAGAAACCCGAACTCCAAGATCTGGGAAACCTCCTGGGACGCGAGCTTTCTCCGCGTCTCAGGAAATCCCAGCTCGTGGAGGAACTGGACCTTTATCTGCGGGCCGACCCCGGCCGGTGGATGTCCCATCTGATGGAGCGGGACGTCCGCCTGCTGCGGGATCTGGTACATGCCGGTCCGGAGAAAGTCCAGAATCTGGATTATGCCGTTTATCCCGCCCTGGTGGAGGTGAGCGGCCTGGTGGAACATGACGACAGCGACGAGCAGTCCCACAAGGTGTGGATCAGCCGCGAAATGTACGACATCGTTTCGCCTTTTGTAGAGAAGGTCCTGAAGAAAGGGGAAAAGAGCGGCCAATACGCCCTGGAGCGTATCGGCCTGGGATATCTGAACCTCTACGGCATTCTGCCTACTGATATGTTCATCGACCTTCTGATGACCTATTTTGAAGCGCACGGAGGCGGTGATTTCCACGAATTGTCCCGGATGCTGCACCAGAGCCCGCTGGTCAAGCTTTGCCGCTATACGGACAAGTGGGGCGATTATGTCTGTTCTCCCTGCATTTCGGACGTGGACGAGATCTACAGCCTGAGGGAACAGGTCAGGCAGACGGGTCATGCCGCTTTTACGGAGGACCAGGCCCGGGAAGCAGGTGCAGGCGCTCCCTATTTCACGGTAGGAATGCGTACGCCCGAAGGAATGGCCCTGGAGCAGCTCTACCGCCGCCTCGGCTATGAAGGTTTTGAACTGGTGAAGGCGGAACACGACACCTGGATAGAGGCCCAGTATACCTCAGAATACAACGAGGCGCTGTTCCATCCTCTCATGGACAGCCCGCTGGGGCAGCACATGGACGAGGAAAGCTGGAAAGCCTGCTGCCGCATCGTGGCCGATTACGCCGACAGCGTCCCAAAATGGGCCTTGAACGGCGTTTCAGCCAAAGAGGCCGGCCAGTTGGCCTTGGACGCCGCTTCATGGGACAATGTCCCGGAAGATCCTGTGCGTGAGACTGTTCCGGAAACAGGGGAGGAATACCCTCACTGGCAGATGCCGGAACCCACCGTCTCGGACGGTTATGAGCAGGTGAGCGGCTTTCCGATGGGGTTTGCCGTTCCGCATGTCGCCCCCGATGACCCCTGCCCCTGCGGAAGCGGTCTCCGCTATTGCCGCTGTCATGGTAAATACCTCTCCTGATATGACCCATACCCTTGAAATAGAGCCGGTTGCCTATTATAAAGGGCCGTTCGGCTCCAAATTCGGCATTCCCAGGCAAAGCAGTCTGGCCGATATTAAAGGCCGGATTGTTTTCACGGAGCGCTACCGGAACCGGGAAGCTCTGCGCGGGCTGGAGGGTTTTGACAGGGTCTGGCTCATCTGGGGATTCTCCGCCAACCGGCCGGCGAAAGGGGAGTGGCAGCCTACTGTCCGTCCTCCGCGCCTGGGCGGCAATACTTCAATGGGGGTCTGGGCAACCCGTTCCCCCTATCGGCCCAATCCCCTGGGGCTCTCCTGCGTGCAGGTGGAAGCGGTTGAAGGAATGGAGATTCTTGTCAGGGGGGCCGATTTGATGGATGGAACGCCCATCTACGATATCAAACCCTACATTGCCTACGCTGACAGTTTCCCGGATGCGGCATGCGGTTTTGCCTCTGCACCGCCGGAACGCAAGTTGCGGGTGGTGATCCCGGAGCATCTGCCTTTCAATGAGGAGCAGCGGACGGCCTTGACGCAGATTCTGTCCCTGGACCCCCGGCCGGCCTATCAGGACACTCTGGACCGGGTGTACGCCATGCCCTTCGACGGAGCCGATGTCTGTTTCCGGGTAGAAGAAGGGACCGTCTATGTGACCGGTTATAAAAAAACAGCCTCCGGTTAGAGGCTGTTTCTGTACTGCGACGGGGTGAGCCCCGTTTTTTTCTTGAAGAACCTGGAGAAATAAGACTGGTCTTCCAAACCGGAAATCCGGGCTACGTCGATGATGGCCAGGCTCTTGTCTTTGAGCAGCATCTTGGCAAGGTTCAGCCTGGAAATCTCTATCCAGTCAATGGCGGTCCTATGGGTGTGCGATTTGACGGTCTTGTTCAGGTAATTGGGCGTAACATTCAGTTTTTTAGCGTAATCCGACACCGAAAGGGTGGCGTATTCCTTCTTGAAGACCATCTGCAGGAAGCTCTCCGGCACGGCCGCCACCTGCCCGCCTGTGCGCAGTTGGCTGAGGATGAGGTCCAGGCCGCTCTGCAGGAAGGTTTTGTCTTTATCGGACGATGCGGCAAGGAGCCTTTTCATAAGGGCGCCCATAAAAACGGCGTCATCGAACCAGAAACTTTGAAGGATCGGTTCTTTGGAATGGAGGGCGGGGTAGGAGGCATCTTTGACGAAACTGAGGGGGAAGCTTCCTTCGAACCCCCGGCATTCGTTCAAGTGCTTGATCACCACGGTAGCATTGTCCGGAACCAGCATCAGCTGGGCGGGACCGCAAAGGTGGGCTTTTCCGTTCACTTCCAGAAGTACCTCACCTTCTACCAGATACAGGAGTAGAAAATGGGGGAAGGTGTAGGGCTTGACCTGATGAGGTTCGATCAAACCATCTTTCTTGAGAGGGCGGAGGGTGAAGTTAGGTTTCATAGTATCAGAATTCTACGTCAAAGCCGATGTTGATGGTGAAATTCTTCCGCCCTTCCTCAAAGCGGTGGGTGAGGCGCCAGATGGCATCGACCCGAAGGATGCGGAAGATGTTTGAAATGCCGATGCCTGCCTCGACATAGGGGATTTCCAGAGTCTGGGTATCGGCGGGGAGCAGGAAAGGACCCCGTTCCCGGTTTTGCCGGGAGAGCGTGCCCCAGGCGAACCGGACGGTGGCAACTTCACGGAGGTCCAGTTTTTTCACCAGCGGAATCATACCGAGCACCAGCCCGTTGAAGTTGTGCTCGTAATAACCCGTGAGCCACCGGTCCGACACATACTCATAGTAGTTCATGCAGGAAAAGGCGCTCCTGTCCATGAAGAAGGTCTGGTTTCCTTCGTGCACTTTGAGGAGGGTGTAGGGAACCGAGCCCTGGATGGCGCCGCCGTTCATGAAAAGTTTTCCGAAACCGATGGCGGTGGAAGGGATGCTCCACTGGAAGGTGAGTTCTTCCCGCCAGTAATTGTAACTGTCCGGCGTGATGCCGCTGAAGCCGTGGATGAGGTTCAGCGTAAGCACCGGATAACGGGTGAACAGGTAGTATTTCCGGAAGAAGCCCCGGTTCACTCGCTCATCCCAGGAAAAGCGGAGGGAAGTGCTCAGTTCGTTGAGCGAATAGCTGTCCTGGAAGGTGCCGTCCCTGCGCTGGAGGGGGACCAGCGGGTTGCCCCATACACGGGATGTGCGCCATTGAAGGGCCTGGTTCACGTTCGGACTCCATTCGTGGTCGTACAGCACCAGGAATTCCCGGATCATGCTCTGCCGGTCCATATGAGAACGGGCGAAGATGGACGTGAACATATTCTGGGCGGTGATAGGCCCGTCGCCGCTTCCCAGTTGTACGAAATCCTTTTTTGCGGAGACCGTGAGCATCCGGGTCTTCTCCCGGTTGAACATGAATTCCGCCTTCAGGCTCCACTTGGGGGTTTTGTCGCGGAAGCCATAGGCCAGCGTGCCTTGCAGGCGCACTTTTTCCGAGAGGTCCCGCATGGTGCGGAAGCCGGCCTGGAGGCGGAGCCCCTCCACCTCGTTGTATACGACCGAGCGTGCCCATCGGCCAAAACCCATGCCTATTTCCGGAACTTCGTAATAGCCCGTTATCATGCTGTTGGCCAGGCTGTATACCCATTTGAACAGGGTCGTCTCCTTGACTTGGTCCACCATCTGGTAGATTCCTTTCTCCCGTTCACTCAGTTCATAGGGGCGTATTTCTTCCCAGGACTTGTCGTCCAGGGGCTGTACTTTGCTCATGATCACCCTGTCTTCCGTCGCCAGGACATCGGGGTTGTCGACCGGGCCGAAAACAGGCGGGTCATAGACCTGATGCCGGCGGCCCAGGAAGGAGACGATCCTGGAGGAGTCGCTGACGGCGATGGAGAAATCGGCAAACAGGTTCTCCTCGCCGTAAAACCATTTTCCGTCGTCCAGGCGGCGGTTCTCCACGTCGATGTTAATATGGCGGATCCAGTTCACATTGGATACGGAAGCAAGAGCGACATGGGCGGAACGGATGCCGAAATCTTCCGCATCGATCTGCATCTCACCGTCGAAGACGGGCGAAGTGACCAGTTTCTTGGGATGGAAACGCAGTGTGTAGGTTTTCCGGCCGTCCACCTGCAGGCTGTCCACCAGGAAATAATTGTAGAAGATGTGGGACGATGCTGCGGTGGGAGAAGGGATGGCCAGGTTGAAGACGCTGATGTTTCGCTCGTAGAAATTGGTTCTCAGCAGGTAACTGCCGGTGAACTGCCTGATGAAGTTGTCGTCTTCCAGACCGGAGATGCGGTTCGCCTTCATGATTTCCCGGTCGAAGGAAGGGTCCTTGGAATGGTAAAGGTCCGACAGGTTCTCGGAGATCATGATGGGGATGAACGGCTTGCCGGTGATGGCGGACGTATCGGTATACTCCTGGACAAAACTGAAATTACGGTTCAGGATGCCCAGGGACATCACATCCTCCATATTGGTGGCATCCATCTCAATCTTGGAATACAGGCTGCTTTTCCATGAATCGGCATTGTCCGGATTGTTCCTTTCGCGGGCCTGGTCTATCTTGCGGAGAATGGATTTGATGTAGCGGTCGTCCGGTTTTACGACGGCCGCGTCCAGAAAATCGGGGTCTGTCCTGAGCCGGAAGTTGAATTCATTGAAAGAACCTTGCGTGACAGGGAAAGACAGGCTTTCGTAGCCAACGATGTGGGCGGTGAGGACCTTGGCATCCTTGGAACGGGTTTCCAGGCTGAACTGCCCTTCCATGTCGGTGGAAATGCCGATGGTAGTGCCGTCGAAATAGACACTGGCGAAGGGAATGGGTTCCCCTGTGTCAAAATCAGTCACCTTGCCGCGGACGCGAGTGGTCTGGGCGGCAGCCTGAAGGGCGGCTGCCACAAAGACAAACAGGAGGATAATGTGCTTTCTTCTCACAATCTCAATCCGCAAATTTCACAATAAAATGCACCTGAATGCGTTGTTTCAGGTGCCAAATGTACAAAGAAAAAACGGATTTATCAATAAAGGAGACGAATCAGTGCCAGTTTGGCCCGCTCGGGAACGACCCTTGTCAGAAAACCTACGGCCTTGTAGTCGATACGCGGAATCACACGCACTTTCATGTGCTTTCTCCGGAGCTGCCGCACTACGGCACGGGCGATCACGTCCGGGGACATTCCGCCCAGTTCGTCCTTCTCAATCTTTTTCAGATTCCGGTCCATCCATTCTTTGTAAGGCGAAGCCGGATCCTGGGCGGCCTTGTTTAATTTCCGGGCCGATGTGAACCCGGTGGAAACATCC
Source organism: Bacteroidales bacterium (assembly GCA_017471085.1). Next base: position 60,128 of record JAFUWW010000071.1, on the reverse strand, counting down.
CCCGGAAGGACGCTGCAGCATTCGATGCCAGTTCCTTTGAGTTCCAGGGAGAGCGATTCGGAAAGGGACAGCAGGGCGGCCTTAACGGAGGAATAGAAGCCTTGGAAGGGGAGTTGAAGCACAGCCATGACGGAAGTGACGGTGATGATGCGGCCAAACCCTTGTTTCCGGAAAACGGGCAGACAAGCCTGGATGGTTTTCAAGGCGCCGAAGTAATTGGTCTCGAACTGGAAGCGCGCTTCTTCTTCCAGCGTTCCTTCTACAGGACCGTAGCAGCCGTTTCCAGCATTGCAGACGACGGCGTCCAGGCGCCCTTCTTTCCGGACGATTTCATCGACCTGCGCTTTCAGGGCGGCAGCGTCATTCACGTCCAGGTGCACCGGTACGATACCTTCAGAGGGGTTGTCGAAGGTCCCGCGCCTGGAGCCGGCGTAGACTTTGATGCCGGCTTCGGCAAGTTTCCGGGCGGTGGCGGCTCCGATTCCGCTGCTGCCGCCGGTGACAAGGGCAACTTTTACTTCCATAATTCAGATCGTTTGATAAAGTGGTCCGGAAGAGGCATGTCGTAGACGCTCTTCCGGAGAAAGGCCTTGAACTCATCTTCCGGAACGGCGTCCTGCTGCCCGACAGTTATGATTTCTCCGACTCCTAATCGGGGATGGGTCCCGCGCTTGTTGTACATCTCATGGAAGAGGCGGGTGAAGCGGACCCGGTAGTCGATGAGCCCCAGGGCATAGTAGAAAGCGGAATTGTGGTCGAAGAAGCGGATGGGAATCACGGGCACGCGCGCTTTCCGGATCAGTTTGATGGCGGCATCCTGCCACTCTCTTTCGCTCAGGGTCCAGTGTTCCCGGGGTTTCAGGTCCGCTACGGCGCCGGAAGGGAACAGGCAGAGCGGTTCTCCGCTGCGGATTTGCAGCAGGGCATTCTTTACGCCGTTGATGCTGGTGGCTGTCGCGCTGGTTCTGGCGGTGAGCGTAGGATTCACCGCAATGAAACTGGGAGCAAGCCCTTTGATCCACAGGAGGAACTCATTCACCATTACCTTTGCCTTGGGTCTCTGATGGCCGATGATGTCTACTAGGCAGATTCCGTCGATATGCCCGTAAATATGGTTGGAAATGGTGATGAAAGGACCTTCGGGAAGCGTAGAAAGGCGTTCCGAGTTGCCGATAAGAAAATCGACCTCGATATCGTCCAGGATTCCCTTGGCGAAGGCAGGGCCGAATTCTACACCGGACTTCTCCACCCGGTCATGGGTTTCGTTGGCATGGTCGATGCCCGTGAATTTCATGGCCAGATTGAACAGAATCCTTCCTTTCCGGCCTTCGAAAACAGGGGAAAGGCGGGTGGCTTCTTCCGCTGTGATGATCATTTCTTTTCCGGTTTCTTGGGCGGGTCGATCTTGGCAAAATAACGGGCGTCCCTGAAGAATCCGACCAGATAGAAAATCATGATAAGAAGGGCCGCCGCAACTGCGATGTAGTCGAACAGGCCGATCATGAACTCGTTGTGGAACAGCGTCATGGGGCGTTTCCATTCACTGAGCCAGGGAATGTACATGAACAGGATGTTCACGATAATCAGCATGAGACGGAACTCGGTGGGCCCGAGACCGCCATAGGTGAGCCGCATCTCGCCTTTCAGGTGGCAGTCGATGTATACATAGACGCTGAGCATGAAATAGGCGACGAGGGCCAGCATGGCAAAGCTCATGTTCACCAGCGGACTGCAGCCGACACCCACGAACATGATAGTCTCGTTGATGACGTCTACGTTATGGTCGATGAAAAAACCGTAGGTTTTGCGCTGGGCATTGCGGACGCGGGCCAGGCTTCCGTCCAGGGAATCTCCGAACCAGTTCACGAACAGGCCGAAGCAGGAAAGCCATAACCAGTTCAGGTTCAGGTTGGAAAGGCAGTATCCCAGGGCCATGATCAGCGCACCCAGAAAGCCGGTGAAAGTAAGCATGTCGGAGGTTACCCAAGCCGGCATCCTTTCGGCGAGCCAGATCAGCACTTTCCTTTCTATACCGTTGAGCAAAGAAGTCTGGATTCTTTGCGCCTGTTTTTTATCTTCTTCCATTCAGTAATGTTTTAAGTATACAAAAGTAACAATTATTTTCCGCATTTTCTTTTTTTGGCGTGAAAATGCGAGGTCCGGGATCCTTTTTTGGCAGAAATTCGTATATTAGCAGAATGAATCTCAAAAGAGCGCTCATCCTTGCCGGTTCAGCTACTGGCATCGGCCTTTTTCTCTGGGCCTTTTTTTCTGTCCGCAGTTGTGTCGAGGAGCGCCGCTGGCTCTCTCTCGGCCCCATCGAAAACCATCCTGTTCGCGTCTACGACGTCCGTTTTGCCAAGGAATTCAACGACATGAACGATATCCAGTTGAAGGTGGCACAAACCATCGGTGTGAAGCCTGTGGCGGACAGGGATGCTGCCGAGGACCTGAAGCAAGGCCTGGTGGAACTCACCGATACGGAGAGTTATGTGATTGATGAACTGACCCACTCCATCCCTTTCCTCATCCCGGAAGCCAAGGATTTGCTGGACAGGATCGGCGCCAATTTTCTGGACTCACTTTCCTGCAAAGGCCTCAATCCCAACAAGCTGGTGGTGACGTCGGTCCTGAGGACGGAGGAGGATGTGGCCCGCCTGCGCAAGAGGAATACCAATGCCTCGGAGAATTCCACGCATCGTTATGGGACTACCTTCGACCTTTCCTACTGGCATTATGTAAAGGTGCCGGAACTGAGAGGCCGCCCTTACGAGGATGTGCCTCCGGAGCAGCTCCGGGCCGTCCTGAGCCAGGTTCTGAAAGATTTGCACGATGAAGGCGCTTGCTATGTAAAATACGAAAAGAAGCAGTCCTGCTTCCATATTACCGTCAGGCCCTAATCGGCCTCTTGTTTTCTCGGCTGGAAGCGTTTCAGGAGGGAGCGGATTTTCCGCCAGCCGAGTTTCCTGAACGATTCGGCGTGGCGTTCGCGTTTTTCCGGGTACAGGTCGGCAAAAGTAATCATGATGCCGGAATCCAGTACATCGCCGAATTCATCGTTCACCCCCGTTCCGTAATAGACCATGGTGGGGGAAAGGTTCATATAGGTGTTTACCAGCGGGGGAATGTTCACTCCCAGTTTCAGTACCTCCGCCTTCAGGATCTTGTAGTCTTCCTTGTAGTTGCTCCCGGAGAAGAGTTGGGCATAGCGCCGTTGAGAACTGGTCACCTTCACGGGCGTAATTCCCTTTCGGAGACGGATCTGCTTGCTTCCCTTGCTGAAATACTTGGTCAGGAAATACATCACCATGTTCCGGGCCTCTTCGGGATAGGAAGGGTAGATGGTCATTTTCCCGAAAAGATACTTTACCCGGTCTTTGTACAGGACGCCCAGTGCACCGATGCCGTCGAACAGGTTGTCCAGGGCATACAGGCCTTTCGCTCCGACCTTGGAGCTCTGGTATTCCACGGAAACGAACGACCTTCCCAGCTCGAGCGTGTTGGTGAACCGCTCTTTCAGGTATTTCTTGGAAAATTCGAACATGTGGGTCGATGTGAGGATCGGCTGGCCGAAGCGGTCGAAAACGGCCTCGTCGCAGATGCAGAACCGGTACCCGCCGATAATCTCCTCGGTTTCGGGGTCCCACAGGACCAGTTGCTTGTAACCGTAAGAAGGGTCCGTGTCGAACTTGTCTATATCCAGCGGCTCCCCGGTACCACCTCCGTCGTTGCGGAAGGCAATCTCGCGCAACCGGCCGATTTCGCGGATGACGTTGGTGGCTTCCGGCCCTACGATGTAGAGTTCGTTGCCTGCCCTGTTGGTTGTTCTCAGCAACCGTTCCTCATTCAGTTCCGCTTTGAGGATGCTTCTGTCTATGGGAGGAATAATAGGTTTCATACACGTTTTAATGCTATTTCGCGCATCTGGCCATCAAAGAAAAATGTCTTTTATGTTTAAATTATCGTTTTTTATCATGTAAAATTATTACAATTTTGCGACAATACCAATTTTTTGTATATTTGCCCCCATTATGAAGCAGACCTGGAAAGAAATTGGAAGGAATTTTATCATGTTCGTACTCACCAGCAGTGCGGGTACCGTGGTAGACCTTGGCGTTCACTGGCTGCTTTCCAATTTCGTCTTCCGGGGCAACTATTGGGGCAGTTACTGGATCGCGCCCACCGTCTCGTTCGAGCTGGCCGCCATGACCAACTTCATAATTGCCTATTATGTTCTTTGGAAAGACCGGGTAACCAAGCGGACCACGCGTTCTTTCTGGCGCCACTTCGCGGCCTATAATGCCACCACGCTGGGCGCCTATTGCATCAAATTCATCGCCATGCAGGGCATCCATTTCCTGTTCGTCTCCCAGAACTGGTTCCAGGATACCTCGTTCGAACCTGTCATCTGCAACCTGCTGGCCCTCTGTTTCTCCGGCGCTTTCAATTTCCTGATGAACGAGTTCGTGATTTTCAACAAGACCAAATAAAATTGAGGTGCCTTCGCCGGCACCTCAATTCGTATTATGGCTGCTGCCAGCTATTTGATAACCCCCAGTTCTTTTCCCACCTTTACGAAGGCGGCGATGGCTTTGTCCAGGTGCTCACGCTTGTGGGCGGCGGAAAGCTGCACGCGGATACGCGCCTGGCCCTTCGGCACCACGGGATAATAGAAACCGGTGACGAAGATGCCTTCTTCGGCCATCTTGGCGGCGAATTTCTGGGACAGGGGAGCATCGTATAGCATGACGGCGCAGATGGCGCTCTGGGTGGGCTTGATATCAAAGCCGGCGGCCATCATCTTGTCGCGGAAATACTCGACATTCTCCTGCAGGCGGTCGTGCAGGGCATTGCTCTCCTTCAGCATCTTGAACATCTCGATGCCGGCGCCGGCGATCATCGGCGGAATGGAATTGGAGAAGAGATAGGGACGGGAACGCTGGCGGAGCATGTCGATGATTTCCTGGCGGCCGGTGGTGAAGCCGCCTACGGCACCGCCGAAGGCCTTGCCCAGGGTTCCGGTGAAAATGTCGATGCGGCCGTAGCAGCCGAACTGCTCGGCGACGCCGTGGCCGGTAGGGCCGACGACACCGGCGCTGTGGCTCTCGTCCACCATCACCAGGGCGTCATATTTCTCTGCCAGGTCGCAGATCTTGTCCATCGGGGCCACGTTGCCGTCCATGGAGAACACGCCGTCCGTGACGATGATGCGGAACCGGCAGGCCTGGGCTTCCTGGAGCTTGGCTTCCAGGTCGGCCATGTCAGCGTTGGCGTAGCGGAAACGCTGGGCCTTGCAAAGGCGTACGCCGTCGATGATGGAGGCGTGGTTGAGGGAGTCCGATATGATGGCGTCTTCCGCGGTGAGCAGGGGTTCAAACACGCCGCCGTTGGCATCGAAGCAGGCTGCGTAAAGGATGGCGTCGTCCGTATGGAAATAATCGGCAATGGCTCTCTCCAGTTCTTTGTGGATATCCTGGGTGCCGCAGATGAAGCGGACGGAGGACATGCCGTAGCCTCTTTCCTCCATGGTCTTCCTGGCGGCTTCCACCAGGCGGGGGCTGTCGGCCAGGCCCAGGTAGTTGTTGGCGCAGAAATTGAGGGCCTTGCTTCCGTCCTGCAGCGTTATCTCTGCACTTTGGGCCGATGCGATGTTTCTTTCTCTCTTGTAAAGGCCGGCTTCGTCGATGGATTTCAGCTCGTCCTGAAGGTGTTTTTGGAATTTTCCGTACATGATATGTGGTTTTTAGTTTTTCCGCTTTCAAATTTATGGATTTTCTGTGGATTTTCTATAAAAAAGTTCTAATTTTGCGTATCTATTCTTTAAATGTATGAAAAATGTACTGATCATAGGTTCCACCGGGCAGATCGGTTCCGAACTCACCATGAAAATCCGCCGGGAAATCCCCGGCAGCACAGTCGTGGCGGGGTATATCCCCGGCGCTGAACCCAAGGGTGAATTGCTGGAAAGCGGTCCGTCCGCCCTGGCCGATGTCCGCGATGCCAAAGGCCTGGCGGAGATTGTAGACAAGTATCATATCGACACCATCTATAATCTGGCAGCACTCCTGTCGGCCGTCGCGGAACGCAAGCCTCTGTTGGCCTGGGACATCCAGATGAATGGCCTGCTGAATATCCTGGAAGTGGCCCGTGAAAAAACCTGCGCGGTTTTCACGCCTTCTTCCATCGGCTCCTTCGGCCCCGAAACTCCGCACGACGGAACCCCGCAGGACACCATCCAGCGTCCGCGTTCCATGTATGGTGTCACCAAGGTGGCAACGGAGCTGCTGAGCGATTATTACTTCCACAAGTACGGGGTGGATACCCGCGCCGTCCGTTTCCCTGGCCTGATCTCCTATGTGACCCTTCCCGGAGGCGGCACCACGGACTATGCGGTGGAGGTATATTATTCGGCCGTGAAAGGGGAGGAGTTCGTCTGTCCCATCGCTCCCGGCACCTATATGGATATGATGTACATGCCCGATGCCCTCCAGGCCGCGATAGACCTGATGCAGGCCGATCCTTCCCGTCTGGTGCACAGGAACGCCTTCAATATCGCCGCCATGAGTTTTGAGCCGGAACAGCTTTTCGCCAAAATCCGCGAGTACATTCCTTCCCTGAAAGTCCGCTACCAGGTGGATCCTGTCCGCCAGGCCATCGCCAATTCCTGGCCGGACCGCATGGACGACAGCTGCGCCCGCAAGGAATGGGACTGGAAGCCCTCTTATGGCTTGGACGAAATGACCCGCGACATGCTCGCTCACCTGAAGATCAAACTTGCTGTTTAAACGGTCTCCGGCCGGGTTTGCTTATAAAATGAAAGCGATTTCTTTGAAATTGCTTTCATTTTTTTTAATCTTGCGCGAAAATATGGGAAATCGGATTTTGAAAAATCGGCATTGGTGCGTCTCTTTTGCTTATTAAATATATTAAAGAATAAAAAGAAAAATTTTTATTAACTTTTATTGTATTGATTATCAGCAATTTAAGAAATAATGTTAAAAATTTTGTAAAAAATCTTTTGAAAAAATTTGCAAATCAAAAAAATAGTCGTACCTTTGTATCCGGAATGAGGAAGCAAGGTTCTCTTCGCGGAATCATTCTATTGGTTATTAGTTTTAGTGTTATTAATTATGTGGTTAGTAAGAGCGTCCGCCTGTGACAGGCCGACTCTCTTTTTTTATACCCTTTCTTACCATCGCTCCCCCCCAGAATAGGCATAAGAAAAACCCCTACAGGTTGCTGTAAGGGTTTTTGGGGAGGTACCAAGCGGAATCGAACCGCTGTAGCAGGTTTTGCAGACCTGTGCCTAACCACTCGGCCATAGTACCAAATCGGGAATGCAAAGATAGCACGAAATTCGGAAACTGCAAAAATTATTTATCGCGATCTCCGGACATTCCTTCTGGCAGCATTGGCTGCGGCCTGGACCATGGAGTCTACCTGCTGGCGCAGGGAGTCGCTCTGGTGCTGCAGGGAGTCGCTCTGGTGCATGAGCGTTTCCACAGTGAGGGCGAGCTGGTCCAGCTGGGCCTGGACGGCGTTGATGCGGGCGTCTTTTTCGGCCAGTTCCTGATCGGTCCTGTTGTAGATGTCGTTGATCAGATCGTTCATCTCTTCCTGGGTCATGCCCAGGGTGTGCTCGGTGAGGGATATCCGGTTCTCTTTGATTCTGTGACGGGCGGCTTCGGAAAAGAAGGCGGTTTTGAGACTGTCGGACAGGGGTTCTCCGGCGATGTTGAAGTCAACCCGGCGGTTTTTCACATCGTAATCGTAAATGTAGGAACGGCCGACGAGGCGGTTGTCTTCCACGAAATTCTGCACGTTCCGCTCAAAATTGTTGTCCAGGATCAGATTCACGGCCGAGATGATGCTGGGTACCAGCACGATGGCCAGGATGATGGTGATGATGTTCCGCTGTTTCTTGGCTACGGCCGGATCCATGCTGCTCACGGTGCGGAAGCGCAGATACTTGACCATCAGGTAAGTGGCCAGCGTAATGAACACGCCGTTGATGATGAACAGGTACATGGCCCCGAAGAAATAGTGGAAATTGAAATGGGCGAGACCGTACCCGGCGGTACACAGCGGAGGCATCAGGGCCGTAGCGATGGCCACGCCCGAAAGCACCGTGCCCCGCTCTTTGCGGCTGTTTTCGAAAATGCCCGCCAGACCGCCGAACAGCGCGATGAGCACATCGTAAATGGTGGGACTGGTGCGTGCCTCCAGTTCCGTAGGATTCACCAGCGAAAGGGGAGAGAGGATAAAGAACAGGGTCGACGCCACCAGGGAGATGACCACCATGATGAGCAGGTTCTTTCCGGCCGATTTGAGCAGGTCCATGTCGTGGGTACCCAGCGCCAGGCCCGTGCCGATGATAGGGCCCATCAGCGGGGAGATGAGCATGGCGCCGATGATGACGGCCGTGGAGTTCACATTGAGGCCGACGGAGGCGATGACGATGGAGAAGGCAAGGATCCAGACGTTGGGGCCACGGAACCAGATGCCCGATTTGATCCGTTCCGCGCAGCTGTCCGTATCTATCTGGTCATAAATGTATATGTATTCCTTGATCCAGCGTTTTACATAGTCCCAAAGGGTGTTCATAGGCATTCTCTTTTTTTGACGCGGCAAGTTACGCATTTTTTCCCGGAATCCGTTCTTCCACAAGCCGACAATTATTTGTATCTTTGCAAATAATTGACAGAACTATGAAAGAAATTGCAGAAGGCATCCGTTATATAGGTGCGGACGATTGGGACCTGGACCTGTTCGAAAGTCAGTACGCGGTCCCGGAAGGTATGGCATACAATTCTTATCTGATTGAAGATGAGAAGGTGGCGATTATGGATACGGTAGACCGGAGAAAAGGCGATGCGTGGCTTCTGAACCTGAAGGAAGCGCTGCAGGGCCGCTCGCCGGATTATCTGGTGGTGCACCACATGGAACCTGACCACTCCGGCCTCATCGCCCAAGTGGCGGACCTGTATCCCGGAGTCCGGATTGTTGCCAGCGCCAAAGCCATCCAGATGCTGGGCCAGTTCGTGCCCGGCCGTACTTTCAACACCCTGGCGGTGAAGGAAGGGGATACCCTGCCGCTGGGGGCAAGGTCCCTGCAGTTTTTCGCGGCTCCCATGGTCCATTGGCCGGAAGTGATGGTGAGCCTGGAAACATCGGCCAGGGTACTTTTTGCGGCCGATGCCTTCGGAAAGTTCGGCGCGCTGAACGGACATATCTTCGGTGACGAAGATCCCGACTGGGCCTGTGAGGGCCGTCGCTACTATTTCAACATCTGCGGCAAGTACGGTGCCCAGGTCCAGGCGCTTCTGAAGAAAGTCGCCCCGCTGGCCCCGGCCGTCATCGCCCCTCTTCACGGTCCTGTCCTGCGGAAAGACCTCGACTACTATCTCAACCTCTACCAGATCTGGAGCACCTATGGCGTGGAAACGGAAGGCGTTTTCATTGCCTGCGCATCCATCCACGGCGGAACGATGGAAGTGGCCCGGAAACTGGCCGATATCCTCAAGGCGAAAGGCTGCCCCAAGGTGGCTTTCTGCGACCTTACCCGTGACGACAGGGCCGAGGCGGTGGAAGATGCCTTCCGCTATGGCACCCTGGTAATGGCCGCCTGTTCCTACGATGCCGGCCTGTTCACCCCGGCCTACGATTTCCTGCATTCCCTCCAGATGAAAGGCTGGCAGAAAAGGCGCGTCGCCCTCATTGAAAACGGCTCCTGGGCACCGTCGGCCGGCAAAGTGATGAGAGAAATGTTCTCCCAGATGAAAGAAGTGGTGGAAGTGGGCGATATGGTAACCATCCGGAGCCGCTACAAAGAGTCGGACCAGGCCCCGCTGGAAGCCCTGGCCGACGCCATCCTCTCCTAAGACCATGTTAAGACGCTTTCTCAGTTGGACCTTGGCCGCCACGCTCTCCGCGGGCCTGCTCTCGTGTGGATTCGGGGGAAATTCCCGGACTTCGCAGGAGACGGAAGGCGTTCCCCAGTCCGTCCTTCAGAATCTGGAGGGCAACTACGCCATGCGCCAGACTTCTTCGGACGGGACGCATTATTCCACGGCCGTCGTCAAGGAAATTGCGGAAGGACAGTACCAGATTGCCCGCATCACCGTTTATGGGCCCGTCCTGTATGGATTTACGGTAGGGGAACAGGCTTCTGTCTCTTCGGCCGAACTGGGGGAGGGTTCCATCAGTTACAAAGCGTCCATCAAGAAAACAACCATCCGCTTTCAAAAGGAAGATTTTATATGCGAACTCTCAAAATAGCCGCCCTTGCGTGCTCGGTCTTTCTGCTCGGATCCTGTGACTTCGGCACGGGGGAAGGCGTTTCCAGATCCGAATATGACCAGCTCCTGAAAGAGTATAGGGAGCTTCAGGAAGGGGCGGAGGCCACCAGGGCCGAATATGCCGCCCAGGCCGCTGCAGTGGACAATATCCTGCAGGAATTGTCCCAAATTTCAGGGAAGACCGTGAGCCTGAGGACCGATGTGGAGCAGGGCACCGCCCGCCTCACCCAGGTGGAGCAGATCCAGGACAGCATCGACAATATCAAGGACAAGCTCAACCAGCTGGAGAAGGAAAATGCGCAGTACCGGAAAACCGTCCTGAGCCTCCGCAAGGTGATTACCGAGAAAGAGGCAGAGATAGAGCAGCTGAAGGCCGAAATCGAAGCCCGCGACCGTACCATTGACGAGCAGCACCGCACCATCAACGAGCAGGGCGAGGCCATCCGGTCCCAGAGCGAAACCATCTCCGTCCAGCGGGAGAATCTGCAGGCCGCCGTGCAGGAACAGGCCCAGATGCTGTTCCAGGCAGGCGTCGACTTCGAGAACATGGGAGACAGCGCTCCGGAAGTGCGCCGGCGCAAGGATAAGGAAAAGGTGAAGGACCTGGCCCGCGAAATGTACGAAAAGGCCATTCTCTATTACCGGATGGCCCAGGAGACCGGTTATCCGGAAGCCTCCTACAGGATAACGCAGGTAGAAGAAAAAATCAGCCAGTTATGATTGTCAGAAGCAAAGCGCCACTCCGTCTGGGGCTGGCCGGCGGCGGTACCGACGTCTCGCCCTACAGCGACTTGTACGGGGGCAATGTCCTCAACGCGACCATCAATCTGTCGGCCTATTGCACCATCGAGCAGCTGCCGCGTCCGGTAATCCGGGTCCATGCGGCCGATGCCGGCGTGATGAATGAAGTCGCCATGGGCACGGGCCCCGTCAATTCGGGCGCCCTTCTCATCGACGGGGTCTACAACCGCATTATCCGGGATTTCGGCCCCGTTCCTGGCGGTTTTTCCATCACGACCTACAACGATGCCCCCGCCGGTTCCGGCCTCGGAACATCGTCCACCATGGTTGTCTGCATTCTCAAATGCTTTGCCGAATGGATGAACCTTCCCCTCGGCGACTATGAGCTGGCCCGCCTGGCCTACGAGATCGAACGGAAAGACCTGCTGCTCTCCGGTGGCAAGCAAGACCAGTATGCGGCCGCTTTCGGCGGATTCAATTTCATGGAGTTCCTTCCCTCCGACATGGTCATCGTGAACCCGCTGCGCATCAAGGACTGGATCGTGAATGAGCTGGAAGGGTCGATGCTGCTGTATTTTACGGGCCGGAGCCGTGACGGGGCCGCCATCATCAGCGAGCAGCAGAAGGCCACTTCTTCCGGCAACACCGTGGCCGTGGAAGCCATGCACCGGATCAAGCAGAGCGCCATTGACATGAAGCTGGCCCTTCTGCAGGGCGATATGGAAGCTTTCTCCAAAATTCTGGGGCAGGCCTGGGAAGACAAGAAGAAGATGGCCGTCGCCATCTCCAATCCCATGATCCAGGAAGCTTTCGACGCTGCCCTGGGGGCGGGAGCCATTTCCGGCAAGGTGTCGGGGGCCGGCGGCGGCGGTTTCATCATGCTCATGGTACCTCCCACCAGACGCGTGGCCGTGACCGAGGCGCTGCAGAAACTGCCGGGCAAGGTGGTTCCTTTCCAGTTCACCGATAAAGGCGCCGTGGCATGGAAGTTATAATTCTTTGCGGAGGCCTGGGGACCCGTCTCAGAAGCGTGGTTTCCCAAGTGCCGAAATGTATGGCTCCCGTGGCCGGAAAGCCTTTCCTGGCCTATATGCTGGCCTGGCTGGGCCGGTTTCCCGTTACGCGCGTTATCTTTTCGGTGGGCTATCTCCGGGAAGTGATCATGGACTATGTCAACGCCCGGGAATGGCCCTTCCGGGTCGATTATGCCGTGGAGGAAACACCCCTGGGAACCGGCGGCGGCATCCGCCTGGCCCTTTCCCGTTGTACGGAAGACCGGGTCCTGGTCGTGAACGGCGACACCTTCTTCAATGCCGATCTTTCGCAGCTTGTTTTTGCCGCCCCCGTGACTGTGGCCCTGAAGCCGATGCAGCATTTCGACCGGTACGGTGCCGTGGACTTCGACGGCAGCCGGATTACCCGTTTCCGGGAAAAGGCACCCTGCAGGGAAGGCCTGATCAACGGAGGCATCTACGCCATCGACCGCACCCGCCTGGATCTGTCCTCCCTCCCGGAGAAATTCTCCTTTGAAAAGGAAGTGCTGGAAAAGAACGCCGGCAGGGGATGGGTGGCCGGACAGGTGAGTGACAGCTATTTCCTGGATATCGGCATTCCGGACGATTATGCCCGCGCACAGCGGGAACTCCCTGAACTGGAGGCGGTTCTGAAGGCCTCCGATGCAGCCGTGGCCTCTTCTGCCACTACGCTTTTCCTGGACCGGGACGGCGTGATCAACCGCCATATCGAAGGGGATTATGTACGCTGCTGGGAGCAGTGGGAATGGATGCCCGGCATCCTGGAATCCCTGGCTCTCTGGGCCCGCAAGTTCCCGCGCATCGTCCTTGTCACCAATCAGCGCGGCGTGGGCAGGGGACTGATGTCCGATGCCGACCTGGCCGACATCCACGCCCGCATGAGGGCCCGAATCTTGGAGGCAGGCGGCAGGATCGACCTGATCCTGGTCTGTACGGAAGTGGAGGAGAACCATCCGCGCCGCAAGCCCAATGTGGGCATGTTCCAGGAAGCCTGCGCCCTTTTCCCGGAAATCACTCCCCGGGAAAGCATAACAATAGGCGACGCCGATTCCGACGCCGCCTTTGCCGCAAACTGCGGAATGTCTTTTATCCGCGTATAATTACATGCCGATGCCGATTACCATGCCGAAGGTCCAGGTGTTGAACTGAGGACCGTAGCCTTCTGCGAACTGAGGCTTGGGGCGATACTTTACATAGAGGCCGAGACCGCCGTAGGAGATGGCCGCGTGAATATTGTATGTAAAGAGGTTGGTATTGATTTTATTGGAGAACCGGAGGCCGGACTTGGTTTCTTTGATTTGGCTGCCGTCCATCATCGTTCCCCTGAATTCGGTACGTCCTTTCAGGTTCAGTTCCGGGGAAACGCCCACCATGAGGGCGATGCGGCCGAATTTCTGGGTGAAGCCGATGGGGAAACTGAAAGTGGCCACGGAAAGGACGGACCGCTTTACATCGGAAACCAGTGCCAATTCCTTCGGAACGACTCCGGCATGGTCTCCGTTTTCCTGGGGAATGCCGAATGTGCCGGAATAGGGGATCCACATCAGGTCCTTGTTCAGATGATACCAGTTCCAGTTGACATCCGCTCCGATGGAAATGCTGCCACCGTCATAGGGAAGGAAGGACAGTTCCAGCATGTTGAAGGCAAATTCCTGGCTACGGAAGAAACTGGTGTTTTCACCAAAATTATCTTGGTCGTTGGTCAGGGAGTTGAAACCGAAATTGAAGTAACTGAGCGGTTCGAAGGTGAAGTAATCTGAAATTTCGATGCCGAAGTCCCTGTCTGCCGCCCGGGACATGAAACCCTGGGCGAAGGAACTGTATGCCAGAGAAAGACATACAATGATAGAAAGAAGTTTTTTCATTTCTAATGATGATTAATGGAAATGCAAAAATAGGGGAAAATGGGTAAAAGTGCAAATCCGTTTTCAGGATTTTCCGGCTCTCTCCAGGGATTGGGATACAATGTAGCCGGTGCTCCAGGCTGCCTGAAGGTTGAATCCCCCTGTGATGGCGTCGATGTCGAGCACTTCTCCGGCGAAGTAAAGCCCGGGGTGCTGTTTGCATTCCAGGGTACCGGGGTTGATATTGGAAAGGGCGACGCCGCCGGCGGTCACGAACTCTTCGCGGAACCGGCTCTTTCCTTCAAGGGGATAGGAATCGCCGGTGAGGAGTGCCGTGAGGCGGTTGAGGCCCTTCGAACCCAGTTCCGCCCAGCGGATATCGGAGCGGATGCCCGCTTTTCCCAGCAGATGGTCCCAGAGCCTTCCTGAGAGGCTTAAAGGAGTGGAGGATAATTGTTTCCGTGGATTGCTGGCGCCTGTTTCCTGCAGCAGCGAGCGTACTTCGGCCTCGTTCCGGGAAAGCCAGTTGACGGACAAGGTGCCTTTGTATCCGGTATCGGCCAGATGCCTGGCGGCATAGGACGACAGTTTGAGCGCGGCTGGTCCGCTGAATCCCCAGTCGGTGATGAGCAGGGGACCGTCGGCCCGAAAATGCGTTCCCGCCAAGCCGATGGATGCTTCCGTGACAATCCCTGCCAGCGCGTTCAGAGAGGCGTCGCGGACGGTGAAAGTGAAAAGGGAAGGGACTGGAGGCACGATTTCCAGGCCAAGCCCTTCAAGGAAAGGAAGGCCCCTGGGAGCCCCGCCGGTAGTGACCACAACGGCATCGAATGGCTCGCCGTCTACCAGATACCCGGTCAGGCCGGGTATGGCACTGCTCCCGTCATGGCCGGCTTGACCGGCCGTCTCTATGCGCTGCACTTTGCTTCCCAGCCGGAGATCCACGCCTTTCATGCCCCTGAGCAGGCAGCGGACGATATCCATGGCATCCTGGGAGCGGGGGAACCAGCAGTGGTCTTCCTGCAGGACCAGGGGAACGCCTTCCGAGCGGAACCATCGGCAGGTATCTTCCTGGGAGAAAGTTTGCAGGGCGCGTTTCATGACCCGTTCTCCGCGGGGGTAAGCATCTGAAAGCGAACGGATTCCTTCGAACGAGTTGGTCAGGTTGCATCGGCCTCCACCGGTAACGGCTACCTTGGCCAGGGGCTTCTTTCCGGCCTCGAAAACGGTTACGTCGGCCTCCGGCATCCTCCTTTTCAGGTGGATGGCGCAGAAACAGCCGGCCGCTCCGGCCCCTATGATGGCAACTCTTTTCATCCGCGTGCGAGTAATGCTGCGTGGGTTCGCAGCTGCTTTTCCAATGCACGGTGCCCGGGACAGACCTGTTCCAGCAGGGCATGGAATTCCGGCCCGTGATTCAGATAGCGCAGGTGGCACAGTTCGTGGAGCATCACGTAGTCCTGCAGTTGCGGCGGCAGGGATGCCAGGCGGAGATTCAGGTTGATGTTCCCGCGGACGCTGCAGCTGCCCCAGTTGCTGGCGTTGTTCTTGATCCTTACGCTGTTATAGGTGAATCCGTGCTGCAGGGCCAGAGCCTCGAGCCTTGCGGGCAGGGTGGCTTTGGCGAGCAGGCGGAGCCGTTCAATCTCTTCCGCCGGTACGGCCGCTCTTTCCGGCATCCGCCCCAGCGTTTCCAGCACCCAGTCCCTGCGGGAAAGGAAAAACTGCAGCCCGGTGCGGTAGGGTACTATCCAGGGCAGGGTCAGAGTGACTCTGCGCGAGGCATTTACGCGGAGGGAAAGCCGCCGTGCCCTTGGATTTTTACGAATGTGGACAGGCCCTATTTCAGGGTCTTCGTAGATTTTTTCAGTCATCTTCCTCTTCCGGGAGTACAATCTGCTTGTACTGGTTCTTCCGTTTGAGCCAGCGCTCCTTGGCGTACTGCTGCATGTCGGTGATGGTATCGTTCTCGTCGATAATCTCCATGCCGAGGATGGTTTCCATGATGTCTTCCAGCGTAATGATGCCCTGGAAGCAGCCGTAGTCGTCGATGATGAGGGCGATCTGGTCTTTGGTCTTGAGCAGGCTTTCCCAGATGTCGCTCACGGTGGTTTCTTCGTGGAAGGCGGCGATTTTGCGCTTGATGGTCTTGAGGCGCATGTCAAACTTGTCCTCCGCCAGGTTTTCCAGCACATCGTAACGGAGGATGTAGCCGGTGATGAACTCCGGAGAATCCGCATAGACAGGAATCCGGGAGTTGTGCGAGAGCTCTTCCTGTTTGTAGAACTGTTTGAGCGTCATGCTTTCCGGGGCGATGGCGGCCACCACCCGGGGGGTCATCACATCGTAGGCCTTGATATCGTCCAGCTTGATGATGTTCTGGATTACCTTGTTCTCCGAATTGTCGATCACACCCTCTTCTTCGCCGATGTTGGCCATGGCCGATACTTCTTCGCGGGAGATACTGGTGTCAGGCTCGTCGTCCGAGATGGAGTCGTGCAGCTTTTCGATGATCCAGACGATGGGGAAGAGCAGGTAGGTGAGGAATCGCATCACTTTGGCCAGGCCCAGCAGGTCTTTCCAATGGGATGTGCCGATGGTTTTGGGGACGATTTCCGAGAAGACCAGGATGAGGATGGTCATCAGGGCGCTGATGATGCCGAACCAATGTTCCCCGGTAAGGAGGGTGGCCTGATGGCCGACGGCCGCGGCGCCCAGGGTATTGGCGATGGTGTTGAGCGAGAGGATGGCGCTCAGGGGACGGTCCGGATCCTGTTTCATCTTCATGAACAAGGCGGCATTCTTGTCTCCCTCGTCTTCCTTCATACTTATATAGGAAATGGGGGTGGACATCAGTACCGACTCCAGCAGGGAGCACAGGAAGGAGATTCCCATGGTCAAGAGCAGGTAGAAGATGAGTAAGGTCATATCGGCAATTCTATCAACTATCCTGCAAATTTACGAAAAAAGCATGATTCCAGCAATAAGCCAGGCGGTTATCCCCTATATTCCGACGGCGTTTCGCCCAGGTAACGCTGCACATAGCGGCTGAAATAGGCCGGAGAAGAGAAATTGAACAGGTCCGATATCTCCGTGAAACTCAGGGAACGGTCCCTCAACTGGCGGGAGCCGAAATGCAGAAGCTGCGCGGCATCAATAAGGAAGACCCGTTCTTCAAGATGCCTGGCCAGAACGTGCGCCGGATGTCCGAACAAAACAGTGTAGTACCCAGTTTCCGATAGTCGTACACCTATGAAAAAACATCATTTAGGGAAACTGGAAGTCGGTGCCGTGGGCCTCGGTTGCATGGGAATGAGCCATGCATACGGGGCTCCGGCCTCCCGTCAGGAAATGATTGACCTGACGGCTTTTGCTGTTGATAACGGAGTCGACTTGTTCGATACTGCGGAGGTATATGGTACGCGGGAGGAACCGCATCACAACGAGCTGCTGATGGGAGAGGCCCTGAAACCTTACCGGAACCGGATTATCCTTTCCACCAAGTTCGGCCTCCGGTTCGATTACGAAAGCAAAAGCTGGAACCTGCCGGTTATTGCCGATTCTTCTCCGGAAGCCATCTTCAAGAGCGTGGACGGGTCGCTGCGCCGCCTGCAGACCGACCATATCGACATCTATTTCCAGCACAGGGTCGATCCTTCGGTGGATCCGGAAACGGTGGCCCAGGTGATGGCAGACCTGATCCGGGAAGGGAAAATCCTTCACTGGGGAGTCTCCGAGGCTCCTGAAGATTATATTCGCCGGGCCCATGCCGTAACTCCGCTCACTGCCATCCAGAACCGGTACTCCATGATGGCCCGCTGGCACGAGGCGCTGTTTCCAGTGCTGGAAGAACTGGGTATCGGCTTCATGGCTTTCTCGCCGCTGGCGAACGGCCTGCTGAGCGAGCAGTATCAGGCGGGCTGCTCTTTTGACAAGGCTTTGGTCGTCTTCTTTTCCCAGTGCACTCCGGATATTGGAGCGGTCATACGCTGGAAGATTTGAGACTTGCCTGGTACAATTACATCGACCCGGACAGGACAGTGGAAATTGTGAATACCCTCAAATCCCGCTCCGATGCCGGCAGAACTGTTTTCATTGACATCTATACCGATGCGGAGAAGGCTGCGGACCCGGCCAAGAAGGATACGGGCCTGTTTTTCTTTGAGGGAGACAAGGGCTCAAAAACGGCCATTTGTAACGCCGGGGGCGGTTTTGCTTACGTCGGTGCCATGCACGACAGCTTCCCGCATGCGCTGGAACTCTCCAAGAAAGGATACAATGCATTTGCACTGATTTATCGGCCCGGTTGGGATACTGCAATGGAAGACTTGGCAAGGACCATCGCTCTCTTGGTTGAGCATGCCGGTGAACTGGGTATCGATATGGAAGGTTATTCTCTCTGGGGCGGCAGCGCAGGTGCCCGGATGGCGGCGACGCTGGGAAGCATGGCATCGGCCTACGGAGTTCCC
This sequence comes from Bacteroidales bacterium, assembly GCA_017471085.1. The sequence goes on along the minus strand of JAFUWW010000071.1, from coordinate 41,742 downwards.
AGGGCGGGCGCGGTGGTCATGCAGTATACAAGCCACGGCAACTGGACCCGCAATGATCCGCCCACCTATGCCTGTTGCGGCACTTCCGACGGAATCGCCTCCTGGCAAGGGATGAAACGCCGCCTCGATGCCATGGCCGCTGCCGGCATTCCTACTGAATTCCACTCTTACCAGGGCCTCCCGCACGGCTTCGGCCTTGGTACCGGTACTGTGGCTGAAGGCTGGATAGATGATGCCGTGAAGTTTTGGGAGAAGAATACGCATTGATGGAATTGAGAAAAGGCTGTTAAAAATTTATTAAACCGCCGCCGGAGTCTTGCGCAGATGCAGCCGGAAATGTATATTTGCAGTATGATTCTTACTGTGATGAAACTCTTAGGCTGCATCGCCCTTCTCATGTATGGCATGAAGGTGATGAGCGAAGCCCTGCAAAAGATGGCCGGCCCCGGACTCCGGCATATCCTGGGTGCCATGACCACGAACCGTTTCACCGGTGTGCTTACCGGTATGCTTGTCTGCGTGGCGGTCCAGTCTTCCGCGGCAACTACCGTGATGACGGTTTCCTTCGTGAATGCAGCCCTGCTGACCCTTTCACAGGCCATTTCGGTGATTATGGGTGCCAATATCGGCACTACATTGTCGGCCTGGATCATGTCGGCCGGATTTTCCTTCAACATCACCAATCTGGTCTGGCCGGTATTTCTGATCGCGGTGGTGCTGATCCAGATGCGTAAACACAGGTATCTGGGAGATTTCCTTTTCGGCCTTTCGTTCATGTTCTTTGCCCTGGGTACGCTCAATGCCACCGGCCATGAGATGGACCTGGCGCACAATGAAGAAGTGGTCAATTTCTTCGCATCCTTTGATTCGGGGAGCTATCTGACCATCCTGCTGTTCATCCTCATCGGCGGACTACTCACCTGCATCGCACAGTCATCGGCCGCGCTGATGGCCATTACCATGGTTCTTTGTACCAGTGGCGTCCTCACCATCTATCAGGGCATTGCGCTGGTGATGGGTGAGAATATCGGTACGACGGTTACGGCCAACATCGCTGCTTTGTCGGCCAATACACAGGCACGGCGGGCGGCCCTTGCGCATCTGGTATTCAACGTGTTCGGCGTGCTGTGGGTGCTTGCCATCTTCTATCCTTTCGTGAATGCCGCCTGCCATCTGGTCGATGTCGACCCGCAGGCAGCGGCCCAGAGCCCTGCGCGTCTTTCCTTTGTCCTGGCCACGTTCCATACGATGTTCAATGTGACCAACACGTTCATCCTTATCTGGTTCATCCCGCAGCTGGAAAAGCTTGTGAGCAAGTTGATTCCGCAAAAGGCAGGGGACGAAGGCTTCAAGCTCCGCTATATCCAGAGCGGTATCATGAAGACCCCGGAAATCGCCGTTTTCCAGGCCCAGAAAGAGACGGAACTCTTTGCCGAAAGGATGCGCAGTATGTTTGCCGAAGTGCGTGACCTTTACACGATTACCGATGCCGATGCCTTCGAGAAGAAGTCCCTCCGCGTCAAGGAGATGGAAGAGATGAGCGACCGGCTGGAGAGTGAAATCGGCGGTTATCTGGCCCAGGTCGGCAACGCCCATCTGAGCGATGACACCAAGCGGAAGGTCCGCAGCCTGCTCCGTGCCGTGAGTGAACTGGAAAGTATCGGCGACAGCCTCTACAACCTTTCCCGGACCATGGATCGCAAGCGCACGCAGAAAGCCGTCTTCACCGCAGAGCAGGAGCAGGGGATTGCCGACATGTTCGCCCTTCTGGACAAAGCAATGGAAAGCATGGAGGCTGTCCTCAAAGGTACGGGCGATTACGAGGTCTCCCAGGACTACGAAAACAGCATCGACGCCCTCCGCAACACGCTCCGGGCGAAGAATGCCGAAGATGTGGATGAGGGCGTATACAGCTTTGCCGTAGGCACCATCTTCATCGACCTGGTCCGTGAATGCGAAAAGTGCGGTGACTATGTCATCAATGTTGTCGAGTCCAAGATGGGAAAGCGGGACAGCGCCCCTGAAACCGGTTCCCTGCAGATTGACATCGTCCAGAAATCGGCCAGCATCGACGGGGTACCCCTTGATCTGACCCGTACCGAATTCGAGCTTCTGAGCCTGTTCACTTCCAATCCCGGCAAGGTGTTCTCCCGCAGTGAACTGCTGGATCTTGTATGGCCGAAGGATGTCATAGTCGGGGAACGGGTTGTCGATGTCAACATCCGTCACATCCGTTCCAAGCTGGGCTCCCTGGCCGAACATATCCGCACCAAGGCAGGCTACGGCTACTATTACGAGTAAAGGCAGCGTGTTCTGCCATTTTGGTAAAAGAATCCGGAAAAAGCGTAAGCGAAAAGCGCGTTTTTTCCGGATATTTGCACTATGAAAAAGACCTTGATTCTGACTTTATTGACACTTTGCACTATGGCAAACGCTCAGACTTACGGGGACGAGGGCCCCACTTTGACTCCCAACGCCTTCGGGTTGGTTTACGAAGACGCTATCAGCGAGAATGTTCCCGGAAAGGTGAACATGCACCGGGTGAACTACAAGATTGACGGCATTGATGTCGTAGCCCATGTTTATACACCTGCCGGCTATGATCCAAAAGGCAGCTATGCCGCTGTGGTCGTGGCCCATCCCAACGGAGGCAGCAAAGACCAGGTGGCCGGACTCTATGCCCAGAAACTCTCAGAAGCAGGCTTTGTGACCATCGCCTTTGATGCCCGTTATCAGGGAGAGAGCGGGGGCGAGCCCCGCCGCACCGACAAGCCCGCCAACCGGATGGGTGACATTATGGGTGCCGTAGACTTTATCCAGAACTATCCCGGCGTGGATCCGGAGCGCATCGGCGCCTTCGGCATCTGCGGCGGTGGCGGCTATACTTTTGCCACGGCCCAGGTTGACAAGCGAATCAAAGCTGTGGGCACATTGAGCCTGTTCAATACCGGCGATGTACGCCGTAACGGCTACATGCGTACGCAGAAGGGAGACATTGCCGCGCGCCAGCGCGATGTGAGCCTTGCCCGCCAGAAAGAAGCGGCCGGAGCAGAACCAGAACTGGCCGGGTTCATGAACTGGACGCCGGAGGAGGCCCGCCAGATCAAGGTTGACCTTTATCGTGACGGCTATTTCTACTACGGAGTCACTCACAAGACACCGAATGCTCCCGGAACCTTTTCCAACTGTTCCACAGGAACGCTCAGTGCCCATGAAATGACCGTGTCCAGTCTTGCCATTCCGTCAATATTTGCGTCCAGCTGCCGGGCAAAACTTTCAATGCTGCCCATGACCATCAGGGCTGAGGTCCGGCGGTCTGTCCTCCGTTCGCGTCGGTCCAGAAGCTCAGATGTGCCGAACGTGAAAACAATGCCCAGCACGGTCGCCAGGAAGCCTGCCAGGAAAGACAGGAGCCACTCTTTTGTTTTTGCCTTCATAAAATAGCCAATCAATGGTTCGGATTCTCTCCGGGTTCGATGCCGGGACCGGAAGTCCGGGTGGTGAAAACCATAGCGGTCAGCCGCCACTGCCCGTTTTCACGCGTAAATGTCTGTGTGACAAAAAAGGCGTCGTGACGATGTTGTCACTGCCTCCCAGGGCAGCGTCCAGTTTGATGGTGCTGTAAACCGCCCAGTTGTCCTCGTTGATCTGTTTCACGTCGACACCATAGACTTCGGCGTGCTTGTAGTGGATGAAGCCGCCTCCGATGGTGGCCAGCTCCTGCGCACAATCCCAATAACCGCCCATGTGGAAGTTATTTGTTCTCATTTGTTGTCTGTTTTTCCGTTTTTTTGCACATTATTTCCGTTCTCAGTCGGTGGAAAGCCAGAAATACACGAAATTACTGTGCCGTGACCGCACGGACCGGGGCGCCGATAAAACGCATATCGTGCTCCATCTTCGGTGAGTGGACGAAGTGGGCAACCTCATCGGTGTAATTGAGTTTTACGCAGTACGCAAAATTGGGAACGCCGGAATACAGGGACGAGGACCAATAGAACAATTCTTTCCCGGCATAATCGTGCGAATTGCCTTCCATGTGACCGGCTGCCGGAAGGAAGATGCTATTGCCGTTTGTTGCGGTGACCAGCCGGCCGTTGACACCGTGTCGCCGGGTCCAGGTCCAGGTGCAGTTTTTCTTGAGTTCGATCCATTCCTCCTCGGTGGGCGTGCGCCAGCCTTCGTTAAATTCGCCATACTTTGCTACTGCAGCATCATCTTCGGGTTCCAGGGTGAGTATATGGTCGACCACAATAGAACTTTCACCCTCTTTCCGATAGGCTTTATAAAAATACTTGGTCTTCTCGTTAAGGTCGTTTAGTTTGATGAAAAAGTGATGTTCCTCGTTAATGGAACCGCCGACATACTGGGTTCCGTTGGCCAGTGACGGCTCTTCGGCGGTAGAGACGATGAAACCGTATTCAGTTGCCTTTGCTGCATATTTTTCGCTCATAGACCCCCTTCGAGCGTGACAGAAACATCAGAGATTAATGTAGGAGGCAAGGTTTCAATAGACGTGATCCGGTCACGGCAAAGCAACTCGCAGGAGCATACTGCCAGCAAAAGAGCAGCGAAAGCAAGGATTTTTCTCATGTTTTTTGTCTTTATTCTACAATATTAATACTTATTTTTGGAACATACGAAAAAACTCTCTTTTTATGCTTTTTTGAAGTACGGCCAAGAATTCCTACATTTGCGTTGAAATTACAGATTATGGAGAAAGAACAGATACTCATCCGCATTTCGGGTAAGGACCGGATCGGCCTTACGGCGGAAATTATGGCCATCCTGGCCAGATACGATGCCCAGATCCTGGATATCGGCCAGGCCGACATCCACAGCACCCTTTCCCTGGGCATCCTGATCCGTATCGACGAGTCCGTTTCCGGGCAGGTGATGAAGGAACTTCTTTTCAAGACCACCGAACTGGGGGTCACCATCGGCTTCGAGCCTATTTCCGACGAGGATTATGAGGCCTGGGCGGGCCGGCAGGGCCGGAACCGGTACATCCTCACTGCCATCGGCCGCAGCCTCAGTGCAGAGCAGATTCATTCCGCCTCGCAGGTCATTGCCAGCCATGGGCTGAACATCGATGCCATCAAGCGCCTCACCGGCCGCATGAGCATTATGCACCCCGAGCGGAACGTCCGCGCCTGCGTGGAATTCTCCATCCGCGGTACGCTGGAAGACAAAGCCGCCTTCCAGAAAGAACTGATGGCCCTCTCCGCCGAGAGCGGCATGGATTTCTCTTTCCAGAAGGACGACATGTACCGCCGGATGCGCCGTCTGATCTGCTTCGACATGGACTCCACCCTGATCCAGGCCGAATGCATTGACGAACTTGCCCGCCGCCACGGCGTGTATGACCAGGTGGCAGCCATCACCGCCCGGGCCATGCGCGGAGAAATCGATTTCAAGGAAAGTTTCACAGAAAGGGTGGCTTTACTTAAGGGGCTGGATGTGTCTGTGATGCAGGATATTGCCGATCATCTTCCCATTACGGAAGGTACGGACCGCCTCATGAGCGTCCTCAAGACCTGCGGCTACAAGATTGCCATCCTGAGCGGCGGATTCACCTTCTTCGGGGAATACCTGCAGCGCAAATACGGCATCGACTATGTCTATGCCAACGAACTGGAAATTGACGAAGACGGCAAGTTGACGGGCCGGTATGTCGGCGACATCGTGGACGGCCGCCGCAAGGCCGACCTCCTGAAACTGATTGCCCAGACGGAAAAGGTGAACCTGGCACAGACTATTGCCGTGGGAGACGGCGCCAACGATCTTCCCATGCTCCTGGAAGCCGGTTTGGGCATCGCTTTCCACGCCAAGCCGCGCGTAAAGGAAAGTGCCCGGCAGAGCCTGAGCACCATCGGCCTGGATGGCGTGCTGTATTTCCTGGGCTTCAAGGACAGCCACCTGGGTGAGCAGGGGAAACTATAGCGCTTCCAGTAAAAGTTCGAACAGGCGGGGCTTGCCGTAAAGGTCGAGCTCCGCTTCTTTTATCCAAATGTACCCTTCCGGCAATTCCGGCCGTTCCAGGGGCTCCCACAGGTAGAAATCCACAATCAGCGTCCGATGGGTGAGCTGGTGCTTCACCCCTTTCCGTAAAAGAACCGCGCCATCCCCGGCTCGACCGAGAGGCTCCCCGACCAGCGGCTCATACAGCCCCTGCCAGATATCGCCGGCCCCTCTCCGCCGGATGGCCGTGTATCCGTCGCATCGGATATAGACATAAGAAAAGTGCCTTTCTACGGCCTTGGAAGCCGTTTTTTTGACAGGCAGAAGCGCTACCCGTCCGGTGCGGAATGCATGACAGGAATCTTGCAGCGGGCACGTGAGACAGGCGGGATTCTGCGGCGTGCACTGCATGGCGCCGAAATCCATCATCCCTTGGTTGAAAGCGGCGGCATCGTCCTTGGGCAACAGTTTCTGGGCCAGTTCCGTGAACTCTTTCTTGGCGGCGGTAGTACCGATGGGCGTGGCAATGCCGAAATGGCGGGCGAGCACCCGGTACACGTTGCCGTCTACTACAGCTGCCGGAAGGCCGAAGCAGATGGAGCCGATGGCCGCGGCCGTATAGTCGCCGACGCCTTTGAGGCTGCGGATGCCTTCCAGCGTGGAAGGAAAAGCCCCTGCCGCGGCAATCTGTTTGGCTGCGGCATGCAGGTTCCGGGCCCTGGAATAGTACCCCAGCCCTTCCCAGAGACGCAGCACCTCATCTTCCGAGGCCGATGCCAGCGTCTCCACGGATGGGAAGCGCTCCAGGAAGCGCTGCCAGTACGCCGTACCCTGGGCTATCCGGGTCTGCTGGAGGATGATTTCGCTGAGCCACACCGGATAAGGGTCCTGGGTATGTCTCCAGGGAAGGTCTCTTCCATAGGCGGCATACCACGATAAAATAGTTTGAGAAAAAGGCATCATTTGTGCAAAATTACGGAATAATTGTTAAATTAGCAGCCTAATCAACCTCAAAATGTATATGAAACGAATACTAGTTTCCCTCCTTTCCCTTTTGACGGCGGTCTCTTTCGCCGCTGCACAATCCAGTGTCTATGATTTTACCGTCAAAGACGCCAATGGGGCCGATGTCTCCCTGTCGGCCTATAGAGGCAAAGTTCTGCTGGTGGTGAACACAGCCACCAAATGCGGTTTCACCCCTCAGTATAAAGAACTGCAGGCAGCGTACGAAAAGTACAAAGACCTGGGCTTTGAAATCCTGGATTTCCCCTGCAACCAGTTCGGTGAACAGGCGCCCGGCACCAATGCCGAGATTGCTGAATTCTGCACGGAAAATTATCATACCACCTTCCCCCAGTTCCTCAAAATCGATGTCAACGGCGAAAATGCTTCTCCTTTCTGGCGTTATCTGTACGCTCAGAAGGGCTTTGAAGGTTTTGGAAAAGGTATGTCGGCGGGCATGATGGACAGCATGATGAAGCGCCGCGACAAAGACTACGCTTCCAAGCCGGAGATCAAGTGGAACTTCACCAAGTTCCTGGTTGACAGGCAAGGCAAGGTGGTAGCCCGTTTCGAGCCTACGGCCGATGAGAAGGAGTGGGATGTCGCCATTAAATCGATCCTGTAGTCCTTCCTGGAAATGATTCTTCTGCTGGGTGCGACGGGGCTTTTGGGCCGGAATGTGCTGAATGTACTGCTGGAGAAGGGACTCCCGGTCCGGGTGCTTGTCCGCACCGCTCTGGATGTGGAAGGTCCGGAGGTGAGGCAGGGGAGCCTGCTGGAGCGGGAAACGCTGCTGCGGGCAGCAGAAGGGTGTTCCGCCATCATCAACTGCGCCGGCACGACGGATATGCGTCTGCCGCATCCGGCCGATTTCTTTCCGGTGAACCGGGACCTCCCGGCCCTGCTTGCCCAGGTTGCCGGGCAGTGTGGCATTCCTGTCCTGATCCATGTAAGTACTGCCAATACAATCGTTTCCGGTTCGCGGGAACACCCTTCCGATGAATCGGCCCCTTTCGGCCCTCCTTATGACCGTTCGCCTTATGCGCAGAGCAAGAAAGCGGGGGAGGAGGCGCTGCTCTCCTATGCGGCAGGACACCCGGAACTGCGCCTGGTCATTCTCAATCCCGGTTTCATGCTGGGAGCATACGATACGAAACCTTCTTCCGGGCAGCTGATGCAAGCCGCCTGGCGAAAGCCGCTCATGGCCGGCACCCGCGGAGGAAAAAGTTTCCTGCATGTACGGGATGCCGCCGGGGCCATCGTCGCCGCCCTGGAAAAAGGGGAGGGCCGCTACCTTCTGACCGGTGAGTTCCTGTCCCTCAAAGATTTTTATGCCCTGCAGGCCGATGTCTGCGGATATCGGCAATTATTCGTATCTTTGCCTGACTTTTTGGTCAGGGGCATCGGCATTTTGGGCGATGTGCTGCGCAAGGCCGGCATCCGGAATGTCTTCTATTCCCACAATACGAACCAGCTGCTGGTCGAGGAGTGGTACGATTGCTCCCGTGCCCGAAAAGACTTAAACTATACGCAAACGCCTGTCCGGCAGGCTGTAATGGATTACTTCGCATGGAGGGAGCAAAAAGGGTGATTGTTATCGGGGCCGGCATTTCCGGTCTAGTTTCCGCTATTTATGCCCGTCGTTCGGGCTTCGAAACGTTGATCTTGGAGAAAGCGGCCAATCCCGGAGGCGTCTCCACCAGCTGGCAGCGGAAAGGATATCTGTTCGAGGGTGGCATCCACTGGCTCATCGGCTCGCGGAAAGAGAATCCCCTGCATGATATCTGGACGGAAACAGGTGCTTTGCAGCAGAACAATCCGGTTTACGTGAAGGACCCTGTCTATACGCTCCTGAAGGAGGGAAGGCCAGGTGTTGCCTTGTACCGGGACCTGTCCAGAATGGAAGACAGCCGGGCCATGCGACGGCTCCGTTTCCATGTCAGGTGTTTCCGTCATTTTCATACGCCCATCCTGGACCTGCCGGGGCTTAAATGCCGGTATCCCAGGGGCTTCCATCCCATGGAATTCGTAAAGATGCTCCCTGCGGTGCTGCTCTCGCCTTACCTGATGACACTCTCGGCCCGGAAGTATCTGAGCCGGCTCGAGGATGAGGATTTGCGGAATCTTTTCTATGCTGTGGTAGATCCGGGCATCAATGCGCTTTCCCTGATTTATACCCTCAGCACCTTTGCGGCGGAGGGCGACAGCGGTTACCCCGAAGGCGGGTCGCTCCGCATGGCCCGGAATATGGCCGATACTTTCATCGGCCTGGGCGGTGAAATCCGTTACCGGACTCCTGCAGCGTGCATCCTGGAGAATCCGGAGGGGGGCTATCTGGTGAAAACTGCCTCGGAAACGCTTGAGGCCGATGCCGTAATAGTGACGCTGGACGCCCGGAAAGCCATCGACAAGTTGTTCCCCGAGCCGCTGCAGGACAAGTGGGCCCGCAAGATGCGGAAGAATCTCTGCACCGAGCATTGCATGTTCCTGGGGCTTGGCGTACGGGCCAGCCTGAGTGATTATCCCAGGTCCATGCAGGTGGTCTTCGACCCTCCGCTGGAAGCCGCCGGAATCCGTTATCCCTTCCTTGTGGTGAACAATTATTCGCGCGATGCTGCGTATGCACCGGAAGGCTGCACGGTGATAACCGCCCTCCTCGGAGGCCCTTCCTACGAGTACTGGAAAGCCGCCAAGGCCGATGGAACGTATAAGGAAAAAAAGCAGCAGGTGGTGGAGGCGTTCATTCAGCGGATATCCCGCTATATTCCTGAAATGGAAGGGAATGTGGAGGTCTCCGACCTGGCCACCCCGCTCACTTATGAGCGTTACTGTGATACTTTCGAAGGAAGTTATATGACCCACTGGCTGCCCTGGACCACCGTTCCCAACGCCCCGGCCCGCTATAAGAAAGGGCTTTACTTCGCCGGTCAGCGCACAGTTTATTCCGGCGGCCTCCCGCCCGCAGCCTGTTCCGGCCGTACCGCCGCCCAGCATCTTTGCCGCGACCTGGGCGTAGAATTCGTGTGCAAGTAGCTCAGATAAACTTTTTCAGGGCTTCATAGACCCGTTGCACGGGGAATCCGACCACGTTGAAATAGGACCCTTCAATGCGGGTGATGCCCACATGGCCGATCCATTCCTGAATGGCATAGGCGCCGGCTTTGTCGAAAGGCTTGTACGTATCGACATAGTAGGCAATCTCTTCTTCTGTGAGCTGCTTGAACCAGACTTCCGTGGTGGCGGTGAAGGTCTCTTCCTTGCGAGAGTCCCTCAGGGTGACGGCGGTGGTCACGTGATGCTTGCGGCCGGAAAGGTCCTGCAGCATCCGGATGGCATCTTCCCTCGTGTGCGGTTTTCCAAGGATTTCTCCCGGCCGTCCGTCCAGGGGAGGAAGGATCACCATGGTATCGGCCGTTATCAGGATTTCATCCTCTTTCAGGGGCCGGTGGAAGCCGTGAGACTTGCCCTCCGCCATCAGGCGGGGCACCTCGTCGTAGGGAGTTTCCGGCCCGAAGTGTTCCTCGAAATCGTTCCCTGTATCCACTTCAAAATCAATATCCAGCCCCTTTAGCAACTCCCTTCGTCTGGGGGAGTTGCTGCCCAGGATGACATGCTTGCCTTTCAGGTCCATTCCTTAGAACTGCTTTTTGTACACGACAGGGTCGAATATCCATTTTCCCTGCTTTTTCATCGTTTTCTCGATCGCCTCGCGGATACAGCCTTTGCCTCCGGCGGCTTCGGTCATCCAGTCGGCGGCACGGGCGGCCTCCTCAACGGCATCCGAAGGGCATACGCCGCAGCCGCAGGCTTCCAGCACTTCCACATCCGGGATATCGTCCCCGAAGTACATGACGTCTTCCGCTTTCAGATTGTAGCGGTCGCAGAAAATGTGGAATTCATCCATCTTGTTCCGGCAGTGCAGAAACACATCTTCCGGCTTTACTCCGCTGGCAGTCATGCGTTTCCGTATACTTTCGGAACTGCCTCCGGTTATTACTGCCACCGGATATCCGTTCATGGAAGCCATGCGGATGGCAAAGCCGTCCTTGGCATCGTAGATGCGCAGGAAATCGCCTTCCGAGTTGCACAGAAGGCCTCCGTCGGTGGCTACCCCGTCGATGTCAAAGGCAAAGGCCTTGATTTTTCTCAGGTCCATAGGCCTACGACTTGTTTCCGCCGCCGAAGGGGCCGAAATCTCCCAGGTTGAAGGTGGCGCCGCCTTGGGCATTGCTGCCACCGCTCTTATTGCCCGAAAGGTCGATTACGCCGAACTGGGCCTCGTACTTGGAAATATTGTCGAACAGGGCGTTCATCAGGCGTTTGGTGTGCTCCGGAGTCATTACGATGCGGTCGCTCACGAGGGCTTTGGGCATGCCGGGTAGGGTGGCGGCAAAATCGATCACGAATTCCGCCCGGGAATGCGAGATGATGGCGAGGTTGGAGTAGGAGACTTTGGTCAGCTGGGGATTCAGCTCCAGACTCAGCTGGTTCTGCGGTTTGGGCTGGTTATTGTTGTTGTCCATAATAAATCGTATTTGTTGCAAAGTTAACACTATTTTGCTTTAGATGGAAATTTGATTCATGCCGCAAAAACCCGGCTGCAAGGGCCGGGTCATGCTGAGCGGTTGCTGATGAATCAGTTACAGCAGGTTCAAAAACACGGTGATGACACCGGTATTGATGATGTCCACGAACATGGCCCCGATGATGGGGACGATGATAAAGGGCTTGACGGCATACTGGTATTTGAAACAGACGGCCGACATATTGGCCATGGCATTGGGCGTGGCACCCAGGCCGAACCCGCAAAGGCCGCTTACCAGCACGGCGGCATCGTAATTTTTCCCGAGGGCGGGGAAGGCGACAAAACAGGCATACAGCACCATGAAAGCCGCCTGAGAGAGCAGGATTACCAGCAGCGGCAGCATCAGGCCGGACAGTTCCCAGAGTTTGAGCGTTGCCATCGCCATCCCCAGAAAAAGGGAGAGACAGATATTGCCGATGGCGACAATCTCGTCCAGGCGGAGTTTCTCTTTGGAGCCGGACCCTTCAAAACAGTTCCGGAGGACGGCTCCGACAATCAGGGCTCCGAAATAGGTAGGGAAGGTGATGCCGGTAAGGGCGAGGAGTTTGCTCAGCCCCATTCCCAGCGCCATCGTAAGCAGCAGAATGCAAGACGCTTCCGTGTAATGCATCAGCGAGCGGTCTTCCGTGACCATGTGCTCCTCTCCGCCCAGAGTTTCCGAAGCATTCTTTTCGTAGCTGGAGGTGAAAGGGGAGTCGCCGGCTTCTTTTGCAAGTCTGTGCCTGCGGATGAGCATCTCGCCGACCGGGCCGCCTATCAGGGACCCCGCCACCAGGCCGAAGGTGGCCGCCGCCATGTTTATGGACGACGCTCCCGTCAGCCCCATCTTCTCCAGGACAGGAGAGAAACCGCCGGCCGTCCCATGACCGCCGCTCATCGGAATCGACCCGGTTGCCATGCCAAGTAAAGGATTAAGCTGCAACCCCTTGGCGATACCTACTGAAAGTAAATTCTGGATGACGATGAGGATGGCCACCAGGCCGATCATCACCAGCAGCGGCTTTCCGCCCTGTTTCAGAACCCGCAGGTTGGACTGAAACCCCACCGAAGTGAAAAACAGCATCATGCAGATGTCTTTGACGGTGCCGTCGAAGTCAAAATCCAGGCCCAGGAGGGCGTGGCACAGCAGGGTTGCCAGCGAGACCGCCAGACCGCCCGAAACCGGCGCCGGAATGCACAGCTTCTTCAGCAGCGGCAGCGACCTGGTAAAAAACAACCCGAGCAGCAGCGCAACAACCCCCACGCCCGCCGTCATGTACATGTCCAGATTCAAAGCCTGCATTGCAACCGGTTTTATTCGTCGGGAACAAAAGTAGCAAGAATCCCGCAGGAAAGCAAGGACGTCCGGGACGGTCAGTCGGCAAAGCGTTCCAGCAATTCGCGGGCTTCGTCCACGGTGCGGGGAAGGGAGTTGCCGGAGCTGAACCAGGCATCGATATCGGCCTTCCTGGCGGGGAAGAGTTTTCGGAGCTGCTTCTTGTTGAAAGGAAAAACGGTGTTGCCCTGGTAGATGGAGATAGTTTCGGAAACCTCGTAGGGGTATTTCTTGTTCTGGTCCAGATGGAACGTTCCGCCTTCCGTATACAGGGTGCTGTATTGGCTGGTAGCGCTGGTGCGCGACGTCCCGCCATAGGCGGCGTTCGTCTGGTCGCTGATAATCTGGACTTTACGGCGGAGCGCCACGCCGATGTCGGTATTCACGGGGTACTGCCGGTAAAAAATAGCCCGATACCTGAGAAAGGAGACCGTGTCGATGACCACTTTCAAAATCTGGTCGGGGTCCGAGGCTTCCATTTCTACGCCGTTGTCGTCCATGAAGCGCAGGGAGTTGTCCACCGCGCAGATGTTCAGCTTGCCCTGGGCCGGCATCTGTCCGCGGATGTACACATAGCCATTCTGGAAGGAAGGCAGCAGGTAATAGACATCGTCCGGCATGCCTTGGGAGCCGGCATTTTGAGCCATTAAGGCCGTAGAGAGGCCGATGGCAATCAGGAGCAGGAGCGTAAGTCGTTTTATCATGCTGCAAAAATAGGGAAAGCTCATGAAAAAAACAACGCCGGGCCTTTCTGCAGCCGGGGTGGTTGCAAGTATGGCAAAAAAAACGTACTTTTGTAAGTTTTACGCGCCCTCCCGCATGTGGGGTGCGGAATAGTAAGCAAAGAAACCATACAAAATATGAAAGAATTAGCCGCAAAGTACAGTGCCGCCCAGGTGGAGGACAAATGGTACCAGTATTGGCTGGAACACAAGTGCTTCCATAGCGAGCCGAACGAGAAGGAACCCTATACCATCGTGATTCCGCCGCCCAACGTGACCGGAATCCTGCATATGGGCCATGTGCTCAACAATACCCTCAACGATGTCCTCATCCGCAAGGCCCGCATGGACGGCAAGAACGCCTGCTGGGTGCCCGGTACGGACCATGCCTCCATCGCGACGGAGAGCAAGGTGGTGGCCAAACTCAAGGCGCAGGGAATCAGCAAGGAAGACATCGGCCGGGAAGAATTCCTGAAGCATGCCTGGGAATGGAAAGAAGAGCACGGCGGCATCATCCTGCAGCAGCTCCGCAAGCTCGGCGCCTCCTGCGACTGGGACCGTACCCGCTTCACCATGGAGCCGGAACTGTCTGAGGCTGTGATCAATACCTTTGTATATTTCTACAAGAAAGGCTGGATCTACAAAGGCGTGAGAATGGTGAACTGGGACCCTGAGGCCCTCACGGCCGTGAGCGACGACGAGGTGATCCACAAAGACACCAAGAGCCATTTTTATCACCTTAAGTATTACATTTCCGACGGAAACGGCAACCCCACCGACCAGTATCTCGTGATCGCCACCACCCGTCCGGAAACCATCATGGCCGATGCCGCCATCTGCGTGAACCCGGCCGATGAACGCCATTTCTGGCTCAAGGGCAAGAAAGTGCTCATCCCGCTCATCAATAAGGAAATCCCCGTGATCGAAGACTCCTACGTGGAAATGGACTTCGGTACCGGCTGCCTCAAGGTGACCCCTGCGCACGACGTGCACGACTACGAAATCGGCCTCAGGCACAACCTGCCTGTGCTGGACATCATCGACGAGCACGGAAAGCTGAACGAGAAAGCCCGGATCCTGGTAGGCGAGGACCGTTTCGTCGCCCGCAAGAAGATTGTGAAGATGCTGGAAGAATCCGGCAACCTGGTGAAGACCGAAGAATACATTTCTCCGGTGGGATATTCGGAGCGTACTGACGCCGTGATTGAGCCGCGCTTGTCTGCCCAGTGGTTCCTGAAGATGGAATCCCTGGCCAAGACGGCCCTTGAAACCGTGGAGAGCGGACGCACCAAGTTCATTCCCGAGAAATACGTGAACACCTACCGCCACTGGATGGAGAACGCCCGAGACTGGTGCATCTCGCGCCAGCTCTGGTGGGGGCAGCGTATTCCCGCCTATTACCTGCCCGACGGCCAGTACGTGGTAGAATCCACACCGGAAGCGGCGCTTAAGGCGGCCCAGGCTATCGACCCGGATATCAAGATGGAAGATCTCCGCCAGGATGAGGATGTGCTGGATACCTGGTTCAGCTCCTGGCTCTGGCCCATCTCCGTGTTCGATCCTCAGATGCCCGGCCATCCGGACCACAAGCCCAATAAAGACCTGGCCTATTATTATCCCACGAACGACCTGGTAACAGGCCCGGACATCATCTTCTTCTGGGTGGCCCGCATGATCATGGCAGGTGAGGAATTCATGGGCAAGGAACCCTTCTCCAACGTCTATTTCACCGGCATTGTCCGCGACAAGATCGGCCGTAAGATGTCCAAGACCCTGGGCAACAGCCCCAACCCGCTGGACCTGATCCAAACCTATGGGGCCGATGCCGTCCGTATCGGCATGCTTCTTTGCTCCAGCGCCGGCAACGACATCTTCTACGATGAGGCCCAGATCAAGCAGGGCGCCGCATTCTGCAACAAAATCTGGAACAGCTACCGTCTGGTGAAGGGATTCGCGGTAGACGAGACCCTGGAACCCGGCGCTGCCGCCAAAGCGGCCACCGAATGGTTCCGTGCCAAACTCTCCGAGACCATCGGCCTGGTGGAAGACCATTACAGCAAATTCCGCATCTCCGATGCTCTGATGACCATTTATAAGTTGTTCTGGGACGATTACTGCTCCTGCTATCTGGAGGCCATCAAGCCTGCTTACGGACAGCCGGTAGACCGGGTCACCTATAATGCCACGCTGGAATTCTTCGAGGCGCTGCTCAAGCTCATCCATCCCGTGATGCCGTTCATCACCGAGGAACTCTGGCAAGACCTGGCCGACCGGAAGGAAGGGGAGACCATCATGTATGCCGCAACTCCCAAGGCAGGAGCTTATGATCCTGCGACGCTGGAGAACTTCACTCTTGCCATGGAGGCCGTAAACGGAGTGCGCGGCGTCCGCAACCAGCGCAACATCGCTCCCAAGGAAATCCTCACCCTCAAGATCAAGGGGACCGCTTTCCCGCAGGACATGCTCCCCGTGATCGCCAAGATGGCCGGGGCCGATGTGTCCTTGACCGATAGTTTCGGTGACGCCCAGGGCGTTGGATTCCTGGTTCGCACGCACGAAATGCTGGTGGTTCTGGACGGTTTGGTGAACGTTCAGGAAGAGATTGAAAAAGCCGAAAAGGAACTGGAACATCAGCAGAAATTCCTCTCTGGCGTCCGCGGAAAACTGTCCAACGAACGCTTTGTTTCCAATGCTCCGGCTGCCGTGATCGAAAATGAGCGGAAAAAGGAGGCTGACGCCCTCTCCAGGATTGAAAGCCTTGAAACAAAGATTGATCAGCTGAAAGCCAGCAAGTAAAACAAAATTGTTTATATTGATAACATTTTTGTTATGGCTATTTTTAAGTCGACTTTCCCGGTTAGGTACTACGAAACCGACCAAATGGCAGTGGTTCACCACTCCAATTACATCCGTTACTTCGAGATTGCGAGGGACGAGATGATGGTCCAACTTGGCTTCCCGATTGAAAAGTGCGAAAGTGAACTGGGTGTCCAGGTTCCCATCGTTTCGGTGGAATGCCACTTCCGCTACCCGGCCAGGATGGGGGATGTGCTTACTGCGACGGCCGAGGTGAACCGTGTTCCCATGGCCAAAATGGTGATCAGGCAGTCGGTCGTGAATCAGGATGGCGTGGTTTGTGCAGAGGGAACCGTGACGTTGGGGTTTATCGACAGCGCCTCCTTCCGGCCTGTCCGCTGCCCGGAACCGATTGTAGAATTGTTTGAGAAATTTATTAATGCCTGAGATTATGTATCCGCTGATTATGCTTGGAACTTGGGAAATCGTTGCCATCGTGGCTGTGGTTCTGCTTCTTTTCGGAGGCAAGAAGATTCCCGAACTGATGAAAGGACTCGGCAAAGGCGTCAAGAGTTTCAAAGACGGGATGAACGAGGTGGAGAAGGAAATCAAGGACGTGGACGAATCCTATCATAAGGACGAAAAGTAAAGTGTCTTCCCAAGACAACGAAATGTCCTTCTGGGACCACCTGGAGGCACTGAGGGGAACCTTGTTCCGCTCGGTGCTGGCAGTTGCGCTCCTCTCTGTCATCTTTCTCTGTATCCCGAAACCGCTTTTCAAGGCGGTTTTGTGGCCCACGCAGCCCGATTTTCTGCTCTACAGGCTTCCGGGCGTGCATTTTTCCATGGAACTCATCAACATCGACCTGTCCGCCCAGTTCTTCACCTATATGAAGGTGTCGGTGCTCTGCGGGGTGGTGCTGGCTTTCCCGTTCATTGTGTGGGAAATCTGGAAATTCATCGCTCCGGCATTGTATGAGAACGAAAAAAAGGCAGTGGGGAAAGCTTTCGGCCTGTCTTCCGGCCTGTTTTATCTGGGGGTGGTGGTCGGCTATTTCGTGGTACTGCCGGTGTGCCTGATGTTCTTCGCCAACTTCAGCGTGAGCGATGCCATCGTCAACACCATCTCCCTGAGTTCGTACATGTCGTTGTTCACCTCCATGGTGTTCCTGATAGGCATCCTGTTTGAGTTTCCCACGGTGATCCTGGTGCTTTCCAGCCTTGGAGCCGTGCATAGGGAGCAGTTGAAGCATTGGCGCAAGTATGCCATTGTAATCGTTCTTATATTAGCTGCCTTCATTACGCCGAGCGATCCTTTCTCCATGTTTGTCCTGGCCATTCCTTTGTACGGTTTGTTCGAATTTTCCATCCTTCTCTGCAAGAAATGATTTCCATCAACAACGTCACAGTTGCATTCGGCAGCTTTGTCCTGCTGGACAACGTCAACTTCCACATCAGCGACAACGACAAGATCGGCCTGGTGGGGAAGAACGGTGCCGGGAAATCGACCTTGATGAAACTGATTACCGGGGAGCAGGCCCCGACATCCGGATCCGTTGCCCTGCCTTCCGGCATCCGGATCGGCTATCTGCCGCAGATCATGGAGCATCACCGGGGACATACGGTGATGGAAGAGGTGCTTTCCGTTTTCGATTATATCCATGAAATGGAGCGGGAGATGGAGCGGATCACCGCCCAGCTGGGGGACCGGACCGACTACGAATCGGCCGGATACGCAGCCCTGATCGACCGTCTGAATGCGTTGAACGACCGTCTTGGCCTGGAAACCGGGGAATCACCCGCCGCCCAGGCGGAAAAGGTTCTCTTCGGCCTGGGATTCAAGGCCGATGAACTGCAGCGCAGGACCGAAACCTTCAGCCAGGGATGGAACATGCGCATAGAACTGGCCAAGATCCTGCTTTCCAAGCCGGATGTCCTCCTGCTGGACGAGCCCACCAACCACCTGGACATTGAATCCATCGAGTGGTTCGAGGATTATCTGAAGGCTTTCCGGGGCGCCATTCTGCTGGTTTCCCACGACAGGAAGTTCCTGGACAACGTGACCAAACGGACCGTGGAGATTCTCCTGGGCCATATCAACGATTACAAAGTCCCTTACAGCGAATACGTGGTGCTGCGCTCCGAAAGGATCGCCCAGCAGACTGCGGCCTATGAGAACCAGCAGCGGATGATCGAGAAGACGGAAGATTTCATCAACCGTTTCCGCTACAAGCCCACAAAGAGCAATCAGGTGCAGTCCCGCATCAAGGCCCTGGAGAAACTGGACCGGATTGAGATAGATGAAACCGACAATTCGCGCCTGTCCCTCAAGTTTCCGCCGGCGCAGCGCTCCGGGGACGTGGTTTTCAAGGGGACGGACCTGACCGTCGGGTATCCTCAGAAGGTGGTTTTCTCCCATGCCGACATGGAAATCAAACGCGGTGAAAAAGTGGCCCTGATCGGCCGCAACGGTGAGGGAAAGACCACCCTCATGCGCGTAATCATGAATGAATTGGAGCCGATGGAAGGGGAAGCCAAGGTGGGGCACAATGTGCATATCGGCTATTATGCCCAGAATCAGGAAGAAGTGCTGGATCCTTCTGAAACCGTGTTCGGTACGCTGGACAGGATAGCCGTAGGGGACATCCGGACCAAACTGCGCGATATCCTGGGCGCTTTCCTTTTCAAGGGAGAAGACATCGACAAACGGGTGTCGGTGCTCAGCGGCGGCGAAAGGGCCCGGCTGGGCATGGCCAAGCTGATGCTCTCTTCCTATAACGTACTGGCGTTGGACGAACCGACCAACCACATGGACATCCGCTCCAAGGACGTCCTGAAGCAGGCTCTGCTTTCCTTTGACGGCACGCTTATTGTCGTTTCCCATGACCGTGATTTCCTGGACGGACTGGTGGACAAACTGTATGAATTCCGCGACGGAAAGGTGAAAGAACACCTGGGAAGCGTGTCGGAGTTCCTGCAGAAGAGGAAACTGGAGACTCTCTCGGAACTCGAACGGCATGTCCAGGCCGATACTCCCAAGCCTCAGGCAGAAGAAAAAAAGGAGTCGGTCAGGCAGTTCCAGGCCAGGAAGGCTGAGTCGAAAGAGCTGAAGAAGGTCCGCAACCGGGTCAGTTTCCTGGAAAAGGAGATCGCCCGTCACGAAACCCGGATGGCCGAGATTGAGAAAGTGCTGGCCGCTCCCGGAAAGGACGATGACATCATGGACCTGACCGCGGAGTATTTGAACCTGAAGCGCGACATGGACGCCTATACGGAAGAATGGGCCACCTTGTCGGAACAATTGGAAGATTAATTGTTAAAATGTATTAAGATGATGATTAAGAAGTATTTGAAAAGTGCTATCGCGATTATTGCTTTAGCTTTTGGGCTGGGCCTTTCCGCTTCAGCCCAGTCTTCCCAGATATCGGAGAAGACGCTTCCCGTAGGAGAATTCAATGCCGTGGACATTTCCGGCGACTTTGATGTGACCATTTCCAGGGGCGCCTACAGTACGAGACTTACGGTGGACAAGCAGGCTGCCGAATATGTGGAAGTCTATGTGCGCTCCAAAGTGCTCCATATCAGTTATAACGAGGATGCCATTCCCAAGGAAAAGAAAAAGGAATTGACCGGCAAGAACGCCTCCAAGATGGTATTCCGTGTCATCGTTTATTGCCCTGAGCTGAACGGTGTCACCATGTCGGACAATGCCGTGCTCTCCGGGACGGACGAGTTCAACGCATCCGATTTCGCCCTGAACCTGACCGACAAAGCCCAGGTGAAAAACCTGTCTGTAACGGCCCCCAGGGCTTCTGTATACATGCGTGACAAAGCCCAGGCCACCCTGATTCTGAACGCAGACAACGATATCGACCTGAAAACAGAAGCTTCCGCCGATCTCAAGGTTTCCCTGAAATGCCGCAAACTGAATGTGAAGGCAATCAGCAGTTCTTCCGTCAACACCGGCGGCGATGCCATCGAGAGCGTGAACCTCGAGACCGAAGGTTCTTCGAAAGTCACTGTTTCCACGCACACCGATCTTGTGACGGTGAATGCGAACAACCGCTCGAACATCACGCTCAGCGGTTCTGCCATGACCTTGAAGGTGAAGGGAGACAAAAACATGAAAGTGGATGCCCTATCCATGCCGGTGCCCGAAGTGACCACCGAGATGGCTGGCGGCGAGCTGAGGACCAAGGTCGACAAAGTATTGAATGTCAATATTTCCGGCGGTAGCGAAGTGTACTATGAGGGAGAACCCGAGATGCGGATTACCCGGGTGCTCAAATCTACGCTTGCCCCTGCCGGCAAGAAATAGTTCCATGTACGATTCCCACATGGACACTCCCTCGCAGCTGCTCAGGCTGCGAGATCCAGGGTTGGACAATCCTTATGCCCAGGTCGGCTTCCCCAAACTGAAACGCGGGGGAGTCGACGGGGCTTTCTTTGCCCTCTATACGCCGGCGGAAGCCGCTCCGGACGCCGCTACGCGCTACGCATTGGAGATGTTGTCCGCCACTTATGATGCCGCAGGTGCGTACCCGGACAAAGTGGCACTGGCCTTTTCTCCGGAGGATGCCGCCAGAAACCGTGAAAAGGGCCTGATTTCCATCTTCATCGGCATGGAGAACGGATCTCCCATCCAGGAATCCCTGCCGCTGCTGAGGACCTTCTGGCGGCTGGGCGTGCGCTATGTGACGCTGACCCATAATGGCGACAATGCCCTGGCTGACAGCGCGGCGGAAGGCCGCCGGTGGGGCGGACTGAGCGTCTTTGGCAGGAAAGCCGTGGCGGAAATGAACCGCCTGGGGATCATGGTGGACCTTTCCCATGCCTCCGACGCCACCTTCTGGGACTGTCTGGAGGTGTCTGAAGCCCCTGTAGTGGCCACGCATTCCTGCTGCCGTGCCTTATGCGGCCACCGCAGGAACCTCACGGACGAAATGCTCCAGGCGCTGGGGGAGAAAGACGGCTATGTCGGCATCAATTTCTGTCCGTCCTTCCTGTCGGACCGTTTTGCCAAAGACCCGGCGGATGTGGCCTTGCTCGACAAGGCCGAGGAAGTGGAAGCCGCATTCATTGCCGATCCTTCCGATCTGCGGAAGCGCGAAGCCTGGCACCGGATGCAGGACCGCCTGTTGGAAATGCCCCGTCCGGGCGTGAAGGAAATCGTGGACCATATCGACCATGCCGTCCGGCTTGCCGGTGTGGACCATGTGGGAATCGGCTCCGATTTTGACGGAATCCTGATTACTCCTGCGGGTATGGACAATGTGTCCGCGATCGGTAAAGTTGCAGACGAAATGCGCTTGCGCGGCTATTCGGAAGCGGAGATCGAGAAGGTGACCGGGAAAAACCTGATGACCGTATTCGAGAGGGTGCTAAAGGTCTCCAAATCAGTGTTTTAAATTGTAAACTCCAGGTAATGAAACAAAGTTGTTATGTTGTTTAACAGCTTTGTTTCATTATTTGTTTATCACCTGTTTAAGTCTGCTAAAATGGATTTTCGCAGAAAATCCAGCGCAGAGGCTGCAAAGCGCTCGATGTTGCGCTTTCGGTCGTTGTTGTAGCGGTAAGTCACGGTCTTGGTACCCTGGGGGCCGGCCACCCCGATCCATACGGTTCCCACCGGATTGTGCTCGTCTCCGGAGGGGCCGGCCAGGCCGGTTGTTGACACGGAATAGTCACTGCCGGTAACCCGGCGGACGCCTTCCGCCATGGCGGCCGCCACTTCGCTGCTGACCACCCCGTACTTGCTGATTGTTTCTGCCGGAACGCCCAGTACTTTTTCTTTCACTGAGACAGCGTAGGAAGTGACCGATCCCAGGAAATAGGCCGATGAGCCGGACACCGAAGTGAACAGGTGGGCGATTTCGCCGCCAGTGCAGGATTCCGCGCACGATACGGTAAGGTTGTGGGCCTTCAGGATTGCGCCGAGGGTTTCCTCAAGAGTAGAGTCTCCGTCGGCATATACCAAGTCGCCCAGCATCTCCTTGAGCCGGGTAATCTGCTGTTCTGCCCGTGCTTTTTCGTCGTCGGGGTCGCCGCTGTAGATGGAAAGGCGCAAGCGGATGCCCGTGAGCTGGTTGGGCAGATAGGCCAGGTGCATGTCGGCCGGGAGGGCGTCTTCCCAGGGGGCGATGCGCTCCGAAAGGGCCGATTCCGCAATGCCGTATACCATGATGTTCCTGTGGTAGATATGGGTGAGCTGCTGATGGGCCCGGATGTCCTCCACGATGTCCGGGATGGCGGCCACTGCCTCATGCGGAACGCCGGGCAGGGCATACAGCGTACCGCCTCCGCAGATGTTGCGGAAGACCATGATGGGGGCCGTACCATTCTTATTTACAATTACTTCCGCCGAATCCGGCACCAGCGCCTGGGCCTGGTTGGAGGGGAGCATACTCAGATTCCGGCTGGCGAGCCGCTTGCGGATGATCTCCATCTGGCCGGCGTGCTCTACATAGCCTCTGCTTCCTGAAAGGCGGGCCAGGATATCCTTGGTGATATCGTCCTTGGTGGGACCAAGTCCACCGGTGGTAATGACTACGGAATTGCGGGAAAGCTCTTTTTTAAGCGTTTCACGGATGTCTTTCTTGTTGTCGCCGATGGAAACCATGCGGGTGACACGTACGCCGGCCTCCTCCAGGGCTACTGCAAGATGGGAGGAATTGGTGTCAAGCACCTGGCCGATGAGGATTTCATCGCCAATGGTGCAGATGCAAGCGTTAATCATGCTTTTTTTGCTTCTTTTTCGAGGGTTTTAAGCAGTTTCAAGGCTGCTTGCGGACGAGTGTCCATTTCTATGAGGGAGGCGCCTTCCTGAAGCATGGCGGCGGCTTCTTCGATGGAAGTGGCCGTGCCGATGACGGGCATGCGCCTCAGGGTGAGGTCCAGTACTTTTTTGACGGTGCTCAGTCCGGAGCAGACAATGCCGTTGATGCCGGACAGCTGACAGTAGGACAGCACTGACTGCATTTCTTCGTCTGTGAGTACGGCAGGAAGCCGTACGAAGATGGGCGTCAGATACTCGTAGCAGAGGCGCAGATTCAGCAGTTCATCGATGAGGATGGGAATGTCGGCCAAATCTGACGAGTCGATCCCGTTGTTGCTGTCCGTGTCGATGATGATAAAATCTGCAAAATCGTAAACAAGTGAGAATGAGCGCTCTATGTCTTGATTCAGGTTGACGGCGAACAGCGTTCCTTCTTCCCGGTCCGCAGCCAGACGCTGGATCCATTCCAGTAGATTCCGGTTGTCCGGCGTAAGCGTTACGAAACCGAATCCCATGCCGTTTACCTGGCGGTAGCGGAATCCTTCCGTGTGGCTGGAAAGCCCCACGGGATTATGCAGGGAGAGGCTGGAAACTTCTTTTTCCAGACCTTTGAAGCGGTGTTTGAACAAGCCGAACATCTGCCGGAGAAGATTGGTTGCGCTGCAAAGATACAAAATTATTGCGCCGGATGGTACTCCTGGAAGGTATTGTCGGTGTAAAACACCAGGATATGGCTGATTTCTCGGACTGCAGGAACCGTTTCCTCCGGGAATGGCAGGGCTTCCTCCTGGTCTGAAGGGGCGGCAGAATCGCGGTACATGCGGCCTTTTCCGGTCATGAGCCAGTCCAGGTTCAGCTGCGGGTAGTGCAGCAGGAGACTCTCCAGAAAATCGTAGCCTGGCTTGTTGCGGCCGGAAAGGATGTGGGAGACGCTGCCGCGGGCTACGTCAAGCACATCGGCCAGTTGTGCCTGCGTGATGTTTTCGGCCTGCAAAAATTGCAAAAGACGTCGGTTCATAATTTTGAATGTTATTTTTACAAAAGTAAAATAAATAGTTTGAAAAACAAAATCGCAGTAGGGTCTCAATAGGGGATTCTATGGATGGAATTATTCCGGAATTAGTTAAATCTACACTTTAGTATATTTGTTTTAATTATCTGATTTATTTAGATATAAATTATGAAAACATCTAATTAATTGCGGCGATTTGGCATCGAGATGAGTCTGTGCCCTTTCAATAGTTGTTGTGATGTTTTATATGAGATTTAGTAAATAGCTGATTATAAGTATAATGTAGAATTAAAAACTAAGTCATAAAAATAAATTATGTCATTTTAGCAGACTATACGCATAAGGATTTGGCAAATGTGAAATTGTTTACAAATTAAAACCGAACAATGCGTAGTATTGATTTAATTATGTAAACAGGTGATGGGCGGAAAAAGGGGATTTGAACGAAATTTAAGAATCTCCGATAAATTGTGTAACTTCGCGCAAATTTTAAATTCTCATGATACCTGAAATTCACATCGAGGATTACAATTATGGCCTGGACGATGCCAGGATTGCGAAATATCCGCTTCCGGAGCGTGACGCCTCCAAACTCCTGCATTATAAAAAAGGGGTCGTAACCGGACATATCTTCCGTGATCTGCCCGATCTGCTTCCTTCCGGCGTCATCATGGTTTTCAATGATACCAAAGTTGTACCGGCGCGTCTTCATTTTCAGCGGGAGACCGGAGCCCATATTGAAATTTTCTGTCTGGAGCCTGTCGCTCCGCCCGAATACAATACCGCGTTCGCGGCTGTGCAGGAGTGTGTGTGGAAATGCGTAATCGGCAATGCAAAAAAGTGGAAGGATGATATTCTCCGTCTCTATAATCCGGCCGGCGATGCCGCTGTCGGGCAGATGGACCTGCGGGCCGCTCTGCTGGAAAGAGACGGACAGACCGGGATGGTCCGCTTCACCTGGAAAGACGGCTCTCCTTTTTCGCGGGTGCTGGAACTTTGCGGAACGATTCCCATTCCTCCGTATCTGAACCGGGAATCCGAATCGGTTGATGCAGAGCGCTATCAGACGCTTTATGCCAAATTCAGAGGGTCTGTGGCCGCACCTACGGCCGGTCTCCATTTTACGGAGAGCGTGCTCGGGCGCATCCGGGAGAAGGGAATCGACATGGAAACGGTCTGCCTCCATGTTGGAGCCGGCACTTTCCTTCCCGTAAAGAGTTCGCTGGTTTCCGAGCATCCGATGCACAGGGAGCCATTTGTCGTGAGCAGGAGCCTGCTGGCGCGCCTTTCCGCAGACGGCCGGCCGGAAGTGGTGGCGGTGGGCACCACATCGGTCCGGACCCTTGAATCCCTGTATTATGTGGGCGTCAGCTGCCTGGAAAAGGGGGAACCGGAAGATGTGGACCAGTGGGCGCCTTATACCAGGGAGTACTCCTACTCAACGGAAGAAGCCTTGCAGGCCATCGTAGCATACCTCGACCGCACCGGTCAGGACAGGCTCACCGTGGGAACCCGGATCATCATCGTCCCGGGATTCCGGTTCCGCCTGGTCACCCGCCTGGTCACCAATTTCCATCAGCCGGAAAGTACGCTCATCCTGCTGGTATCGGCCTTTGTGGACGGAGATTGGCGTACCATCTATGATTATGCGCTGGAGAATGGGTTCCGCTTCCTGAGTTACGGTGACAGCTCCCTGCTGGAAAGAAACCTCGGATAGGAAAGGTTGGGGATATCGTTTTTATTTCGTACTTTTGTACCAGATTTTGTCACAACAATTTGTTATGGATCCGGAATTCGTTGATATAGCCCCTTTTAATGACGAGGAAGCCTCTGCAGCGCTGGCTAGGGTGGCCAACCATCCCAATGTGCCGTGGATTTCCAAGTACATTTTTCCGGACAAGCCGGAAACTTTCCTGCGCGATATTCTCAAGAACATCCACTCGGTGGATGAGTTCCAGCATATCGTCATGTCAAAGGCCATCGAGTGGGTTATTGAAACCACCGTCCATAATTTCTCCTACGAGGGTATCTCCAAGCTGGCCGGGATGGAAGGGAAATATCTGCTCATGTCCAATCACCGGGATATCATCCTGGATCCGGCTTTCATGCAGATCATCCTCCACAGGAACCATCTGCCGCTGACGCAGATTGCGGTGGGGGACAACCTTCTCAAGCAAAAGACGGTGGAACTGCTCATCCGTTCCAACCGCATGATCAAGGTCATCCGCGGCATATCGGCCCGTGAACTTTATAACTCGTCCCAGCTCCTTTCCAAGTATATCCGCGAAACCATCACCTCCGGGGAAAGCTCCATCTGGATCGCCCAGCGGCAGGGCCGTACCAAAGACGGCATGGACGCGACGGAGCAGGGTCTGCTCAAGATGCTGGACATGAGCGGAAAGGAGGACTTCGTCCAGAACTATCTGGAACTGAATCTGGTACCGGTCAGCATCTCCTACGAATACGAGCCCTGTGACAACCTGAAAGCCCGTGAACTGCTGATTTCCCGCACGCAAAAATATGTAAAGGGCGAGTATGAAGACCTCCAGAGCATCGTGCAGGGCATCCGCCAGCCCAAGGGCAATGTCCATATCAACATCGGCGAGCCGCTTACGGAAGCGGAACTGCGGGAGGCTTCGCTCTGCGACAAGAACGACCGCTACCAAAGCATCCGCCATGCCGTGGACCGTCGCGTAATCAGTGGCTATAAACTATGGAAAACCAACTACATGGCCTATGACCTGGTGAACGGGACCACGCGGTTTGCGGACGAATATACCCCCGAAGACCTACAGGCCTTCCAAGGGTATGTCGCTCACCAGTTGGGAGCGCTGGAGCCGGAACTGGACCAGGAGGCCCTCCGGGATATTTTCCTCAGGATCTACAGCAACCCGGTGGTTGCCAAAGACACGCTGGTCTAGTCTTCTTTCTTGATATGCACATCCATCTGCGGGAACGGGAAACCGATCCCGTATTTTTTGGGCATCTGGGTGTAGACATTCTCATTCAGCCAGAAATAGGCTTCCCAGTAGTTCTCCGCCTTTACCCAGGCCCGGACGATGAAGTTGATGCTGCTGGAATCCAGCTGTTTCAGGGCAACGAAAGGATCGGCTGCGCCGGGAGTGGAAGCATCCAGGAACAAAGCGTTTGACCGGACGATCTCCAGCAGGGCTTCTTTGGCCTTGGCGGCATCGGTCCCATAGGAAAGGCAAACCGTCAGGTCGACCCTTCTCAGCGCGTTGGCCGAGATGTTGGAAATGTTTCCGTTCGATAGGGCACCGTTGGGCAGGATCACGGTCCTGTTGTCTATGGTGCGGAGTTTCGTACTGACGATATTTACTTCTGAAACAGTTCCGGCGAAACCTAAAGCTTCGATGTAGTCTCCAACCTTGAACGGCTTGAAAATAAGAAGCATAAGACCTCCTGCAAAATTCTGCACCGTACCGCTGAGGGCCATGCCGATGGCCATGCCGCCGGCCGCCAGGAGCGCAGCGAGGGACGTGGTGTTCACGCCCAGCGCACTCACGGTGAGGATAATCAGCACCACCCACATGCTGATGGTGATGAGGCTGTAAAGGAAGGAGGCCAGGGTGGCTTCGGTCTTGCGCCGGGCGAAACTCTTCTTCAGAAGCTTCCGGACCAGGGAGATAATCCAGGCGCCGAGGGCATAGATGATGAGCGCGGCGAGAACCTTGAGTCCGAAGGTCAAGGCGCTGTCCAGCAAGCTGGAAGCCACTTTTTCCGTGGCGCCCTCCTGCTTGAGGTTCTCCAGGAGTTCGATGGAACGGATGGCCAGCGTATCCACTGAAATCTTGCTGGCTTTTTCGATGATTTCAGGGGGAACGGTCGTCGTCTGTAAAAGGATATGAAGCATAGACTTTGAATTACAATTGGATGATCAGATAAGCCATGTAGGCCACCCAGAGCAGCAGGAAGAGTACTCCGTCCAGGCGGTCGATCTGGTTCTTCTTGCCGATGAAGCAACTGGTGAGGAGGGCCGCTGCGCTGACGAACAGGGCGGCGAGGTCTGCATAGGCCAGGCTCTCGAACGAAAGCGGGTGGATGACGGCCGATCCGCCTAGGATAAGCAGGATGTTGAAGATATTCGAGCCGATGATATTGCCCAGTGCCAGCTGCCCTTTCTTTTTGACGGCCGCGGCAACGCAGGTGGCCAGTTCCGGCATGGAGGTGCCGCCGGCCAGGATGGTGATGGCGATGAATTTGTCGCTGACGCCCAGGAACTTGGCAATGTCTGTCGCAGAGTTCACAAAGAGCTGTCCGCCGAAGATGAGACCGGCCAGGCCGCCGGCGATCATCAGAAGGGAAAGCCAGGGGTTCCGTTCCTTTGACGGCTCTTTTTCAGCCGGGGTGTCCTGTTCTTTCTGGTGGAAACTGAACCACATGTAAGCGGCGAAAATGAGCAGCAGGATCAGGCCGTCCACCAGCGTGAGGCCGTTGGAGCCGATTCCGAACAGGGTGGCTTCCAGTCCCAGGACGGCCAGCAGGACCGTTATGGCGATGTTCATGGGAATGTCCCGTTTCCGGTTGGCCTTCGTAATGCCGATCGGGAGGATAAGGGCGGTGACGCCCAGGATGAGCAGCGTGTTGAATATGTTGGAACCTACGACATTGCCGATGCTGATGTCGGCATTGCCCTGTGCGGCGCCGATGAAACTGACCACCATTTCGGGAGCGGAGGTACCCATGCCCACGATGGTAAGGCCGATGACGAATTCACTGAGGCCGAAGCGCCGGGCGATGCCGGAAGCTCCTTCCACCAGATAGTCGGCTCCGAAAACCACAAGTGCAAGGCCGGCAAGAAGGAGTATACACGAAATCCACATACACTATTAACTTTTGCTATGCAAAAATAGCAATTCTATGTGAAAATGCCTATATTTGTATGTTGTTATCAGCGTATTAAAAAACTGTGAAATCTTTTGCTCATACTCTGCCTTTTCTGATAACGGCGGCCATTCTGCTTGCCATTACCGGAGCCTGTAACCGGAAACCCAAGGAGAGCGATTCGCAGTTTGTCGTGAACAAATCTACGGAAAACTCGACCTTTACGGTTTCCCCGGAAGGCGGTGACATTCCCTTGTATGTAGTAAGCGAAAACGAGGAATGGACCTGCCAGTTCAAGGGCAGCGTTTCGTGGATACGGATATCGGACAGGCAGAAACTGAATTCCAGTTCCTGGCAGGTCATCTTGTCGGCCTCTGCCAACACCGGGGATGCTGCAAGGGAGGCTGTGCTGCTTTTCACCTCCGGCAGCCTGAACCGGGAAGTCACCCTTTCCCAGAAGCCGGAAGATCCTGTCCTCAGGGTATCCGTGCCGGGATTTTACGGCCTGGAATCCGGCGATGTGGCCTATGAAAGGGGGAAGGTCCAGATGAGCCGTCTCACCGGCGGAACCTCCCACCAGTTCTCCCTCCTCTTTCCGGCCGATGTGCGCGTGGTCTCGCTGACGGTCCCGTCGGCCCTGGAAGAAGGAAAGGAGGTCAGTGCGGGATACCGTGTGGTGGAAAAGGACCGCACCCTGGAAAACCGGGAATTCACAGTCACCGTGCTTCGCATCAGAGATTCGTTTGTCTGGCTGAAGGGGGACGGCGGAAAGTATTTCGTCATCAAGAAATAGGGGAGGATGAAGCGTATTCTCATCATATTGACTGCCTGGCTGATGGCGCTTCCGCTGCTGGCTGGACCGGCGCGTCCAGGCGGCAGGGTCTACACCCAGCCGGACGGATCCCAGCTGGAAATCTTCCTCCACGGAGACGAGTGGGGGCACTGGGCCACGGACCGGGAAGGCCGGCTGCTGGATCTGGACGCGGACGGCTTCTACCGGCTCTCCACGCGTTCTCTTTCCTCCGTGCGCAGGAACATCACCGCCCGGGCACGGCAGCAGCGGCGTCTGTCCGGAAAACGCAACACGGACCAGGACGGCCGCACCGTCGGCACGCACAAGGTACTGGTGATCCTGGTGGAATTCGCCGACCGTTCCTTCTCCATTGCCGCCCCGAAGACTTCCTTCTCCAATATGCTGGGGCAGAAAGGGTACGACATCAGCGGTTCTACCGGGTCGGTCTGGGACTATTTCAACGACAATTCCCAAGGGCTCTATCATCCTGTTTTTGACGTTTACGGCCCCGTAAAGCTTTCCAGGAGCATGGCCAGTTACGGAAAGAACGACCCGGAAACGGACCGGGACAGTTTCCCGGGTCCGGAACTGGCCCTGTATGAGGCATGCACATTGCTGGATGAGTCCATCGACTTTTCGCAGTACGACGAAGACGGAGACGGGCAGGTAGATATGATCCTGTATTATTACGCAGGATACGACGAGGCCGAGGGCGGCCCTGCCAACGCCATCTGGTCGCATCAGTGGGATGTCCAGGCTTCCAGTGACGCCAAGGCCCGGAACGCCACCTTCGACGGTGTGAAGCTGGGCCCGTATTTCTGTACTTCCGAACTCCAGTCCAACTCGGGCGCCAAAATGTGCAACATCGGCGCCACGGTGCACGAGTTTTCCCATTACCTGGGCCTTCCGGATTTCTATGACACGGATGGAGAGCAGAACGGCCTGGCTACCGGTCCGGATTACTTCTCGGTAATGAGTTACGGCCTGTACAACAACGAGTCCCGTACGCCTCCGAACATGAATGCGGATGAGCTGATGATGCTGGACTGGATGGACGAGTCTCATCTTCAGGAACTTCCCGACGGAGAAGTGACGCTGGAAAGCATCCGGAACCGGGCGGCATACACGGTCTCCACTTCCGTGGAAGGGGAGTATTTCCTGCTGGAATGCCGGGATGCATCGGGCTGGGACGCTCCGTTGCCGGAAGGGCTCGTCATCTACCATGTAGACCGTTCGGAACGGCTGGTCTTCGAAAACTATACGGCCTGCATGCTCTGGGACCACTGGCGCGCGACAAACATCCTCAATGCCTATGGCGACCATCCCTGTTTCTACGTCATCCCTTCGTCCAGCCCCGCCTCGCTCAATTTCGGAGGCTATCCGAGTGAGATGATCTTCCCGGGGGCCAATAACGTATCGGCCTATCAGCCCATCGACTGGGAAGGCATCCTTACATCCAAGATGGTCAGCGGCATCCGTTATGCCGGTGGACAAGTGACCCTTACGGTGCGCTCCGACGTGGGAGAGAATATCAACGGCCTGGTGACGGATACTTCCGGACATCCTCTGGAGGGGGTCCGGGTGTCGGTCTCTCCGGCCGGCGTCACTTCCACCACGGACGCGGACGGCGCTTTCTTCATCCATCTGGCCGATTATGCGGGAGACCCTGTCGTGGAAGTCGCATTCTCCAAGGAAGGGTATGTGTCCAAGACCCTTGTGCTGGAGCTGTCCCCGGAAGGAAACAACCTGAATGTGATGCTCCTGAAGGAAGGGGAGGCGGAAGTGACGGAACTCGCCAAATTCGACCGTTCCGCCCAGCTGATGTCCTATTCGGCCACCGGAACCAGCCTGATGGGCGCCGTCCGCTTTACGGCGGAGGAACTGGCCCCCTACGAAGGCCAGCGCCTGACCACGGTCACCTTCTATCCGGTCATCTATCATGCCGATGCCGTCGTGGTCCTGGTGGAAATCGGCGGGGAAAGGGTGCTGAATTATACGGTTCCGGATCCTGTCTATGCCGGATGGAACATTGTGGACATCTCGCAGTTCGACATCCGCATTCCGGCAGGCGAACCGGTTTATATCGGTTATGCGGTCAAGGGAGGGGACTACGACCATCCGCTTTCCTGCCGCGCCTCCACGAGTGAACCTACGGAGAGTTATTATGCCGTCTACAGCAATACGCCCGTTGACTGGCAGCCTATGCGCAAATACGACCTGGCCCTTTCCGCCACGGTAAGCGAGGTGCAGGTGCCCACCTCCCTGGCCGATATCGGCGTCCATTCCATCTACGTGGGCAAGGAACGATATGCCGCGGGGGATCATTTCCCGCTGCGGCTGGTGGAGTCGCCTTCCAACAAGCCTTCCTCCATCCAGTGGTTTTTTGACGATGCGGAAGTGACGGCTTCTTCCGTCGTGCTTGCATCCGGCTGGCATACAGTGGAAGCCCGCCTCGCGTATGAGGATGGCCGCACGGAAGTGCTGGAAGTGGAAATAGAAGTCCGCTGATTATTATTTATGCCGTAACGCCACCACGTTCTCCACATGCATGGTGTGGGGGAACATGTCTACAGGCTGTACGGCCGTGATGACATATTTCTGGCACAGGATGGCCAGATCCCGGGCCTGGGAAGCGGGGTTGCAGCTCACGTACACCAGCCGGTCCGGTTCCGCCTCCAGGATGACTTTGGCCACGTCCGGGTGGATGCCGGCGCGTGGAGGGTCCAGGATGATTACGTCCGGCCTGCCGTGTTCTGCGATGAACGAGCTGTTCAGGACGTCTTTCATGTCTCCGGCAAAGAAGGTGCAATTGGTGATTCCGTTGGCCGCGGCGTTGATGCGAGCATCGGCGATGGCCTCCGGAACATATTCGATACCAATGACTTCAGATGCTTTTTTGCTGATAAACTGGGCGATGGTCCCGGTGCCGGTGTACAGGTCGTAGACAATTTCCTTACCGGTAAGGGCGGCAAATTCCCGGGCCACGCTGTAGAGCCTGTATGCCTGCGGGGAATTGGTCTGATAGAAGGATTTCGGGCCGATTTTGAATTTTAGGCCTTCCATCTCTTCGTACACCGCCTCCTCTCCTTTGTAAAGGACAGGGGAGAGGTCGCCGATGGAATCGTTCAGTTTCTCATTGATCACATAATAGAGGCTGGTGATTTCCGGGAAAGCGTCGCTTACGGCGTCCAGCAGGGCTTTTCTGGGGGCTTCATCGGCCTTGGCGAAGCACAGGATGAGCATGATGCCGCCGTTTTCCGTGGTACGGACGAACATGTTGCGGAAAAAGCCGTGGTTTTCCCGGATGTTGTAGAATTCCAGCCCGTTTTTCAGGCAGAACTTCTTGATAAACAGGCGGATAGCGTTGGAAGGGTCCCGCTGGAGCCAGCATTTGCGGATGTCCAGGACTTTGTCGAAGAATTTGCCTACATGGAATCCCAGGCCTTCCCAGTCCGTGACGGAGTCCGGATTCTCTTCACGGAGCAGCCAGCGTTTGCTGGAAGCGCTGAATTCCAGCTTGTTACGGTAGAACTGTGTTTTTTCGGAGGGGAGTGTCGGCCTGATTTCCGGCACTTCCAGATGGCCGATCCTGACCAGTTGGTCTTCCACCTGCCGGCGCTTGGCTTCCAGCTGCATGGAATAAGGCAGCGGCTGCCACCGGCACCCGCCGCAGACGCCGAAATGCTCGCAGAATGGCTCCAGACGGTGCTCAGAGGGTTTCACCAGGCGTTTGATGAAGCCTTCCATGTAGTTTTTCTTTTTCTTGTACACCTGAATGTCGACCACGTCGCCGGGGACGGCGAAGTCTACGAAAACTACCATTCCATCTACATGCGCGAGCGCTTTTCCTTCGGCTGCCACGGCTTCTATCGTCACGTTCTCCAGCAGCAGGTCTATCCGTTTTCTTGACATTGTCTCATCGTTTTGGTGCAAAGATACGACATTTTTCCGTGCCCACAATCCGGGAGGGAAGTCTTCTTTGTCTACAACTTAACATAATATAAATTGTGTAACAAATAAAACTGCGCAAATATAGCGGATTCGTTTCGAAAAACCAAAGAATTGACTATCTTTGCGTTGTTTGGACTACAGACAATAACTAAACTTTATACAATATGAAGAAATTTTTCGTGATGCTGGCAGCTGCTGCCGCTCTGCTCGCTGCTCCGGGAGTTCAGGCTCAGGACAGTCAGCTGTTCAACCACATGGCCATCGGTGTCAACATGGATCTGCTCAATGGTGCCGGCCTGGACATCGCTATGCCGATCGGACCGATGTTCCAGGTACGTGCCGGATTCAATACCCATGATCCGCTGTTCAACATGGTCTCCCTGGATGGGAACAAACTCAGCAACTTCAACACGACCATTCCTGTCAGTTACAAAGACGGCGGCATTGATGTCGACCGCATCAACCTCAATGGGTCCCTCAAGTATTCCCATGCAGAGCTCCTGTTCGACTTTTTCCCTACCAAGACCACTTCCTTCCACTTTACGGCGGGCGCCTGGTTCGCTTTTTCGCCGCTCCTGCACGCAGACGGCAAAGCCATGAATTCCAGCGGCTCAAATGCTGTTCCCCAGTCAGACTGGGCCAGAACCACCCTCTTCGACGTTTCTACCAACAATGAGGGTTCCATCGTGGCAGACGTCAAATTCGGCCTCAATACCGTCAAGCCGTACATCGGCCTGGGCTTCGGCCGTCCTGTCTCCCTGGAGCACCGCGTGGGCTTCAACTTCAACCTGGGCCTGCTGGTGACCGGCGGCCTGCACCTGTATACCTACGACTTCACCTCTTCCGATCCCAAGCCGGTAGAACTCAACTCCGAGTGGGCGAACAAGTATGGTTTCCAGAATATGAACGACAAAGCGGGCACTTATCTTGAGTACATAGACATCCTGAACAAATTCCCGGTGTGGCCCGCCATGCGCTTCAGCCTGTTCGTCCGTCTCTTTTAGTTTTTATTGTAACTAATTAAAAATCAATAAATTCGCTATGAAAAAGACTCTGTTTTTCGCTACTGTTCTGGCCCTGATGGCTTCTGCAACTGTTTCCTGCAATAAGCCTGATCAAGGCGGCACGGACAACACCGAAACCACCTACACGCTTCCGGCTCCCAAGTTCGTGAACGATGCCGTCTCCGTCTCTTTCAAGAGCAACGAGTCGCAGTTCCTCGAACTGGGCGATATGATTTTCCTTCCGGACAAACTGATCTTCACGGAAGGCGGCCGATATGCCCTTTTCGGAAAAGAAGGCTTGAAGTCGTATGGAGACAGGGTCTCCATCTCCGGCAAATATACGAAGGACGGCAACACCTACATGATGGCCGGTTTCGGCAAGGCGGTTTTTGACGGCAACAAGCTCACCCTGACTCCCGATTCCGGAAAAGCGGTGGAATATGACGTGAATACCCAGAAGCCTTCCACCCCTTCCGGCAACAACGAAAACAACATTGCCAGGGCCTGGAAACCCGGCGGAGACATCAAGGTCTCCATCCCCAGCAAGGGCATCAGCACCACGCTGGCCCCCAATTTCGAGAGCATTGCCGGTTATCTGGAAGAGCATGGCGTAAGCGGTATCGACAAGGCCACCTACAAGGGATACGAAATCGAGTCCATCAACTTGAGTCTGGCCGAAATGTCCTTCCTCGTAAACTTCACCAATCAGAAAGCATACCTGGGCAACTGGAAGTGGACCAATATGGCCAAAGGTGAATTCTCTTATACATTCGGTGCCCAGTGGGGCGGAGAAATGATCAATGGCACTGCCGACGGCAGCGTGAAATTCGTCAGCAACAACCGCTGCGACTTTGTCATGAACATTACAGTGAAGGGAACCACGGCAGAGCTTAAATTCTCTCTCGTAGAGGCATAATCCCCTCTCCCCTTCCTTTCTTTAACCGGCCTCGATACAGGGCCGGTTTTTTTGCGTTTCAGGAAAAATGCGTACATTTGTATCGATTACGTGTAAAAAAAAACCAAACCGAGATGTCGTCAGTCATAGTAAAAAAAGTGGAGACCCGTGCCGATCTGCGCGCCTTCGTCAAGTTCCCGCTCCACCTCTATAAAAACTGCCCCTACTATGTTCCGGGCCTGTATTCTGATGAAATGTCCACCCTGGATCCCCAAAAGAATCCGATGGGCAGATACAGCAAACAGGAACTGTTCCTGGCGTACAAGGACGGTCAGTTGGCGGGCCGGGTGGCTGCCATCATCAACGAAATCGCCAACCGTGACTGGAACCATGCCGAAGTCCGCTTCGGCTGGATCGATTTCATCGATGACAAGGAGGTCTCCAAGGCGCTGCTGGAGGCTGTGACCGATTTCGGAAAAAAGCATGGAATGACCGCCGTCACGGGCCCTCTGGGCTTCACGGATTTTGACAACGAGGGTTGCGTGATTGAGGGTTTTGACGATATCTCCTCCTACGCCCTCCGTTTCAACTACCCCTATTACGGGGAGCATTTTGAAGCCTTGGGACTCGGAAAGGTGAACGACTGGCTGGAATACCGCATTTTCGTGCCCGAACAGGTGCCGGAGAAGGTCTCCAAGGCCGCTGCGCTGCTCCAGGAACGCTATCATCTGCATATCCGCAAAATCACCAAGAAGCAGATCCGGTCGGAACAGTACGGCCGTAAGATGTTTGACCTGGTGAACCGGACCTACTGTGAGCTCTTCGATTTCACGGTGCTTCCTCCGGAAGTGATGAATCATTACATCGACAACTTCCTGGGACTGCTGGATTTCAAATATGTCACGCTTGTGGAGGATGCCGAAGGCAAGCTGGTGGCGCTGGCCGTTACCATGCCTTCCATCGCACGTGCCGTGCAGAAAGGCCGAGGCTTCCTGTTCCCCACCGGCTGGTGGCATCTGGTCAAGTCCATGTACATCAAGCATGAAGAAGCGTTGGAACTGATGCTGATCGCCGTGGATCCGGAATACCGGAACCGGGGTGTCCATGCCATCCTGTTCAATGAGATTATTCCCAACCTGATCGAAGGCGGATTCAAGT
The DNA here is from genome assembly GCA_017471085.1 of Bacteroidales bacterium. The sequence continues at coordinate 4,928 of JAFUWW010000071.1, read as the reverse complement.
ACGGGGAATCCAACGCGGAAATGGAAACCAACAACAGTATCCAGAATGTCTGGAACTTGTACAAGAAAGAGTTCAAACGCCGCAGGCGCGTATTTTCAAAGGAGATTTAGATGAGTGCTTCTTCCCAGATGCTTCCGCCGCTTCCCGAGCGGATGCGCCCTGTTTCCCTGGACCAGTATGTGGGCCAGAAGCATCTGGTTGGTGAAGGCAGCGTGCTCCGCAAGATGATTGAGACCGGAAACCTGAGCTCTTTCATTCTCTGGGGCCCTCCCGGCGTGGGAAAAACCACGCTGGCACATATCATCGCCCAGACGCTTGACCGGGATTTCTATACCCTCTCCGCCGTTACGTCCGGGGTCAAGGATGTGCGGGAGGTCTTCGACAAGGCCCGGGGAAACGGCCTGTTCCGGCAGACGGGCGCTCCCATCCTTTTCATCGATGAAATCCACCGGTTCAACAAGGCGCAGCAGGATGCGCTGCTGGGAGCGGTGGAGAACGGCACCATCGTCCTGATCGGCGCCACCACGGAGAACCCCTCGTTCGAGGTGATCACTCCCCTTCTGTCCCGTTGCCAGGTTTTTGTGCTGAAGTCTTTGGAAGTCGCTGATTTACAGCTTCTTCTGGATAGAGCGCTGAAGGATGACGTGCTGCTGAAGGAGAAGGACATCCGTCTGGAAGAGACCGAAGCGCTGATGCGGTACAGCGGCGGAGACGCGCGGAAACTGCTGAATGTGCTGGAGATCGTGGTCGATGCCCAGGCCGGGCGCTCCCCTGTCGTCATCAACAATGTCGTCGTCACGGAATCCATCCAGGAGAACATGGCCATCTATGACAAGGACGGCGAGATGCATTATGACATTATCTCGGCCTTCATCAAGAGTATTCGCGGATCGGACCCCAATGCCGCCATCTATTACCTGGCCAGGATGATCGACGGCGGCGAGGATCCGCTTTTCATTGCCCGGCGGCTGTGCCTGTCGGCCTCGGAGGATATCGGCCTGGCCAATCCCAACGCTTTGCTGCTGGCCAATGCATGTTTTGAGGTGGTTTCCAAGATCGGTATGCCGGAAGGGCGGATCCCTCTTGCGGAAACGACGGTGTATCTGGCTTCATCGCCCAAGAGCAACGCCTCCTATATGGCGCTGGAGAATGCCCTTGCAAAGGTGAAGGAAACCGGGAATCTCCCGGTCCCCCTCCCCATCCGCAACGCACCTACCCAGCTCATGAAAGACCTCAATTACAGCGACGGGTACAAGTACGCCCACGATTATCCGGGCAATTTCGTGGATATGGAATTCCTGCCCGACGCCATCAAGGGCACCGTTTTCTACCAGCCCCAGCAAAACCGGCACGAGAACGGCCTGAAAGCCTATCTGGAAGCCTGCTGGCCCAAATACTATCCGGTGAAGAAATAAAAGAGGGGAAGCCCTCCTAGAAGGGATATCCGACGCCGAAATGGAGGGCGAAATTGTTGTCGTTGAACCAGCGGTCCGGACCCAGCCAGCGGTCTCCCGCTGCGCGGAACGGGTCGTGGACACGGAAACCGCCGTCCAGACGGACCAGAATGAAATCCAGGTTCAGGCGGATGCCCAGCCCCCAGTCCGCACCCACAGACTGCGGCAGGGTCTTCAGGTTGAAAGTTCCTTCATAAGACGTATCTGTAGACAATTCCCACACGTTGCCGATATCTGCGAAGAGAGCGCCTTCCAGCTTCCAGATCAAGGGGAAGCGGTATTCGGCATTGGCCTCCAGTTTCATTTCTCCGGTCTGGCTGGGGATGGCGAAGACTTCGGAATAGGAGAAAGTGGAATTGCCCGGACCCAGGGTTCTCGCCTGCCAGCCGCGCATGGAACTGGATCCACCGGAATAAAACTGCTTTTCAAAGGGAACGCTGAAGGAATTGCCATAGGCATGGCCGGCTCCTGCGAGGAAACGCAGGGCGATGCTGTGGCGGTCTTCCTGGCCGAAACGGAAGGTGGCACCGGCCTGGAATTCTGCCCGGACGTATTGGGAGTAGGCGGTGTCCCAGATGGTGTGCTGGCCGAGTTCGTTGACCGGCATCCAGCGGTTGAACAGGCTGAGCAGGTTGCCGACAACGTCGAAATTGAGCCTGAAGTAGTGGTAAGTCGTAGTGGGAATGGTGGATGAGTTGGTGGTATAATACAGCGTTCCGCCGATGCCCAGGCCGAAATTGTCTGAGTAGGCGCTGTAAAGGAAGGGGTTGTTGGTAATCAGGTTCCCCAGGAAAGTATCGTCTACATTGAACAGGCGGGTGATGTTCACCTGCGTGGGATTGAACTGGTAGAAGAACCGGTTCCCCACCCGGCCGGAATAGGCCAGGGAGGTGGAAATAAGGGTCCGGCGGAATTCCGGGCGGTCCTGATAACTGAACGAGGCGTTGAATTCCGTCCTGGGAATGTTGGAGCCCTTGAACATGCGGTTGGGAATCCCGAGGAACTGCGGGAAGAGGAGGCTGGAAGTGACGGTGACCTCCGTAGAATAGGCCGTATCTTTCGGCTTGAACTGGAAGTTCCCTTTCAGGCCCAGGTTGAGCACTTCTCCCCCGTGGAACAGGTTCCGGTGGAAATAGGAAAGCTGGGGCGATATGCCGATGAGCCCCGTCGAGTTCACGGAGGCTTCCAGGTTGGTCTTGAATCCCTGGAGGGCCGAATTCTGGAGGGTGATGCTGCAGTCTACCAGGTCGTTGGCGGCGGGGTTCATGGAAATGTTTACGCTGGAGAGCATGCTGATGCCCGAAAGGCGGGTATAGGCCGTGTTGATGGCCTGCTCGTCGTAAAGCTGACCCGGAGCGATGGTGTTCAGGTTCTCCAGTACGCTGGGGCGGATTTTCAGCATTTCAGGATGGGCGATGGTCACCTTGCCGATATGGTACTTGCGGTGCTCGCGGGCCGTTTCCGGAGAATCGCCCAGGGCGTAGTTCAGGATGGACATCTTCAGGCGGGCGTTCCCGTCCCCGGACAGGGTGTCGGCTTCGAAGGCATAGAAGCTTTTTGTGAAGCCGAAGTAGCCTTTGGTGCGGAAATACTGGGCGGAGCGCTCCGCCTCCTTCTCCAGATTGGCTTCCGAGAGGTACTGCCCGGCGGCGATGGTGCTGTTGCGCAGGTCTGCGTCGAAATCCTGCAGGAAGGTTCCGTAGTCCGGGATGTCGTAGTCGATGGCGCTGATTTTGAATCGCTTCCCCAGCGTGACGAAGTAGTTGACGAATACCTTGCGCCCGCGCACGTCCACGCGGCTTTCCACCTGGGAATCGTAATAGCCGATATAACGGAGATGGTTCTGCAGGTTTTCAATGCTTTTGTCCACCTGGGAGGGATCGTACACGACCGGGGCGACGCCCAGGGTGCGGAAGAACTGGCCTAATTTGCTTTCTCCCTGCCCTCCCCAGTTGTAGATGGTCAGGAGCGGATTGAATCCCAGCACCGTGCTGTTGGGTTTCTGGGAAAGGTAGGCGCCGAGGCTGGAGGCGTTGAACCGGCTGTCGTTCACCTTGATTCTGTTGCTGCGCAGCATGTATTCCCCGTCCTTCAGCGCACGGGTTGTGCTGCACCCCCACAGGAAAGCGGCCGTGAGTAAAAGAAATATGAATTTCTTTCCGTTCATTCTTACAAAAATAACAATTTCCTCTTATTTTTTGTGTATCTTTGCACAATTTTAAACAACTTTTTATGCGTTAGCCAATGAAAAACAAGTATATCGACCTGATCGAACAGACGTTTGATTTTCCGCAGGACGAATTCATGGTCGTGGACGGAAACCTGATGTTCAATGACATCGACCTGATGGAGATTATCGAAAAGTACGGAACCCCGCTGAAGATCACCTATCTGCCCAAGATTTCCCAGCAGATCCAGCGTGCCAAGCGATTGTTCAAGGTGGCCATGGCAAAGGCCGATTATCAGGGAGAATACCATTACAGTTACTGCACAAAGAGTTCCCAGTTCGCCTTCGTGGTGCATGAAGCCCTGAAGAACGACATCCACCTGGAAACCTCGTCGGCCTATGACCTGGACCTGGTAAGGGCGCTGGGGAAAGACGGCTCCGTCGACAAAGAAGACCTCTATATTATTTGCAACGGCTTCAAGCGTCCGCAGTATATCCAGAATATCGCAGCCATGCGGCGTGACGGCTGGAAGAACATCATCCCCGTCCTGGACAACAAGAATGAATTCGAAGACCTGGCAGACCTGATTGAGGAAGACACCATGATGGGCATCCGCATCGCCTCGGAAGAGGAGCCCAACTTCGACTTCTATACTTCCCGCCTGGGCATCCGCTATTCGGACATCCTCAAATTCTACAAGGACACCGTGGCCAAGTATCCCAATTTCCACCTGAAGATGCTGCATTTCTTCATCAATACGGGCATCAGGGATACCGCCTATTACTGGAACGAGCTTTCCAAGTGCGTGAAGGTGTACTGTGAGCTGAAGGCCATCTGCCCGGAGCTGGACAGCCTGAACATCGGTGGCGGCCTGCCCAACAAGACTTCCCTGGCCATGGATTTCGACTATGAATACATGGTGGAGGAGATCATCAACCAGATCAAGGTGAACTGCAACGCCATGGGCGTGGAAGAACCGGACATCTTCACCGAGTTCGGAAGCTTCACCGTAGGCGAAAGCGGCGCCACCATCTTCAAGATCCTGGACATCAAGCAGCAGAACGACCGGGAGAAGTGGTACATGATCGACAACAGTTTCATGACCTGCCTTCCGGACACCTGGGGCCTGAACCAGCGCTTCATCCTGCTGCCCATCAACAAGTGGAACGACGAGTATCAGCGTGTTTTCCTGGGCGGTCTCACCTGCGACAGCCAGGATTTCTACAATGCCGATTATCATGCCAACGCCATCTTCCTTCCCACCATCCGGAGCCGTCGGGAGAACCTGTACATCGGTTTCTTCCAC
>JAFUWW010000004.1 GCA_017471085.1 Bacteroidales bacterium | reverse complement strand
TTCACCATATTGCCGGTGGCGTCGAACATGGAGCCCTGGTCGTCGAAACCGTGGGACATCTCATGGCCGATGACCACGCCGATACCGCCGTAGTTCACGGGATCGTCGGCCTCCGGGTCGAAGAACGGCTTCTGGAGGATGGCGGCAGGGAAGCAGATCTCATTGGTAGTGGGGTTGTAGTAGGCATTCACCGTCTGGGGAGTCATGCCCCACTCGGTCTTGTCCGTGGGCTTGCCCAGTTTGTCCATGTTGTCCTTCACATACCAGGCGCTGGCATTGCGGAGATTCTCATAATAGGTATTCTCCGGGTCGATGTCCAGGGTGCTGTAATCCTTCCATTTGTCCGGATAACCGATCTTCACGGTGAAAGCGGCCAGCTTTTCGCGGGCGCGGACCTTGGTGCTGTCGCTCATCCATTCCAGCGCGTCAATATGCTGGCCAAGGGCGGTGCGGAGATTCTCCACCAGGGTCACCATCTTCTGCTTGGAAGACTCCGGGAAGTAACGGGTCACGTACATTTCGCCCACGGCCTCGCCGAGAAGGCTGTTGGGGACGCTCATGGCGCGCTTCCAGCGGGGCTGCTGCTCCTGGGCACCGGCCATCTGATGGGAGAAGAACTCCCAGGAGGCGGTATAGAAGTCGTCGGAGAGGGAGCCGGCCTGGCCGCTCACGAACTGGCAGAGAAGATAAGCCTTGAGGGTTTCCAGGTCGGTCTTGTCGAAGAGCTTGTTGAGCCCGTCAAAATAGGAAGGCTGCTGGACGATGACCTTGTCCTGGGCGGGAATGCCGGCAGCCGCGCAAACCTTGTCAAAGCGGATGGCAGGCCAGGCGGCGGTAATCTGCGCCGTGCTCATGGGGTTGTAGATGGCGGTCATGTCGCGGTTCTGCTCACGACTCCAGGAAATGGCAGCCATGGCATCTTCCATGGCCATGTCCTTGGAAACCAGGTTGGCGGCATCGGCCACACCGGCGAGGTTCAGCACCTTCTCCAGATAGGCTTTGTAGCCATCCTTCAGGGCCTGGTTGGTTTCCAGCAGATAGTAGTCGCGGTCGCCCATGCCCAGGCCGCCCTGGCCCAGGTAGAGGACCTGGATTTCGCTGTTGGTGAGGTCGGCCTCCACGCCGGCGCCGAAGAAACCGCCTTCACCCACCAGGTTCATCTTGCCCAGCAGGGTGGCCAGTTCATCCTTGGTACCGACAGCCTGGATCTCGGCGATATAAGGCTGGATAGGCTGGGCACCCAGGGAATTGCGGGTAGTGGAGTCCAGGGCCATCTTGTAGAGGTCGGAGATTTTCTGGTCGACGGAACCCTTGGCCGCCTGCATGGTGGCCATGCTCTCGAAGAGGGCATTCAGGTTTTCCTGCGTCCGCTCACGGATGGCGTCGAAACTGCCGTAACGGGAGAATTCCGGACGAAGCGGGTTGTTTTTCTGCCAGCCGCCGGTGGAGTACTGGTAGAAATCTTCCTTGGGAGAAGTGGAAGGATCCAGATTGGCCATATCCAAAGCCGGGGCACCGCTCTTGGGGGCGCAGGCTGCGAAGGCCAGAAGTGCAGACATAAACATTGCTACCTTTTTCATAAACAAATATATTAATTAATCTAAAGTCAGGTACAATTTGCAAATTTACACAAATATGCGGATATTTGTATTTCTTTTCGTCAGGAATGAATAAAATCAAAAATATATCCGTCCGGTACGGCATTTCCACCCTCGGCCTCATCATTGTCGCCCTGGGCGTGGGCATTTCCATCAAGTCCAATCTGGGCATCGCCCCGCCCTCCTGTCCGCCCACTGTCCTCAACCTGCAATGGACCGGCATTTCCGTCGGCACCTTCACCTGGATGATGCACCTGCTGTTCATCCTGCTGCAGGTGGTCATCCTCCGCAAAGACTTCAAAGCCAGTTATCTGATGCAGATTCCCGCCGCCTTCGTCTTCGGATACATGTGCGACGGCGCCATCTGGCTTTTCGACTCCATCAACGCTCCGGCCACCCATTACATCGCCCAGGTCGGCCTGAGCCTTGTGGCCGTGGTGCTCACCGCCATCGGCATCAAGCTGGAAGTGCTGGGAGAAGGCTGGATCCTGGCCGGCGACATGACCACCTCCGTGCTCAGCAAGGTGACTAAGACATCTTTCAGCACGGTCAAGATTCTCTTCGACGTCACCCTGGTGGTCCTTACCGCCGTCCTCGCCTGGCTGTTCTTCCAGAACCTTACCGGCAACGGCGCCACCGTAGTCATCCGGGAAGGCACCCTGATCCTGGCCCTGCTCACCGGTCTCTGCATGAAGGTGACGGATCCGCTGATGGACAAACTGTTCGGGCCCCTGATGGCACGCGCCAAGGCATGAACAAAGCAGTACGCCTGATCAAAGATTATATGCTTCCCATGGCCATCGTCCTGGGAATCAGCCTGTATCTTGTCTATCATTTCACCCCTGCGATGCACCGGTTCGGTCCCTGGCTGCACCCGGTGGTTTCCGAAGGGCAGCGGCTCGTGATCGCCATCCTGCTGTTCTTCCAGTTCGTGAAAATATCGCCTCACGACCTTAAACTGAGCCGCTGGCACCTGGGCGCCCTGCTGGTGCAGGTGCTCAGCTTCCTGGTGCTGGCCCTGCTGGTCGCCGTCACCCCGCAGGGCGATGTCCGCATGCTCCTGGAGTGCGCCATGCTTTGCATGATCTGCCCTACGGCATCGGCCGCAGGTGTGATTACGGACCGGCTGGGAGGCAATCTGGCCGGCACGGTCACCTATGTGGTCATGATCAATGCAGCCGGCACCTTCCTGATTCCGCTGGTGATTCCCCTCGTCAATCCTTCGTCCGACCTGGGATTCTGGGCCTATGTGGGGCACATCGCCCTCAAGGTGTTCCCGGTCCTGATCCTCCCCGGCCTGGTTGCCTGGGTCATCCGATACACCACACACAAACTGCAGCGCAGGCTCATGCGCTGGAGTTCCAACTCCTTCTATGTCTGGGGCGTAGGCCTTACCCTGGCCATGATCCTGGCCACACGGGCCCTGCTGCTCAGCAGCCTGGGGATGGCGGCTGTCGCCGGCATCGTCCTGGTATCGGCCTTCTGCTGTTTCGTGCAGTTCTTCGCGGGACGCAGAATGGGGAAAGACCGGATCGGAAGCCTCACCGCCGGACAGGCCCTGGGGCAGAAGAACACCGGCTTCCTGATCTGGCTGGGATACAATTACATGACCCCTGTCACCTCCGTGGCCGGCGGCCTCTATGCCATCTGGCAGAATCTGTTCAATTCCTGGGAATTGTACCGGAAGGAACACCCCAAGGGCTAGATGTGGGCTTCGCGGAACACCTCCACGATGGAAGGATAGGAGTTCTTCAGGAAAGGAGGCAGGGACGATTTGGCCACCCATGCCGCCTTGGTGATGTCTTCTTCCCGCTGCGGAGTCAGGTTGGTGGGGTCCGTATAAAGCATGTCGTACCACCAAGTATGCTTGAGGTGCCACAGATTGTCCCTGAAATAGACATGGTCCGTGATGCAGATCAGGCGGCGGAGATCCAGCTGGTCCACGCCGGTTTCTTCCTGCACTTCCCGCATGGCGCAGACTTCCATGTCTTCTCCAGGCTCCTGATGGCCCTTGGGAAGATCCCACAGACCGCTGCGGGAGATGAGCAGGTAATCACCGCGTCGGTTGCTCACCAGCCCTCCGGCCGCGTTCACTTCCTTGAACTCGGAACAGACACGCCGGTAGGTTTTTTCGATATCTTCCGAGGGGATGTAGATGCGTGAGAGGGTGTCCTGCACCTCGAACATGCGCACCAGCGAATGGATGTCCAGCACCTCCCCCACGTGAAACTCCACGGAGTTGGCGTCCTGAAGCGCTTCTTCCCTGGGCGAACAAATCATGATGCTGCGTTTCCCGAAATAGATTTTGTGCATGGAATTTGCTATATTTGCAGGTTGCAAAGATACAAAAACATGGTGGAATTAGAAAGCAAGCACGGGATTGTTTCCCGTCAACCTTATGAACTATATATGTCTTTCACGGACCTGCAGAATTTCCAGCGCATGCTCCCGGAAGACAAGAAAGACATGATCCAGGCCGATTTCGACACCCTCACCGCCACGGTACAGGGCTTCCACATCGGCGTCAAAGTGCACCAGCGGGTCCCCTATTCCCGGATCGAGCTGGTGGATTACGACGCTCCCTTCGGCTTTTTCATCGAACTGCATTTCGAGCCGGCCAGGGAAGATCCTTTCAAGACGGAATTCTGGATCAAGGCACAGGCAGACCTCAACCTCATGATGAAGATGATGCTCTCCGGCAAGATCAAGGAGGCCCTGGACAAAATGGTGGACGGCCTCGTAGACGCCTCCAACGGAAAAATGCCGGAGGGATTTGACCCGAACATGTGGGGCGGGAATGCCAAGTAAGCCGTTTACAGACCTCCTCCTGGAATCGGTGGGGAAGGAATATGCCGCCACGGTGCTGCAGGCACTGGAGGAGGCTCCCTCCGTATCGGTCCGCCTGAACCCCTCCAAAAGCACGGTGTGTCCCTTCGAAAAGGCGGAACCCGTGCCCTGGAGTCCCTATGGATACCTTCTCCCGGAGCGGCCGGTCTTTACCCTCGACCCTCTTTTCCATGCCGGCGCCTATTATGTGCAGGACACGTCGGCCATGTTTGTGGGGCATCTGTTCCGGCAGCTCATCGGCCCGATGCATGAAGGACTTTGCGTGCTGGACCTCTGTGCCGCGCCGGGCGGGAAAACCACGGACCTCGCCGCCTCGCTGCGTGCCCATGACGGAGGGAAATCCCTCCTGCTCGCCAACGAAGTAATGCACGCCCGGTACGGCGTCCTCCGGAGCAACGTAGCCACTTGGGGAGACCCCGCCGTCGGAACCGTTTCGCGGGATCCGTCGGCCTTCGGCGGCTCCGGCATCTTCGACCTTATCCTCTCCGACGTCCCCTGCTCCGGCGAGGGCATGTTCCGCAAGGACATCAAGGCACAGGAAGACTGGTCGCCGGAAACCGTGGATTTCTGCGCCGCCCGGGCAAGGAGGATCCTGGCCGATGTCTGGCCTGCCCTCAAGGAAGGCGGCCTGCTCCTTTTCTCCACCTGCACCTTCAACCGGAAAGAGAACGACGGCACGGTGGAATGGGCCATGGAGCAGCTGGGGGCGGAATGGGTGGACATGGGAGAGCAGGAACCTGCCGTCCGCACCGCCTGCGGCTACCTGATGCTGCCCGGCCTGGTGCCCGGCGAAGGCCAGTACGCCGCCGTGCTCCGCAAGAAAGGCACCCTGGACCCTGTCCGGAAGGCCGATCCCCTCACCCTTTTCCGCGCCGAGCGGTGCCCGCTGCCGGACAGCGGCCTTCCGTGCTGGGACGTTGACCGCGCCACCGCCCTCCGTTATCTGCACGGAGATGCAGTGGTGCTGCCGCAGGAAGCCCCGAAAGGGCTCCTGTACCTTTCCTATGAAGGACTGCCCCTGGGACAGGCCAAGAACCTGGGCACCCGCTGCAACAACCTTTACCCCAAAACCAAACGAATCAAAATGGATATCAGATGAAAAGATTCCTGATCATTGCCGCCCTCTGCTGCTCGCTGCCCGCCATGGCCCAGCAGGACAAACAGGACTATGTCCGCCGCTACAACAACCTGGTGGAACGCGTAGGCGCCGCCGGTGTGGGCGTAGAAACGCTCCTGGACAAGTGGGAGGCCGATTTCCCGGATGACGACCAGCAGATGCTGGCCCGCTTCGCCTTTTGTTTCACCCGCTGTCAGACGCCCCGGGTCATCCAGCTGGAGAAGGACAAGTACCTGGGAAGGGACCCTGTCCTGCCGATGACGGACTCCCTCGGAAAAAAATGCAATTATTTCGAGGATACCGTCTATGACGACGACCTGTACGCCCTGGCCAACAAAGCCATCGACCAGGCCATCGCCGTGAAAAGCTGGCGGCTGGACTACCGTTTCCTGAAAATAAACGCCATGCTCTCCTACGAAAAGGAGAGTCCGGACATGACCCTCCAACAGCTCAAAGCCCTTGCCGACGAGCATTATACCCGCCATCCCTCCTGGGTGTACGATGAGATTGATCAGATCGGGGACAGCGAGTTCGAAGCCTTCATGCAGGACTACTGCGCCACCATTTTCCGCATTGGAAGCGACGCTTCGCTGGAAGCGTTCAAGTCTCTGTCCGAACACCTGCTCCGATATAGCAAGGACAACCCCCTGTTCATGGACAATGTGGGATCGTACTATCTGGTCAAGAAAGATTACAAGAAGGCCGCCAAACAGTTCGACGCCGTGCTCAAGAAGCATCCGGACGACCTTACCGCCATCCGGAACGGTATCCTGCTGTCCCGCAGCAAGAAAGATGTCAAGTTGGAGAAAAAGTACCTGGCCATGATGGCCAAGTACGGGGAGACGGAGACAGACCGCGCATCCGCCCAGGCAAGGCTGGAGGGCTTGAACCGGAAATAACGGTTTTTCTTCTCGGCAGCTGAAACTTTTTTCGCGTGGCAGACGTATATTAATAGTATCACTATTACACGTGTATGAAACTCTCCCAATTCAATTTCGACCTGACCAAGGACCGGATCGCCCAGGAACCTCCGCGCTGGAGGGATGAGGCCCGCATGATGGTCCTTCACAAAGACACCGGTGAAATCGACCACCGCCAGTTCAAGAACATCATCGACTATTTCGGCAAAGGCGACACCTTCGTCCTCAACGATACCAAGGTATTCCCGGCCCGCCTGTACGGCAAGAAAGAAAAGACCGGCGCCGACATCATGGTGCTTCTGCTCCGCGAACTGAACCGGGAGCAGCGCCTGTGGGATGTAATTGTGGATCCCGCCCGCAAAATCCGCATTGGCAACAAACTGTATTTCGGAGAGGACGAATCCATGGTGGCGGAAGTGATTGACAACACCACTTCCCGGGGCCGCACCCTGCGGTTCCTGTTCGACGGGCCCTACGATGATTTCAAACAGGCCCTTTTCGCACTGGGAGAGCCTTATGTACCCGAGTGGGTGAAAGAAAAAGTCACTCCGGAAGATGCCGAAAACTACCAGACCATCTTCGCCGAGAACGAGGGTGCCGTAAGCGCTCCCGCCGCCGGCCTGCACTTCAGCCGCGAACTGTTCAACCGCATGATCCTGAAGGATATCGAGAAAACTTTCATCACCGTGCACATGGGCATCGGCCAGTTCCGCACGGTAGACGTGGAAGACCTCTCCAAGCACCGGATGGATTCCGAACGCCTGATCATCTCGCAGGAAGCGGCCGATGCCATCAACAAGGCCAAGCGCGGCGGAAAGAAGGTCGTGGCCGTGGGTACCACCGTCATGAGGGGCCTGGAGACTTACGTCACCACGACCCACGAGGTGAACGCCTATGACGGCTGGACCAACAAGTTCATCTTCCCTCCGTACCAGTACTCCGTTCCGGACGCCATCGTCTCCAATTTTCACCTTCCCCAGTCTACCATGCTCATGTGCGTGGCGGCTTTCGGCGGATACAAGCATGTGATGCATGCCTATGAAACGGCCCTGGAAGAGGGCTACAAGTTCGGACCTTACGGCGACGCCCTGCTGATAATCGGTTGAAACACGTAATATTTCGTTCGAAACAGCACATCCTGCACGAAGGTTGTGCTGTTTTTCATTTGTGCTGCCTATCTTAGCCGCAAAAAAGTTATGGAGCCCAGTGAAAGAACCATCGCGTGGTGCGCGCTCAACCGTATTTTCGGCTATCATCCCCGGCTGGCGGCCGGCCTTGTGGAAGAGGCCGGCGGGCCGCTGGAACTGTTCTCTGGAAGCCCGCCGGAGCTTCCCTCCCATCCGGAACTCACCGCACAGCTCACGCCCGACGCGCTGGAATGGGCCAGGAAGGAGCTGCAGGAAATCCGGGAGGCCGGGTTCCTGTTCCTGGATCGGGAAAACGAAGCCTATCCGGCCCTGCTGCTGGAGTGCGACGACCCTCCCCTGGGCCTGTATGTGAACGGCAGTACGCCGCCCGGCGCCCTGTTCGGGTTCCGTCCGGCCGTCGCCATCGTGGGGACCAGGGACGTAAGTCCTTATGGAAAAGCCTGGTGTATCCGTCTTGTAAAAGCCCTCTCCGACGCCGCCGTACGCCCTGTCATCGTGAGCGGCCTTGCGTTCGGGACGGACGGAATCGCCCATAAATGCGCCTTGGAGGCAGGGCTTCCCACCATCGGCGTAATGGCAACGGGCATTGAACAGGTGTATCCCTGGCAGCACACGGAACTGGCGGCGGAGATTGTCCGCACCCCGGAATGCGCCCTGGTCACCGACTATCCGCGGGGAACGGCGCCCGTCGCCCTGAATTTTCTCCGGCGGAACCGGATTATCGCCGGACTCTCCCGGGCCGTCATCGTGGTGGAATCCAAGACCAAGGGGGGCAGTCTGATGACCGCCCGGTATGCCTGCGAGTACAACCGGGACGTCTTCGCCCTTCCCGGGAGGGCCGACGACATTCGGTCGGCCGGCTGCAACTCGCTCATCCGCAACCAGATGGCGGAAATCATCACCACGCCGGAAGATTTGGTGACCCGCCTGGGGCTGGGTCTGGGACGCCGCCGGAAGAAAGAAGGGCTGGATGTGCTTCTTGTCCGACGATACGGTGCGGAATCGCCGCTGCGGGCGCTGGCGCTGAAGGTACAGGAACTGGGCGGGGCAGCCTTTGCCGAACTCTCCGCCGAACTGGGATGGACGTATTCCCAGGTCGCCCAGCAGGCCGGCATCCTGGAAAGCGACGGCATCGTGGAGACCGACCTCCTGCAGAGGTGTTCAATTGCCAAGAATTTTATGTAACTTTGTGCTTTGGATGTTCATCGACACTCATACCCATTTCTACGACGAGTGGCTGCTCCCGGACGCGGAAGCCGCCGTGCAGAGGGCGCTGGACGCCGGCGTGGACCGCATGATCCAGGCCGATGTGGACTCCCGCGAGCGGGAAGCCCTGTGGCGCGTCAACGACGCCCATCCCGGAGTCTTGTTTCCCATGCTGGGCCTGTATCCCGGTTCGGTGGACGCGGCCTGGCGCGATGAACTGGACGCCCTGGAGCCTTATAAGAATAAAGGTATCGTGGCCATCGGCGAAATCGGCCTGGACTATCACGAAGGGCGGGAGTTCATCCGGGAGCAGCAGGAAGTGCTCCGCATCCAGTTGGAGATGGCCGCCCGGATGGACCTCCCCGTGAACATCCACCTGAGAGACGCCTGGGAAGACCTTTTCACCATCCTGGCCGACTGCGCCCATCTGGGCCTGAGGGGCAACCTGCACTGCTTTACAGCCAGTTACGAGATTTTCGAGAGAGCCAACAAGTACGGTGACTTCTCCGTCGGCATCGGCGGAGTGGTCACGTTCAAGAATGCTTCGCTGGCAAAGACCCTGGAAAGGATTCCCCTGGAAAAAATCCTCCTGGAAACCGACGCTCCCTACCTGGCTCCCGTGCCTCACCGCGGGCAGCGGAACGAGAGCGCCTATCTTCCCCTGATCGCCGCCAAAGTGGCCGAGGTAAAGGGAATCTCTGTCGAAGAAGTGGCATCGGCCACCACCCATAATGCAGAAACGCTGTTCCAACTATGAAAGCATCGATCCTGATTATTTACACCGGCGGCACCATCGGCATGAAGGAAGACCCCGCAGACGGCACGCTGAAGCCGTTCGATTTCAGCCAGATCAAGGAGGAGGTCCCGGAACTGAACAAGTTTGACGTCCAGCTGGATTCGTACACCTTCGACCCGCTGATCGACTCGTCCGACGTCGAGCCGTCGCTGTGGGTTTCCCTCTCGGAGCTGATTCTGGAAAAATATGAAGAGTACGACGGGTTCGTGATCCTGCACGGGACCGACACCATGGCATATAGCGCCTCCACCCTCAGTTTCATGCTGGAAGGACTGACCAAACCGGTGGTGTTCACGGGAAGCCAGCTGCCCATCGGCGTACCCCGCACCGACGGAAAGGAGAACCTGATATCGGCCGTGGAAATCGCTGCCGCCAAGGATGAGAAAGGGCATGCACGCGTGCCGGAAGTGGCCATCTATTTCGATTCGCTGCTGCTCCGGGGCAACCGGTCCACCAAATACAGCGCCGAGGCCTTCAACGCATTCGCCTCGCCCAACTGTCCGCCGCTGGCCGAGGCGGGCATCAGCATCCGCTACAATACGGACCTGATCCGGAAGCCCGTCTACTGGGACGCCCAGCTCCGGGTACAGACCCGGCTGGACACCCGGGTTTCCATTCTGAAGGTCCATCCGGGCATGACGCCGCAGGTGATGCGGTCGGTGGTCTGCGACCCGGGGACCAGGGCTGTCATCATCGAAACGTACGGTTCCGGGAACGCCCTTTCAAAGGAGTGGTTCCTGGACATCGTGCGGGAATCTGCCGGGCAAGGGAAAGTTCTCCTGAACGTAACACAGTGTAAATCAGGCACTGTCAACATGGATTTATATGCGACGGGCGCCACGCTCAAACACGCCGGTGTGCTCTCCGGAGGCGACATCACCACGGAGGCCGCCCTCGGAAAACTGTTCTGCCTGATGGGCCGGAGCGACAACAACAACTGGGTGAAAACCATGCTGGAGAAAGACCTTTGTGGCGAAATAAGCAAATAATCTTTGGCGTTTTGAAATTTTATTACTAAATTGCACGACCAAATGTGGAATAACTAACAACTATCAATTTATAACTAACAACACAAAAAACGATTATGAAAAAGTTTTTCATGTTCTTGGCAGTTGCCAGTCTTATGACTTTCACTGCTAACATCGCTTCTGCTCAGGAAGAGGGTGCCGCTCCTGCCGCTGCGCAGCAGGTTGCCGCCGACGACGCTGAACCGGTCGTAGACCTGTTCGCCGGCTCCGGTGAGGAAGTTCCCCTTCACCAGGCTCTCAAGACCAAGTTCATTGAGGGTGGTGCAGGCTTCATGTCCCTCATCATCATCTGCCTCATCCTTGGTATGGCCCTCGCCATTGAGCGTATCCTCTATCTGGCCTTCTCCAAGACCAACACCACCAAGCTTCTGAACAACGTTGAGAAGGCTCTGGCAGAAGGCGGTATCGAGAAAGCAAAGGAAGTCTGCCGCAATACCCGCGGTCCTGTGGCCAGCATCTTCTATCAGGGTCTGCTCCGCGCCGATCAGGGCGTTGACGTAGTCGAAAAGACCATCGTCTCCTACGGCGGCGTTCAGATGAGCCTCATGGAGAACGGCCTCAGCTGGATTGGTCTGTTCATCTCCATCGCCCCGTCCCTGGGATTCCTTGGTACCGTTATCGGTATGATCCAGGCCTTCGACGCCATCCAGGCTGCCGGTGATATTTCCCCGAACGTTGTGGCCGGCGGTATGAAGGTGGCCCTCATCACTACTGTGGGCGGTCTCATCGTCGCTATGATTCTCCAGATCTTCTACAACTATATCATTGCAAAGATCGACGCTCTGTCCATCGATATGGAAGATTCTTCCATCCGCTTCGTGGACACCATGGTCAAATACAACAAGAAGTAATCAACCCCTTTAATTCCAGATACAATGGAAAAACAGAAATACGCTAAAATCTTTAAGATCCTGCTGTGGGTGCTGATGATTCTCAGCGTTGCTGTCTTGGTCTGGGGGTTCCTTACAGGATTCGAGGCCAATGATGGCTTTGCTACCAACGTACTCCTCTACTGGGGCTACATCATGTTGGGCATCGCACTCTTTGCTGTGATTTGCGTAGGCCTGTACATTACGGCCACCACAAATCCCAAGGGTCTCATCAAAATCGGTATCGCAGTCGTGGCTGCAGCTGTCCTCTTCGGCATCTGCTACCTCATCGCCCCGGGCTCGCCCGCTATCGGCTTCTCCGGTGCTACCCCGCCTACCGCCACTGAACTCAAGATGACAGACACCATCCTCAACCTCGCATACCTCGTGGGTGGAGCAGCAATCCTCTCCATCATCGTGGGCGAAGTGTT
Source organism: Bacteroidales bacterium (assembly GCA_017471085.1). The sequence goes on along the minus strand of JAFUWW010000004.1, from coordinate 16,413 downwards.
CATGGCCATCCGCAACAGAAAATAAACAACAACCATGGCAAGAAGAAAATTTGAAGCAATCGGTTCTACGGCAGATATTGCATTCCTTCTGCTCTGCTACTTCCTCATGACAACCACCATGGGTGAGCAGTCCGGTCTGCAGCGTCGCCTTCCCCCGATCCCTGACGCCAACCAGCCTCAGCAGGATCAGAAGGTCAACCGTCGTAACATCATCATCGTCAGAATCAACTCTGCCGATAAGTTGTTTGCCGGTAGCGAAGCCATGGACATCTCGTATCTGAAAGAAAAGATCAAAGAGTTCCTCACCAACCCCACCAACGACCCGAACCTTCCCGACAAGGAGCCGGTAGAGGTGGACGGTAAGACCTACATGAAATCCATGGGCGTCATCTCCCTGCAGAACGACCGCGGTACCAGCTACCAGGCCTACATTGCAGTGCAGAACGAACTGGTGAAAGCAGTGAACGAGCTCCGTGACGAATTCTCCTACAGGGAATACGGCAAACGGTTCTCAAGGCTTACCGAAGACGAGCAGGAACTTGTAAAGAAGGTTGTTCCTCAGAACATTTCCGAGGCAGAACCTAAGGATACCGGTAAAAAATAATAGGAGATAAAGATTATGTCAAAATTCGGAAGTTCCACAAATAAAAAGGAAGTCCCCCAGGCATCGTCCAACTCCCTTTCCGATATCGTGTTCATGCTCCTGTTCTTCTTCATGGTGACCACGCAGATGCGTGAAACCGAGAACAAGGTTATCGTGAAGCTCCCCGAAGCTTCCGAGGTCGCCAAACTGGAGAGAAAGGACCTGACCGCCAATATCAATATTGGTAGCCCTACCCGCCAATATCAGGCCATGTACGGTACCGATGCCCGTATCCAGCTCAACGATTCTTTCAAGACGATCGCCGACATCCGTGACTTCATCGCCTCCGAGCGTGATGCCATGTCCGAGGCAGAGCGGTCCCTGATGACCGTTAACCTGCGTGTTGACGAAGATGTCCGTATGGGTATCGTTTCCGATGTGAAGCAGGAGCTGCGCCGCTGCTCCGCCCTCAAGATTATGTATGCCGCGCGCAAGCCCGGGAAAGACTAATCCGAATCACATCACTTATATGAAAAAAAGCAGTCTCCGGACTGCTTTTTTTGTTATTTTTGCAGCATGGAAAACAAGACACCTACCCTAAAGGCATCCCTCCAGACCATGGCCGTAGGCTTCCTGGTGCTGGTGGCCCTGTTTATCTGCTACGGCGCCATCCGGGCCAATCTCCGGAAAAGCCGGGAAACCACGCCCAAATATATATTCCTGTTCATCGGTGACGGAATGGGCAACTCCCATGTGGCCGCAGCGGAATCTTACCTGTCGTGGAAAAACGGGAAACTGGGCGGAGAACAACTGCTCTTCACCCGCTTCCCGGAACTTTGCATGGCTTCAACCTATTCGGCCGACCATCAGGTGACGTGCTCTTCAGCCTCAGCCACAGCTTTTTCCAGCGGGCAAAAGACCAACAACAACTTTATCGGGGCAACTCCCGACAGCCTACCCACCAGGCCCTTTACCATGGACCTGAAAGAAAAAGGATACAAGATAGGCATCATGAGCTCCGTTCCCATCAATCACGCCACACCGGCCGCTTTCTATGCGCATCAGACAGACCGCTGGGGTTACTACCCCATCACCCTGCAACTGCCCGCTTCGGGATACGATTTCTTTGCAGGACCGGGGTTTGCAGAATTTGCCGGCAGGGACGGACGACAGCAGCCTACGGACGAATACCTGGCCGAAAACGGTTATACCGTCTGCTACGGAGAAGAGGAGTTCAGGGCCAACATGTCCCAGGAACACCTCATCTTCTGCCAGGAGGGAAACCGCGGCAAAAGCGCTGACGAATACACCATCGACTATGACGGCTCCTGGACTCCCCTGGCCGATATGCTCCGCCTCGGAATAGAGTATTTAGGCGACAAGGAGCCTTTCTGCATCATGTGCGAAGGGGGCGAAATCGACTGGTGCGCCCACGAAAACAGCGTCTACCCCATGGTTCAGGCCATTCTCAGGTTCGACGATGCCGTCAAGGTTGCCTATGAATTCTATCAGGCACACCCGGACGAGACGCTCATCGTGGTAACAGCCGACCATGAGACCGGAGGCCTGGCCATCGGATACAATTTCGACTGGCAGTTCTCCGTCCAGGACTGGGACAAGATAGAAACGGAATGGAAGGCCGAGGGAGGCAGGGATACCCTCTCCCACGAAGCCCGCCTGCAATTCCAGAACGACTGTGGCTTCGGTTGGACCACCAACGAACACACCGGCGCACCCGTTCCTGTCTATGCCGTAGGAAAGGGAGCATCCCGTTTCAACGGACGGATTGACAACACCGACATTCCCCGCCTGATAACCGGAAAATAAACTTGCACTCCCTGCAAGGTTCTATTGCGTCCTGCTGAATGTTTTCAGCGGGCGTGCTTTTTATTATTTTACAAATGATTGTATTTCAACATATTGAAGTGAAAGTATTAAATAACACATTGCTTGGGAATAATCACCGCATACCCTTATTTTTGCAAGACTAACTTCAATAATTATGAATACAACCGCAAAAAACAAAAAAAAACGTCCGGCATGTCCATCATTTGATTCTTTGAAGAAGAATCCATATATTTGCATCAAATACTGATTTGCTGCTCACCTGATCTCCATAAGGAATCCGCGATATTTTTCTATTACACAGACAGGTTCAGGAGGAGCTGCATGTGCTTTGGCACAGGCAGCCTGACTTTATCTGTTGGTTTTTCGCGGAACCACTTGTGGAAGTCTTGTCGCCTGTGCCATTTTGACACTGGCCCGTGAAAAACCATCCGCTTCCACAGGCATCATTGGAATTATGGCAGGCGTTTGAAAAAACGCAAATCCTGCCCGATCGCCAATCGATAAAACAAGAGCTTTACGTCCATTACTACAGGCTGGAAAACAAAGACATCGGCGAGCTTCTTTATCAATGGACTCTCGCTGAACATGAATCATTGACCGACGCTGAACTGCTGCACAGGATCGGCCATATCCTCGAACGCGTAAGAGGCGGTCATGACGGACTGGGGTGTTTGGTGAGCGACATCAACCAGCATTTCAACAACGTCCTGGTCCACTTGCAGGACGACCTGGCTTATTTTCCGGAAATCGATTTAAAACTCAGCTGTTACCTGATTGCAGGATTTGACAGCACCCAGATAACGGAACTGCTGGAACTGCCCAGCAAGAATATGGTCTATACCAGAAAGCACCGTCTGCTTGAAAGGATAAAAAAAACGAGTTCACCTTACAAAAAGTTCTATCTGACTCTTCTGGAATAAGAAATACCGACATTTTTTGCTATCTTTGCACGATTTGTAATTACATTCGTATGGAAACACTGAAAAGGACTAAAATAAAGGCCCTGCTGGCATCTGAGCCGGGCTCGGAAGTACTGGCCAAAGGCTGGGTCCGCACCAAAAGAGGGAACAAACAGGTAAAATTCATCGCCCTGAACGACGGTTCCACCATCAACAACATCCAGATTGTCGCCAATGCCGACCTGTTCAGCGAAGACCTTTTCAAAAAGATAACGACTGGCGCCTCCCTGGCAGTAAAGGGCCAGCTGGTAGCGTCCATGGGCAGCGGCCAGGCCGTAGAAATCCAGGCCACCGAGATAGAAGTGCTGGGCGAATGCGACCCCATGCGTTTCCCGCTCCAGAAGAAGGACACCACGCTGGAATATCTTCGCAGCGTAGCCCACATGCGCCTCAGGACCAACACCTTCGGCGCAGTCCTGCGCATCCGTAACGCCATGGCCTTCGCCATCCACAAGTTCTTTAACGAGAAAGGGTTCGTATACCTTCACACCCCGCTCATCACCGAATCCGACGCAGAGGGTGCCGGCGACATGTTCCAGGTAACCACCATGGATCTTAAGAACATCCCGCTGGACAAGAAGGGAAATGTAGACTTCTCCAAAGATTTCTTCGGCAAAAAGACGTCCCTCACCGTCTCCGGCCAGCTGGAAGGGGAACTGGGCGCCACCGCAGTGGGCGAAATCTACACCTTCGGCCCCACCTTCCGCGCAGAGAATTCCAACACCCCGCGCCACCTGGCGGAATTCTGGATGATCGAACCGGAAATGGCCTTCTATGACATCAATGACGACATGGCCCTTGCAGAGGAGTTCGTGAAATATCTGGTTCAATACGCCCTGGACAACTGCATGGACGACCTCCGCTTCCTCAACGACAAATACGACGACAGCCTCATCGGCCGGATGCAGAGCGTCCTGGGAATCGACTTCCAGAAGGTCACCTACACGGAAGCCGTGGAAATCCTGGAAAAAGCCGTGGCCGACGGCGTCCAGTTCGAATATCCCGTCCACTGGGGAACAGACTTCCAGAGCGAGCACGAACGCTACCTGGTAGAGAAGCACTTCGGCAAGCCGGTGATCCTCATCGACTTCCCCAAAGACATCAAGGCCTTCTACATGAAACAGAACGAGGACGGCCGCACCGTGCGCGGCATGGATGTCCTCTTCCCCAAGATCGGCGAAATCATCGGCGGAAGCGAGCGTGAAGCCTCCCTGGAGAAACTGGAGAAGCGCATCGAAGAGCTGGGCATGTCCCGCAAGAACCTGGAATGGTATATCGACACCCGCCGTTACGGAACCGTTCCGCACAGCGGCTTCGGCCTGGGCTTCGAGCGGCTCCTGCTCTTTGTCACCGGCATGGCCAACATCCGCGACGTCATCCCCTTCCCGAGAACACCTAAAAACGCCGAATTTTAAACTGGAAAAACAAACATTATGCTCGTAATTGGTATTGCCGGAGGTTCCGGCTCCGGAAAAACGACTGTAGTAAGGGCCATCACTGAACAGTTGAATGGAAAAGTGGTGGTGATTCCACAGGACTCCTACTATAAAGATTCCAGCCACGTACCGCCGGAGGAACGGAAAAACATCAACTTCGACCATCCCGACGCCATCGACTGGAAACTGATGTGCCAGCAGATCCGTGAACTCAAGGCCGGCAAAACCATCGAGCAGCCCGTTTATTCCTATATAACCTGCTCCCGTTCCACGACGGAAACCATTACGGTGGAACCGGCCGATGTCATCATCGTGGAAGGCATCCTCATCTTTACCTGCAAGGAACTGAGAGACCAGATGAACATCAAAATCTTCGTGGATGCCGATGATGACGACCGCGTGCTCCGCATCATCGTCCGCGACATCGCCGAAAGAGGCCGCACCATAGAAACCGCCATCGAGCATTACTGCGACACGGTAAAACCCATGCACCTGCAGTTCATCGAACCGTCCAAGCGTTATGCCGATATCATCGTACCGCAGGGCGGACACAACAAGGTGGCCATCGACGTGCTTACTACCACAGTGGAAAAGGCTTTGAAGCAGAAGAAAGGCAAAAGAAAGAAGAACGCATGAAACTGAGTCCTGACCAGAAAGCCGGACTTTATATCACCGCGATCATCCATGTCGCGGTGATTATCGTATTGCTGCTGGCCAGGATCGGATACGAAGTACAGCGGGAGAACAGTTTCGTGCTGGATTTTACGCAGCAGGAAGAGAAAGAACGCATCCTGGAGGAACGCCAGCTGAAACAATCGGTGGCACAACTGCTGGACAACCTGATTTCGGCCTCTTCCGGAACGCCCGTCCGGAATGTGGCGGTAGACCGCTCAGCGCTGAAAGACGACAGAGGCACCAATGCCGATGAACTCTACAAAGAAGCCGAGAGACTGGCACAGGACTTGAAGGACGGACAGAACAGACCGCAGGAGAACCCGGATGACTATGCCGCCCTCCCATCCCATCCCGAAAAGCAGGAGAAGGAACAGGAGACCAAGCCCTATAGCGGCCCTTCCGTGCTTTCCTGGAGTCTGGACGGACGCAAAGCCTCGCACCTGCCCATCCCCGCTTACCGTTGTTACGGATCCGGAGAAGTGACGGTAATCATCACGGTGGACAACAAAGGCACCGTGGTCAATGCCAAAGTGGACGATGCCTCCTCTGCCGCAGACGGCTGCCTGCGCACCTTTGCGGTAAGGGCTGCCCGGCTTTCCAGGTTTTCGGCCTCGCAAACCGCCCCTGCCCGTCAGACGGGCACCATAACATACGCATTCATAGCTCAATAAAAAGTCAGATATGAAAAGATTTTTTGCCAGCATCGCCGCTGCCCTGTTCTGCCTGTCTGTCCTGGCACAGGGAACCGTAACCACCCGGAAATACCGGCTGAACGATTTCACGGACAAAATCACCCAAGTGGTCCTGTCCGGCAATTCCATCCTGGACAACGCCCTCCGTCAGGAAGTCCTGAACCTCTGGAACGCATCGGCCTTCGAGTTCTGCACGGAGGCGGAGTTTGAAGCCCGCAAAACATCGGACCAGTTCTATTTCCTGCTGCTCGCCGATACCCGCTTCAAGCATGAAAAAGAGCCCGGCATCACCTTCCTTACCCTGGTGAAGGGAGACCCGTCCGCCAAAGATGGCGTGAACAAAATGCCGGAAGTCATCTCCCTCCCGGTCTGTGCGGCCGGCGGCGGCAGCGGACGGGAACTTCTGTACTTGGGCGCCCTTGTCAATGCCGTCCAATCCTTCACGCTGGCCGCCATGGAATCGGAGAGCACCGCCTACCGGATGGACAGCTGGTTCAACGGGAACTACGAAAAGGAAGGGAAGCAGAAGCGAATCTACCTGGCCCTCAGCGACATCGCCCCGCAGGTTTCCGAACGGGACGGTGACAAGTACCTGGACGATGACATCCTGCTGTGCGATGACGAAGACGAAGCCGACAAGATGTACCAGCTGGGCTCCTACAACACCCTGGTGGGGTTTGTGGTTGCGCCCAAGGTACCCACCGCCGATTCGTTCTGCTATAAGATGCTCATCGACGCCAATACGCAGACGCTTTACTACATCCGCCGCCACAAGATCAGCAACCGCGCCGGTGTCGGATTCCTTTCCGAAGACCTTAAACGGATGGCCAAAGCAAGATGAGAAGCGGCGTTTCTCCTGCCGGAGTGAAATATGCCGTCCGCAGAAGCGGTCGCTCTGTAGCCTACTGTGCACTTTCCGTCGGATGCGGAACTGTGCAGGAGGCTGGTTTCCCTTCCGGAACCGCCCATTTCGTAGAACATACCCTCTTTCGCGGAACCCGCCTGAAAAAAGCCTCTGTCATCAACAGTTACCTGGACCGCCTGGGAGGCGAGCTCAATGCCTATACCACCAAAGAGGAAATCGTCCTGCACGCCACCGTCCTGAAGGAGGATATCTGGAAGGCCGCCCGGCTGCTGTTCGAGCTCTCCACCGAGCCCACCTTCCCGGATGACGAAATCGAAACGGAAAGAGGAGTAGTCCTGGACGAGATCATTTCTTACAAGGACAATCCCGCGGAAGACGTCTATGACAAGTTCGAAGGCCTTCTGTTTCAGGGACATCCCCTGGAACAGCCCATTTTAGGGACCACCGCCAGCGTCAAGAAGATCACGCCGGAGCAGCTCAGGCGGTTCGTCGCCACGTTCTTCACTCCGGAAAGGATGGCTTTCACCCTGGTGGCCGATGCCGAAGAGGAAGCGTTGGAAAAGAAGGTCCTCCGCCTGTTGGAGAGCATTTTCCCCGCCCCGGAGACCCGGTTGCCATCGACCCGGAAGAATCCTGCCCCCATGCCGGCAACACCTCCTTTCCGAAAGGTTGTGGACAAACGGAACCACGAAGTCAATGCCGTTATCGGCTGCCAGGGACCTTCGCTTTACCAGATGCCCGACAGGATGACAACGGCCATGCTGGTGAACATCCTGGGAGGCCCGGCATCCAATTCCCTGCTGAACAATGAATTGCGTGAAAAGCGCGGCTGGGTATACGGAATCGAGTGTACGTATACGCAATATGCCGACACCGGCATCGTTGCCATCAGTTTCGGATGCGACCGTCCCAATCTGGAGAAATGCCGGAAGGCCATCGGCCAGATTCTTGCCCGGCTGTGCGAAAAGCCGCTCAGCGAAACGCGCCTGAGAAGTTACCGGAAGCAGTTGCTGGGCCAGCTGGCCATCGCCTCGGAAGCCGGCGAGGCGCAGTGCCTGTCCATGGGAAAAAGTCTCCTTGCCTGGGGACAGATCATGTCACCGGAAGAAACAAAAGCGCGCCTCGAAGCTATCACCCCGGAAGACATCCGCCAAATGGCTGCCCGCCTCTTCTCTCCGGAAAACCTTTCCTCCCTGATATATCTTTAATTCCATATCTTAAACCCCTGCCCCATGAAACGTTTCTACGCCCTGATCGTCCTGACGATTGTCCTCTCCTGCATCCCGCTGGTTTCCAAGGCACAGGATATCATCACCCGACGCGACAACACCACCATCAAGGCCAAGATTGTGGCTGTTGAAGAAAACCTCATTTCCTATAGACGCTGGGACAACCAGAATGGCCCCCTCTATAAAATCAGCAAGGCCAGCGTACGTAAAATCAAGTATCAGAACGGAAAGGAAGAGACTTTCCTGGGGAAAAAGGCCAATACTCCCGCATCTTCTCCTGAGCCCGCAGCAGCCCCCGCTCCCAAAACACAGGACCCGGCAGCTCCTGCCGCATCTCCGGCAAAGCCGGCTCCCGAGACGAAGCCGGCTCCTCCCGCCCCGGCAGATGGGAAATTGACCTACGCCAAGGGGCAGTTTTCCCTTGACGGAGAAATCTTGACACCCAGTCAGGTACGCCGGCTGATAGGCGACGAGATCTATCATCAGACGTATGAAAGCGCCATCAAGCAACGGAAAACCGGAAAAGCGCTGAACATCATCGGCGGACTGATTACCGGTGCCGGTGCAGTAGCTGCGGGGGTAGGCATCGCTCTTGCCAAAGAAACCATTACAGAGACTTACTATCAGGACATCGACGACCCCACGAACATCTGGGATGTCACTTATTCTACCGAAAGCAATGTGGACGTCATGCTGCCGCTGCAATACGCCGGCTTCATCGCCATGGGCGTAGGCGTCACCTTCCTGAGTTTCGGTATTCCCATCTCCGTGATCGGCAACAAAAGGCTGGGCTGGATTGCCTCCGACTACAACAACCGCAGCAAATACAGTGCGGTTTTCACCGTCCAGCCCGCTCCCTGCGGCCTCCGTCTCGCCCTCACCTTCTAAAAAAGAAAAACGGCAAACAAGTTGCAAACTTCGAACGTGGGCAAACAAGTTGCAAACTCAGTTTGCAACTTCGCACAGGAATTTTAATCTGACCAGCCGGATCTCCTCTTCGTCATAATCGCTTCCAAGCGCCTGGATGGCCTCTTCCAGGGAGTCGGAAGAAGCTTCTTCGCGGAACCAGCCGTAGATCTCCTCCACCACTTCTTCATCCAGGGTCTCATCGATATAATAATTGAGATTCACGCGGGTTCCCGTAGATACGATCGCCTCAATTTCGGTGAGCAGTTCGTCCATGTCCAGCCCTTTGGCCGAGGCGATGTCCTCCAGGGACAGTTTCCTGTCGATGGACTGGATGATATAGACCTTGTTGCCGGACTTGGAGGCCACGGACTTCACGATGAAATCGTCCGGTCTTTCTATTTCGTTTTCATCGACATAACGGGCGATCAGCTCTACGAAGGGGGCTCCGAATTTCCGGGCTTTCCCTTCTCCTACTCCCTGGCATTTCTCCGACAGTTCCTTGAGCGTAAGCGGGTATAGGATGGACATGTCTTCCAGGGCAGGGTCGGAAAAGACCACCCAGGGCTGTACCTTGTGCTTCTGGGCCACTTCTTTGCGAAGGTCCTTCAACATCGGCAGAAGAACGGGATCTCCACCACCGCCATGCCCGGGGACTGCCGGTTCCTCGTCTTCTTCGTCTTCAGCATCCGAGAAAGTCCGGTCTTCCACCAGCATCAGTTCGTGCGGATCTTTGAAGAACTGCCTGCCAAGATCCGTCACAGAGATAAGACCGTAGTTCTCAATATCCTTGTCCAGGAAATGCAGGATGAGCCCCTGATGGATCACGGCCGCCCAGAAGCGGGTATTGTGGTCTTTTCCGGCGCCGAAGAGTTCCAAGGAATCGTGCTTGTACGACTTGACCATGGCGTTGGAAACCCCGGAAAGGATATTGGACAGGTGTTCCAGTTTGAAATGCTCCGGCAGGGATTCAATCAGTTCGATCACAAGGCACATATCCTCGCTGCCGTTGAACCGGGTCTTAGGGTGGAGACAGTTGTCACAGGCTCCGCAGTTGTCCGGAAGATAGTCTTCTCCGAAATAATTGAGCAGCAATTTGCGGCGGCACTGGCTGGATTCGGCATAGGCCACAGTCTCGTTCAGGAGCTGCTTGCCGATCTCCTGCTCCGCCACCGGTTTCCCCTGCATGAATTTTTCCAGCTTCTGGATGTCCTTATAACTATAATAAGTAATGCAGAGGCCTTCTTTTCCGTCCCGTCCCGCACGTCCCGTCTCCTGATAATAGCCTTCTATGCTCTTGGGGATGTCGTAATGGATGACGAAACGGACATCGGGCTTGTCAATGCCCATGCCGAAAGCGATGGTGGCGACAATGACTTCCACCTCTTCCATCAGGAACTTGTCCTGGTTCTCCGCCCGGGTTTTCGCATCCAGGCCGGCATGATAGGGCAGGGCACGGATTCCGTTGATGCTGAGCAGCTGGGCCAGTTCTTCCACCTTCTTCCGGCTGAGACAGTAGATGATGCCCGACTTACCGGGATTCTGCCGGATGAAACGGATGATGTCTTTTTCCGGTTCCTGTTTGTCCCTTACCTCATAATAAAGGTTGGGCCGGTTGAAGGAGGAACGGAACACCTTTGCGTCCTGGATACGGAGGTTTTTGAGGATGTCGCTCTGGACTTTCGGCGTGGCGGTGGCCGTAAGGGCAATGACGGGCGCCGGCTGGATTTCTTCGATGATGGAGCGGATTTTCCGGTATTCGGGCCGGAAATCGTGCCCCCATTCCGAGATGCAATGGGCTTCGTCCACCGCATAGAATGAAATCTTGATCTCCTTGAGAAGGTTGATGTTTTCTTCCTTCGTAAGTGATTCGGGCGCCACATAAAGCAGCTTGGTGACTCCGTTCAACAGGTCTTCCCTGACCTCCGCCACCTGCATCCTGCTCAGCGAGGAATTCAGGAAATGGGCGATGCCGTCTTCTCCGGCTTCGAAGCCGCGGATGGCATCGACCTGGTTTTTCATCAGGGCGATCAGGGGGGAAATGACGATGGCCGTTCCTTCCATGACCAGGGCGGGAAGCTGGTAGCAGAGTGACTTTCCTCCCCCCGTGGGCATGAGCACAAAGGCGTTGTTCCCCTCTGTGAGATGCCGGATGATCTGTTCCTGATCCCCTTTGAAAGCATCATAGCCAAAAAAGGTTTTCAGTTTAAGATGAAGGATATTGGAGTCGACGGCCATATAAGGTTTTCATAGATTTGGTTAAATATAGTCATTTATTCCGGATTCTCCAAATTTTTCACTTCGTAAAGAATTATTAACATTTTTTAAGAAAAAACTGCTATCTTTGCAAATTGTCGGAAAATACCCTCCGGCTACATGAACAGACAACATCAAAAAACGTTTTATATTATGAAACTTACTAAGATTCTTGCTATTGCCTCAGCCGCCGTGCTGATGGTAGCCTGCAATTCCTCTTCCAAAGTGGAAGGATCCAAGGCTGTCCGTGACCTTCTCCCCGGAAAGGGTGAAGTAGATTCCACCTCCTATCTGCTGGGTGTCAATTTCGGTCTGGTCATGACCCAGAACGGTTTCGGCCAGCTCAACATGGACCAGGTTCGCAAAGGTATGAACGACGCTCTCAAGGCCAAGGGGACCCCTCAGGACTCCACCTTCGCCAAGCAGTTCAAGATCAACCCCGAGGAGATGAACAACATCATCAACGGCTTCCTCCAGAAGCGCAGCGCCTACGAAGGTGCCCTGAACAAAGAGAAAGGTGATGCCTTCCGCAAGGACTTCATGATCAAGAACAACGCCGATTCCACCGTCACCGGTATCGTTTACCTGATTCAGGATTCCGGCAGCGGCGTCCGCGCCACCTCTGACCGCGACACCGTAAAGGTGAACTACCGCGGCACCCTCATCGACGGCACCGAGTTCGACAGCAACAACGGCATTTCCTTCCCGCTGAACCGCGTCATCCCCGGCTGGTCCGAGGGCATGAAGCTCGTAGGTGAAGGCGGCAAGATCACCCTCGTGATCCCGGCCGACATGGCTTACGGTCAGCGCGGCCCCGGCAACATCGGCGCCAACGCTACCCTGGTCTTCGACGTAGACCTCCTGGAGGTTCATCCTTTCGTAGCCACCGAAGAGTAATCTGCCATGGCACTGGAACTGGAAGGGACCATCCGTCAGAAAATGGCTGTCCAGAGCGGTACGTCCGCCCGTGGACAATGGGCCAAACAGGAATTCATCCTGGAATTCCCGGACGGAAACTTTACATCCCAGGCATGTTTCACCGCCTGGGGACAGGACAAGGTGCAGGAACTGGACAAGTACCAGGCGGGAGACCGCGTGAAAGTGTCGTTCAACCTCAAGAGCCGCGAGTATAACGGCCGATGGTACAACGACCTTCAGATGTGGCGCATCGCCCCCGCCGGTGGAGAGCAACCGGCAGCTCCGGCTCCCTCCTACCAAAGCGCCCCGGCACAGGCTCCGGCGTACCAGGCACCACCCGCTCCCTCCCTTGAAGACATGCCGGCAGACAATCCGGAAGACGATCTTCCGTTCTGATTTTTCAAAAGACTGTATTCTACGATTTTTTCAAGGAATACAGTCTTTTTTTGCCCGGGGCTCACGAATGTCCGCCTGCACGATATTTCACTTGTCTGCGGATGGCGCTTCTGATCATGGGCACACGACCTGCCTTCTGACTTGACAAAGGAAATAGCACAGTATTTGTCCAACATGTATTCTGCGGGAAATCCGGGTACGGATTCTCGCAGAATCTTTGTATCTTTGTAAATTATATGACAAAATGACAGGAAGTACTATGTTTTCTTTTGGATACCGGGACCGCACTTGGCGAATCATCAAGGACAGCATCTTTGTCGTGATCGCTTTCCTGCTGATCTGGCGCACGGGGTTCTTCGGCGTGCTGGTGGGCTGCATCGCCCTGGTCTGGTACGGCCGTGACCTCTATTACCAGATAAGGGCCTCCAAACTGGAAAAGGAAGCCGCCAGGGAGCAGGAAAAGGCCGATGCCAGAAGGCAGGACCGTCCCCAGCCCCCGTCCGGCCAGACCCCCGATGACGGAAAAATTACCATCACCGACCTCTCCGACGCCAAAGAAGTGACCTACGAAAAGGAATAGCCATCCATGATTCCCAAGGAGACAGTAGACCAGATCCTGGACACCGCCCGCATCGAAGAGGTGATCGGCGATTTCGTGGCGCTGAAGCGCCGCGGGTCCAGTTATGTAGCCTGCTGTCCCTTCCACAACGAGAAAACCCCCTCCTTCCACGTCACCCCTTCCAAGGGTATTTACAAGTGCTTCGGCTGCGGAAAGGCCGGCAGCGCCGTGGGCTTCGTTATGGAATACGAGCACATGACCTACCCGGAAGCGCTCCGTTACCTGGCCAAGAAATACAACATCGACGTAAAGGAAGAGGAAGAAACGGCCGAACAGATCGCCGCCCGTCAGCGGAGCGAAAGTCTGATGGCGGTGAGCGAATTCGCCCGCAAGTTCTTCTGCGACCAGCTTCAGAGCCAGGAGGGGCATACCGTGGGATACGGCTATTACCGCAACCGCGGAATAGAAAACAGTACCATTGAAAAATGGAGCCTGGGCTGGGCGCCTTCCGGAAAAACCGCCCTGGTTGAAGCCGCCCGCGCCGCCGGATACAAAGACGAATATCTGGTAGCGGCCGGCCTGGCCATCCAGCAGGAAGACGGGACGCTCACGGACAAGTTCCGCGAAAGGGTGATGTTCCCCATCCACTCCGTGAGCGGACGCGTCATCGCCTTCAGCGGCCGCACCCTCAAAAGCGACAATCCCGCCAAATACGTCAACTCCCCGGAGACGGAAATCTACATCAAAAGCCGCAATCTCCTGGGCATTTACTTCGCCAAAAGCGAAATTTCCAAGCAAGACCGCTGCATCCTGGTAGAGGGCAACGTGGACGTAGTGATGATGCACCAGATGGGCATCTCCAACGTAGTGGCCTCCTGCGGCACTTCCCTCACGGAAGAGCAGATCCGCCTGATCAAGCGGTTCACGGAGAACATCACCATCATGTACGACGGCGACAATGCCGGCCTGCACGCCGCCATCAGGGCCATCGGCATGATCCTGAAGGAAGGAATGAATCCGCGCGTCGTGTTCCTCCCGGACGGGGACGACCCGGACTCCTTCTCCCGCAAGCATACCCTGGAAGAAATCCGCACCTTCATCGAGGAGCACGAGCAGGACGGCATCACCTTCAAGACGGACCTTCTGCTTTCCCAGGCCGGAGACGACCCGCTGAAAAAAGCCAACCTGATCAACGAAATTGCCGATACGGTGGCCGACATCCCGGATGCCATCAAACGGCAGGTGTATGTTGACGCCGTGTCGCGCCGCTTCGAAATCGAGGCCGACATCATTCAGGACCGCGTGAGGAAAACCCGGGAAAAACAGACTGCGGACCAGCGCAATGCCGATATCCGCGAACGGAACCGCCGTGAGCGGGAAGAAGCCGCCGCCGAGCCGGTACAAGTTCAGCCCCAGGAACCCCTGGAGCGCCGCCTGATGGAGGAAAACCGCATCCTGGCACCCTCGGAAAGGGAACTGCTCACCTTCATCCTTCAGTACGGCTGCACACCGCTCCAGTTCGAATCCGATTCGGAATTCTACGTGGCCGAAGGGGCCCAGACCGTAGCGGAATTCATCGACGCTGCCCTCGCCGGCGACGACATCCACTTCGCCAACAAGGCCTATGACGACACCTACGAAGCCTACTTCGCCCTTTACGACCAGGGCAAGGCGCAGGAAGAAATCGTCCTGGACCTTCTCAATGGAGAAAACCGCACAGTGGCGGCCGTTGCGGCAGACCTGTCCACCGAAAAGTACGAGCTCAGCGTCCGCAATTTCACCGAAGCCCTCACCACCACGGATTCCTGGCTGGTGAACTTCGTGCCCCGCGCCATCCTGGCCTATCACGACAAACGCCTCAAGGCCCAGCAGGAGGAACTGAAGGCCAAACTGCCGTCCGCCTCCCTGGAGGAACAGCTGGAAATCCTGTCCCGCCTGGGCCGCATCAACGAAATCAAGAAAACCATCAACATAAAATTAGGGAGATTAAAGAAATGACCCACAAAAGAACCCTTGTGACCTGTGCGCTCCCCTATGCCAACGGTCCTGTCCATATCGGCCATCTGGCCGGCGCTTATATTCCCGGCGACATCTATGTCCGCTACCTCCGCATGCGGGG
This sequence comes from Bacteroidales bacterium, assembly GCA_017471085.1. Next base: position 972 of record JAFUWW010000004.1, on the reverse strand, counting down.
CGAGGACGTGGTGTTCGTGTGCGGCAGCGACGAGCATGGCGTACCCATCACCATCAAGGCCCGCGCCCAGGGCGTCACCCCGCAGGATATCGTGGACAAGTACCACAAAGTGATGAAGGACGCCTTCACAGGACTGGGCATCAACTTCGACATCTACTCCCGGACCACCTCCAAGGTACACGACAAGAACGCCTCGGAATTCTTCCGCAAACTGTATGACGATGACAAATTCATCACCAAAGAGACGGAGCAGTACTTCGACGAGGAGGCCAAGACTTTCCTGGCCGACCGCTACATCACCGGCACCTGCCCCAAGTGCGGCAATCCCAATGCCTATGGCGACCAGTGCGAAAAGTGCGGTTCCACACTGAGCCCGGAAGAGCTGATCGACCCGAAAAGCGCCCTTTCCGGTTCCACCCCCAAGAAGGTGAAGACCAAGCACTGGTACCTCCCGCTGGACAAATACGAGCCCTGGCTCCGCGACTGGATCCTGGAGCAGCACAAGGAATGGAAGACCAATGTGTACGGCCAGTGCAAGAGCTGGCTGGACGGAGGCCTGCAGCCCCGTGCCGTAAGCCGCGACCTGGACTGGGGCGTGCCTGTTCCTGTTGACGGGGCCGAAGGAAAGGTGCTCTATGTCTGGTTCGACGCTCCCATCGGCTATATCTCCAACACCCAGGAACTGCTTCCCCAGAGCTGGGAGAAGTGGTGGAAAGACCCTGAAACCCGGCTGGTGCACTTCATCGGCAAGGACAACATCGTGTTCCACTGCATCGTGTTCCCCTCCATGCTCAAGGCCTATGGCGGCTACGTGCTGCCGGAAAATGTCCCCGCCAACGAGTTCCTGAACCTGGAAGGCGACAAGATCTCCACCTCCCGCAACTGGGCGGTGTGGGTGCACGAATATGAAGAGCAGTTCCCCGGCCAGGAAGACGTGCTGCGGTACGTGCTCACCGCCAACGCCCCCGAGAC
>JAFUWW010000070.1 GCA_017471085.1 Bacteroidales bacterium | reverse complement strand
GGTAGAAGAGTACAAGAAGCTCTATACCATCAAGATCGACGAGACCGGCGAGCAGGTGTACTGGGAGAAGGTCCGTAACGCCGCCCGCGCGGAGATCGCCCTCCGCCGCATCCTCTCCGACAAGGGCGCTACCGCCTTCACCACCAACTTCGACGACCTGGGCGATGCCGATGTGGACGCCCCCAACTTCGTGGGCTTTGACCAGATTCCCGGCCTGGCCTGCCAGCGCCTCATGGCCGAAGGCTACGGCTTCGGCGCCGAAGGCGACTGGAAGACGGCCTGCCTGCAGCGCACACTGTGGGTGATGTCCCAGGGCCTCCCGGGCGGAAACTCCTTCCTGGAGGACTACACCCTCAACTTCGCCGGAGAAAAGAGCTCCTGCCTGCAGAGCCACATGCTGGAGGTGAGCCCGATGATCGCCAGCGACCGTCCCAAGCTGGAAGTGCATTTCCTGGGCATCGGCATCCGCAAGCAGCCCACCGCCCGTCTGGTGTTCACCTCCAAGACCGGCCCCGGCGCCAAGGCAACCCTCGTAGACCTGGGCAACCGCTTCCGCGTCATCGTGCAGGATGTAGACTGCATCGAGCCGCAGCCCATGCCCAAGCTTCCCGTGGCATCGGCCCTCTGGATTCCGCGTCCCAGCTTCGAGATCGGCGCCTGCGCCTGGATCCTGGCCGGCGGTACGCACCATTCGGCCTTCAGCTATGACATCACGGCCGAATACTGGGGCGATTTCGCCGAATTCACCGGCGTGGAATTCCTGCACATCGGAAAGGATACCACCATCCACAAGTTCAAACGCGAACTGCGCATGAACGAGGTGTACTACCTGCTGAACAAAGCCCTGAAGTAGTATGACGCCCAAGCAAACCATCGAGGCCGGAAAGGCCATCCTGGGCATCGAGTTCGGCAGCACGCGCATCAAGGCGGTGCTGGTGGACGAGAGCCACAACCCCATTGCCCAGGGCTCCCATGAGTGGGAGAATCAGTTCGAGGACGGCTTGTGGACTTACAGTCTGGATGCCATCTGGACCGGTCTGCAGTCCTGCTATTCCTCCCTGCGTGAAGATGTCCGCGTGCATTACAACACGGATATCACCTCGCTTGCCGCCATCGGCATCAGTGCCATGATGCACGGATATATGGCTTTCAACAGCGCCGACCAGCTCCTGGTCCCGTTCCGTACCTGGCGCAACACCAACACCGGTGCGGCCGCGAAGGAGCTCAGCGCCCTGTTCAACTTCAACATGCCGCTCCGGTGGAGCCTTTCGCACCTGTATCAGTGCATCCTGGACGATGAACCGCATGTCAAGGAAGTGGTTTTCTTCACGACGCTGGCGGGTTACATCCACTGGAAACTGACCGGCCGCAAGGTGCTCGGCGTGGGCGATGCCTCCGGCATGATGCCCATCGACGCCGCCACCCGGGATTTCGACCTTGCGCGTGTGGAGGCTTTCGAGAAGCTGGTCGCTCCCAAGGGCTATCCCTGGAAGCTGCGGGACATCCTGCCCAAGGTGCTGCTGGCAGGGGAGAACGCCGGTGTGCTCACAGAGGACGGCGCCCGCTACCTGGATATCTCCGGCCATCTGAAGCCGGGCGTTTCCTTCTGCCCGCCGGAAGGTGACGCAGGAACGGGCATGGTGGCTACCAATGCGGTGAAACCCCGTACCGGCAATGTATCGGCCGGAACCTCTTCCTTCTCCATGATTGTCCTGGAGAAGGACCTCCGGAAGCCGCACGAGATGATCGACATCGTCACGACGCCGGACGGTGCTCCCGTGGCCATGGTCCACTGCAACAATTGCACGAGCGACCTCAATGCCTGGGTGAACCTGTTCAAGGAATACCAGCAGCTGCTGGGCATTCCGGTCGACATGAACGAGGTCTTCGGCAAGCTCTACAACAATGCCCTCACGGGCGACCCGGACTGCGGCGGCCTGGTGGCGTACAATTATTTCTCCGGCGAGCCCGTAACCGGACTGTCGGAAGGACGCCCCCTGTTCGTGCGCAACGCCCTGGACAAGTTCAGCTTGGCGAACTTCATGCGGGCCCATCTGTACGCCTCTGTGGGCGTACTCAAGATTGGCAACGACGTGCTGTTCAAGGAGGAGAATGTGCGGGTAGACCGCATTACCGGCCATGGCGGCCTGTTCAAGACCCCGGTGGTGGGGCAGCGGGTGCTCGCCGCCGCCCTGGGATCTCCTATTTCCGTGATGGAAACCGCCGGAGAAGGCGGTGCCTGGGGAATCGCCCTGCTGGCTTCGTTCGTGGTGAACAATGCCCAGGGCCGCACGCTCCCGGACTTCCTGGAAGAGGTAGTCTTCGGCGGCATGACCGCCAAGGAGATAGCCCCCACGCCGGAGGACATCGCCGGGTTCGACGCCTGGATAGAAAACTACAAGGCCGTCCTCCCGGTAGAGGAAGCCGCCGTGCAGTTCAAGGCCTGAGTCTTTTCTTTACAATTTTTGGGGAGAGGTGCGATTTCAGCGTCGCACCTCTCCCAAAACTGTTCTGTCTGCAGGCTTCGAAAAAGTCATATCTTTCAAGATTTCAAACCTTTTTTCTGCGCTGATGTCGTTATCTTTCTAAAACATTTTTTATCTTTGTAGATGTCCTTCGGGACAGTACATAGATGAAAGTGTTTTCGCTTTTATCCTTTAGGAGAAATCTGGACAATTTCTAAACGCAGGGAAAAAGCCGCACTCATTCGTCACCTGGTTTGGCGTACCGTGCATTCTGCACAGGTCACCATACGGGTGTGGAGTGTTGTTTATTTGCGTTTTTGCAGTCCAGAGCCCCTCCTCAGATAAACGAATTGCTCCACACTTTCTTTTTGCGCTGCCAGCCCGGAGCCCTGGCGAAAGGTGATGAAATGCTAAACACAAAACATCTATATCTCATGAAACAAAAAGAATTGTACACAGCCCCGGAGACTGGTTGAGGTGGATTGTGTTACCTATTTGCGAGCATGGCAGTCTTAAGTTGTTTGTCTTGCTGTTGTCCTAAAGAATAATCAACTTTAAAATAAAAATATATGAACAAAAAAGAACTATTGAGCTATGAAGCTCCAACAACAAATGCTCTTGAACTGCGTTTCGAAGGCTTGGTATGCATAAGCCCCAAATATGGGGCTTCGGGTTTTGCTGGTGACAGTCTTGGGCTTGATGATGATGATTATGATTTTGGTTCATTCTAGGAGGAGCGCCTTATGAAAAAGAGTCTTTTATTCGCATTCAGCGCTCTCGTTGCCGCTGTTTCATTCGTTGCATGTACTAAAGAAACAACAAATACGGAGGAAACAATAACTCCTTCTAACGTCAAGGAAGTTGAACTCTCCATTAATGCGTCAGGAACAGACACTAAAACCTACATCGATGGCACCGTTGTCAAGTGGGCTTCCACTGGAGAATACCTCTATGTTTATGAGCTTGCTACTCCTACTGAAGGAGATGTCGTAACAACAAAGAAAAAGAGTAGTCAGGGCACAACCACTGACAGCGGAGCGACAATGAACTTCGTTACATCATTGGCTGAGAAGGCAACTGGTTACACTAACTTCGATTACTATGCTTTTTATCCTGCTGATGCGCGTCAGAGTGGGGATACACCTCTCAATGTGAATATCGAAACATCAGGTAATCAGACTCCTACGGCAACGAGTTTTGACCCGAAAGCGGATGTCCTTATTGCTAAACCCATAACAGGGGAAGGGAGTCAGGCAACATCTCTCAACATGCAGTTTACGCGTGCCATTGCCGTAGGTAAAATGACCATTACTAACCTGCCCACAGACGAAAACGTTACCGAGGTTCGCTTCTCGGCAATTGCTGGTGCGTCCGATGTTGTGCTGGCTGGACGCACAAGTTTCAATCTGGGAACCGCTGTACCAGTTAGTTCTTATGGAAATAACACTCATTCTGAAGAAATCATTCTGGATTATTCTTCTTTGAGCCTTAAAGCAGATAGTTCAATGGACGTGTTCTTCACATGTTTCCCGTTTGAACTTGCCACCGGAGATTCATTTACAGTTACAGTCAAGACTGCTACCTACACATATACACGGACAGTTTCGCTTTCTGGCTCACAGCAACTGACATTCACGGCAGGAAAAGCTTCCCGCTTCTCTGTGAAAATGGAAGATGCAGCGGAAACTGTTAATGCTCAGGATATTCCTTACGCTATTCTTACATACGACGCAGCAGTTGCAGACGGATTGACCACATCATATGCAACAAAATCCTTTACTGACTTGGTCGGCGGGAAATGGGAGTATAATGCATATAAAGGAACAGGCATTCAGATAAAGAATTGCAGCACAGATGCAAATAAATCCAGTTACATTAAGCTTCCTGTTTTTAAAGATAACATAAGGAAGGTAGAAATCAATCTGGCCGCCGCATACAGTGGAAAATCTCTGCGTTTTGACTCTTCTGCCGATTCTATTGAAGGCAGCATTTATAACTTAAGTCTCGATGCAAACACTACATTTACACTCACATCAACAGAGCTTGGTAGTATCAAAACAGCATATATTCATGCATATGGGGCAGCTGTAAATATAACGTCTATCGAAGTATATGCTGGTGAGGACAAATCAGAACAACTTAATACTCCTGCCACTGTCAGTGCTGCTCTTAGCGAAGATGGTAAAGGCGGAACAGTTCCGAATTCTATTACTGTTAGCTGGAATTCTGTGGATCATGCTGACTATTATATCGTTACTTTAACTCCTACTTCGGGCGATGCCGTTAGCACGAGTGTCACGACAACCACGGCGACGATTGAAAATCTTGAATACGAAACAACCTATTCAATTAGTGTTGTTGCTTATGCCAATAACAAGGGCTTATATTCAGCTTCTGACGCTGGAACATGCAGCGATGTGGATACAGAAGAGGAGCCTGCGGAAATCACATACTATGTAAAGGTTACTGATGCTAGCACTTTGGCTGCAAGTGATAAACTTATATTTGTCTACGAAAGCAGTGGTGTAGCCATGAGTACAACTCAGAATACCAATAATCGAGGAAAAGAATCAGTGACGATTACGACATCTGGGATTGCCTCAAATACTTTGCCTTCTGGAGTTCAGGTTGTTACACTGGAAGGATCTAGCGGTTCGTGGGAATTCAACACAGGTAGCGGCTACCTATATTCTCCTAGTGCGAACAATTATTTAAGGACTCAAGAAACGAATAGCGACACTGGCAAGTGGACTATTACGATAACAAGTGGCAGCGCCACAATTAACTGTTTAGGCAGATCAGATTACTACTTACAATACAACACTAGTGGTCTATTCTCTTGTTATAAGAATACACAGAAAAACTTCCAAATTTTTAAATTGAAAAACTGAAGTTCACCCACTCCGTAGGCTGCGTCTACAGTAGTTACCGGAGAACTGGAAGCGTTAGTTCAGGAGGGTTAACCCTCCTGAACTCGTTTTCAAGGGCAATCCGTCCACGTGATTCTTTGCTGACATCCAGTGACGCGGAGACGCTTACCTTTGTAGGAGGTCCTTACTCAACAAGTACCTTTCAGAGTGCCAATATTCCACGAATAAGGACGGTTTTCCACCTTAATCATGCCATAGTACACAGCCCTTTCCGAACATACCGTTGTCTGGCTTGTTAGCAACCGAACCAATGATTATCGTTTTTGTCATTGGCAACAAGTGGTTGATAATCAGCAGAAAATGCGATTGTCTTATTTGCTCAATTGAGCGCCAGCCAGCAAACTAAAACCATGACATTCAGCGACATATACGCTCTCTGGCGGGAGGAGAAGGCGAAGACGGTGAAGCCGGCTTCGTTCTCGACCTATGTCCTCATCGCGGAGAGCTATGTGTTGCCGTATGTCGCGGAGAAAACGGCGCTGGCCGAAGCCGACATGCTTGCGCTTCAGGAGGCTGTGAGGGAGGCCGGGAATTCGGACAAGACCGCCTATGACGCCGCAAAACTGATGATGGGGGTCCTGCGCTTCGGTGCGCAGCGCGGGATGTGCCCCATGCCCTCGTGGAAGCTTTGCCGTGCCGGAAGGAAGGAGGAAAGAGGAATCCGGATCCTGTCGGCCCGGGAACAGGCGAAGCTGCTGGAATACATTTATGCGGTCCCGTCGCCACGGAATATCGGCCTTTACCTGGCGTTGACGACCGGGATCACCATGGGGGAGCTCTGCCATCTGACCTGGCAGGATATCGACCTGAAAGCCAAAGTTCTGCACGTTCGCGGAAATGCGGGCCGATACTATAAAGTGGATGCAGGGACGGGCGAACGTACCTGGGTGGTAAAAAAAGAGGAAGAGGCGCAGGAAAGGGCTATTCCGCTGGCTCCTCCCCAGGTGAAGTTCCTGGGGCAGGAGGAGGGCAAGCATCGGCCCGAAACCTTCCTCGTGACTCAAACCACCTGTCCCGTGGACCCGCGGGTCGTCCGGAATCATGTCCGGGCCGTTTTCCGTGCCCTGGACCTTCGGGAACACCAGTTCAAGGACCTTCGCCACAGTTTTGCTGTACGCTGCCTGGAGACAGGCTGCGATTTCGCCACGCTGGGCTTCCTCCTTGGCGTAGAGCGGATCGATTTGCTGGTCGGGCAGTATCGGCCCTTTGTGGAGATACACCCAAGAAAGAGCATGGAACAGATGATATCCGGTCTGTGCCAGGCAAGCCCTGCCGGGAGCGACTATAGCAGCACAGAGACCGAATCGTAGTACTTTTTGGAGACGGGGATGGTTTTGGCGCCTTCCTGGTCCAACTGGGCCAGGGCGTAGCCGTTCACGTCTTTTTTGAGGAGTTCAACGTGGGAGGCGTTGAGGAAGAAGGAGCGGTGGCAGCGGATGAGTCCGTGGCGGCGCAGGGTCTCTTCCAGAGCACGCATGGAGGAGCGAAGGGTGAAGTCTTTCACGCGCCCGTTGTCCAGATGGACGATGTGGACGTAGTTCTCTTCCGCTTCAATATAAAGGACGGCCTCCGAAGAAACAATGAGTTTGAGACGCTTCTGTTCGTCGTAGAAGCGGATCAGCGTCTTTTCGTCCACGGCGGGGGCGTTTCCGCGTTTATGCAGCACATATAGCTGGACAGCCAGGGTAATGATGGTATAAGGGAAGACCAGGATGCCGGCCATATACAGCGTGATGCGGGTCATGACGGCGAAATACGGGTAGGTGCCCGCCCAGCCGATGCCCAGCAGGATGGAGCACATAAGTCCACACACTACCGTCTCTCCCGCGCACCATAGAATGTACAGCGACCAGTTCAGGTCGACAATATGCCGCAGGATGAACAACAGCATCCGGGACAGGGTGACGACTCCCTGGACGGTGAGTGCCGTTATGATGAGGTTCAGCGAGAACTTTTCCCGCCCTACTGCCAGGAACTCCGAGATGTCGAAAGGGTCGTAGGCCAGTATGAAGAGGAAATAGAAAAGGGGCACGATCACGAAGAACAGGCAGGTCACCTGCATCTTGTAGAAGGTTCTGGAGATGGTCTTCATCTGTCACAAATTTAGTGGGACAAATATAACAATTATTCTTCATTCGTCCCAAAATCGGCATTTTTATCCCTAAATAGTGATTTTCATCACTTTTTGTTCGTCCCTATGACATTTCTTTCCCTGGGTGGGGCGTATCGTTTAATTTTGCAACCGAGAAAACGTTTTGAACATGAAAGATTCCAAACTCATCCCCATTTTCTTCTCGGTGAACGATGCCTATGCACCGTTTCTCGCCGTTGCACTGAACTCGATCAAGGAGAACGCCTCCCCGTGCTATACCTACCATGTCCATATCCTGAACGATGATATTTCCGCCGAGAACCGCCGGAAACTGTCCGTCTTTTCCGATGATCGCTTCCAGCTCCATTTTATCTCGCTGAGCAGCAAACTCCGCAGCCTGGACAAGGAAGGGAAACTGGAAAACCACCGCTTCGGGGCCTTCTCCTCCCTCACCATCTACTTCCGCTTGTTCATCCCGGTCCTCTTCCCGCAGTACGACAAAGGCATCTACCTGGATTCCGACATCGTGGTGCCCGGTGACATCTCCCGCCTGTGGGAAGAGCCGCTTGGGAATAACCTGATCGGCGCCTGTGCCGATTATTCCATCCAGCACATCGCTCCCTTCATGCGCTACATCGACAGCTATGTAGGCGTGGACCACAGGAATTACGTAAACTCCGGCGTGCTGCTCATGAACATGCGCCGTCTGAGAGAGGTGGACATGGCCGGGCGGTTCCTCTCCTGGCTGGAGAAATATTCCCTGGAAACCGTGGCGCCTGACCAGGACTACTTGAACGCCCTCTGCTGGAATTCCATCCACTATCTGGATCCCGTGTGGGACGCCATGCCTTCCGAGCGCATCTCGTTCCTGGAGGCCCCCCAGATCATCCACTTTAACCTGGACGCCAAGCCCTGGCTCAACGAATCCGTCCCTTATGACGAGGTATTCTGGAAATACGCCCGCCGGAGCGGATATTACGCCACCATCCGTCGCCGTCAGGCAGCCTTCCTGAAGAATACGGAAGCCGTCGAGCGCTATCACAAGGGTATCGAGGGCCTGGTAAAGATGGCCGTGGAACTCTCTTCCGCCCCCGTATCGTTCCGTTCCATCATTTCCAACCGGCAGGAGCTCCGTCTATGCTGCTAATCACGCCCGGACGCTCCGACGCCATCCGGAACATCCGTCAGGCCGCCGCGGAAGGCCGTTTCAATGACAAGACGGAACCTTTCGACCCGCAGTGGGAGCCTGCCGCCCTGAAGGAGAACATCCTCGACTACGTAGGAAAAATGCGCACGCCGGGGGCCAGGCTCAAGAAACTGGCCGCCCGGTCCGTGGTGGATTACTGGATCTGGCGCTACAGCGACGGAGTGAACCAGATTGTCGGCCTGGAGAAACTGGAAGCCGTGAAGGGCCCTGCCTTCCTTACCAGCAACCATTTCAATCCCTTCGACAACGGCATTCACAGGTCGATGTGCCGCGCCGCGGGAAGGGGCCGGCTGTGGGCGGTGAGCCAGGGCACCAATTTCGTGATGCCGGGCCTCAACGGCTTCGTGCTGCGCAACATCGATGTGATTCCCCTGATTCCGGAGCCATCCTACATGAGCGGCGCCTTCCGCACCCTGATGCAGGAGACCCTGGACTCCAACCATTTCATCCTGATTTATCCGGAGCAGGAGATGTGGTTCAACTACAGGAAGCCCAGGCCTGGGAAACGCGGCGCCTTCCTTTTCGCCAGCCAGTTCAAAGTGCCGGTGGTCCCGTGCTTCGTCGAGATGCAGGACCTTCCGGGCATGCTCACGCCCGAATTCCACGACGTGAAGATGGTCCTCCATATCCTGGATCCGCTGTACCCCGACCCTGCCAAGACCGACCGGGAAAACAGCCTCGCCCTCTGCCGGGCCGATTACGAGGCCAAGGTCCATGCCTACGAGCAGATATACGGAAAGCCTCTCACCTATGATTTCTCGCCGGACGACATTGCCGGCTGGACAGGCTGCTGAGAGTGAACCTGATGTTCAAACGGTGGTCCGGATGTTCCGGCCGCCGTTTTTCTTTGTCCCGGAAAGAGCCACTTTCGAAAAAAATTCTTATATTTGAAAGCTATAAGTTTAAATCGCCGATAATTATTAACTAATAAACACAAAGCACAATGTCTAAAACCAAAGGAAATGGCAACATGATTGCCATCATCACGATGATCTTCCTCTTCGGTATGATCTCCTTCGTGACCAACCTCGCAGCCCCGGTGGGCAACATCTGGAAAATGCAGCCCGAGATTGCCGGCTCCAACGCCCTCGGCATGATGGGTAACATGATGAACTTCCTGGCCTACCTGTTCATGGGTATCCCTGCCGGCAACATGCTTACCAAGTACGGTTACAAGAAGACCGCCCTCATCGCCATCGCCGTAGGTTTCATCGGCGTATTCGTCCAGTTCCTCTCCGGCGTGGTCGCTTCCTTCCCCGGCAACTTCATCACCTATCTGCTCGGCGCATTCATCTCCGGTTTCTCCGTATGTATGCTCAACACCGTGGTGAATCCGATGCTTACTCTCCTGGGCGGCGGCGGAAAGAAAGGTAACCAGTATGTACAGATCGGCGGTACCTTCAACTCCCTGATGGGTACCCTCACCCCGATGCTCGTAGGTGCCATGATCGGCGCCCTGGTGGCCGGCAAGACCGTCATCTCCGATGTGAACCCCGTGCTGTTCATCGCCATGGGCATCTTTGCAGCCGCTTTCATCATCCTCTGCTTCATCAAGATCGAAGACCCCGACCAGGTAGCCGATGCAGCCCATGCCGAAAGCCCCTGGAACTACCGTCACTTCATCTTCGGCATCATCGCCATCTTCGTATATGTGGGCGTCGAGGTAGGTATCCCCGGAACCCTCAACTTCTATCTGGCCGATCCCGCCAATCCTGCCGGCATGCTGGATACTTCCACCGCCGCCGCCATCGCCGGTTTCGTGGCCGGTACCTATTGGCTCCTGATGCTGGTGGGCCGTTTCGTCTCCAGCCTCATTTCCGGCAAGATTTCCTCCAAGACGCAGCTCAGCTTCTGCGCCGGTGTGGCTCTCCTGCTGGTTCTCATCGCCATCTTCGTCCCTGCCGCCAACAAGGTTAACATGCCCGCCTTCACCGGCACCGCCTTCCAGATGGTGAACGTTCCGCTGTCGGCCCTTCTGCTGGTCCTCTGCGGCCTCTGCACCTCCGTCATGTGGGGCGCCATCTTCAACCTCGCCGTCGAAGGCCTCGGCAGCGCCACCAACAAGGCTTCCGGCCTGTTCATGACCATGGTGGTTGGCGGCGGTATCCTCCCGCTCCTCCAGAACTTCGTGGCCGACAAGACCACCTACATGGCCAGCTACTGGGTCGTGGCCCTGGGTCTCGCCTACATCCTGTTCTTCGCCGTCATCGGCTCCAAAGTGGCAAAACGCAAATAACTAACATACTATTATGGCACAAGACTTAGTAATCGGTATCGATGTAGGTGGACAGACCGCCAAATGCGGCGTGGTTGACGCCCGCGGCAATATCATTGCCCAAACCGTTATCAGCTCGGAAAACACCACCAATGCAGACGAATTCATCGCCTCCCTGTCGGAAGCCCTGCACCGCATCATTGCGGAGAGCCAGGCCGAAGGCCGCATCCGCGGCATCGGCGTGGGTATCCCCAACGGTAACTTCTACACGGGCGTGGTGGAGAACGCCGTCAATCTTCTCTGGGCCAGGAGCGGCAATATTCCCTTTGCCAAAATGCTCCAGGAGCAGATGAACGGCATTCCGGTGTCCCTTACCAACGATGCCAACGCCGCCGCCATGGGCGAAATGACCTACGGCGCCGCCCGCGGTATGAAGAACTTCATCATGATTACCCTGGGAACCGGCGTGGGTTCCGGTATCGTCATCAACGGTGAGGTGGTTTACGGTCACGACGGTTTCGCCGGCGAGCTGGGCCACACCTGCGCCGTGCGCCACAACGGCCGCAAATGCAACTGCGGCAAGTACGGCTGCCTGGAAACCTATGCCAGCGCCACCGGCGTAGCCCGCACCGCCCGCGAATGGCTCGAAATGAGCGACGAACCCTCCGCCCTCCGCAGCCTGGACCTGATCAAGTCCAAGAATGTGTACGAGGCCGCCAAGGAAGGCGACAAGCTCTCCCTCCGCGTGTTCGAGTATACCGGCCGCATCCTCGGTGAAAAATTCGCCGATTTCATCGAATTCTCCGCTCCGGAAGCCATCGTCCTCTTCGGCGGCCTGGCCCGTGCCCGTGAATTCCTGGAGAAGCCCATCCTCGAAGCCATGAACGAGAATGTGATTCCGCTCTGGCGCGATAAAGTCCAGCTCGTGTTCTCCTCGCTCAAGGAATCCGACGCCGCCATCCTCGGCGCTTCCGCCCTTGCCTGGGAACTCTAAGCATGGATGCAGTTCAAAAAAGAGGTTAACTCTTTTGACAAAAACCCCGAAAGTTAGACAAGGAACTTTCGGGGTTTTTGTTATGTAAAAAAAAGAAGAAACATGGTTACGATGAGTTGTTGAGCTAAGGCATTTGTTAGAAAAGGGCAACAGTGCATGGAGTATTCATCTACAGTATGGTATTAATTCAGAGTTACTTAAGCGCTACTGGGCGTCGTGTCAGAAATTAGGAGAAATAGCACTCCATAAAAAATGAATTGCCATATTTGCAGGAGTGGGACTCTATCGACCAGTTCAAGAAAGCGCTCCGGACTTACATCCGTTACAACAACAACGATAGGATCAAACTGAGGCTAAAAGGAAAGAGCCCGGTGCAATACCGAGCTCTGTTCCAATCTAAGGCCTCGTAACTGTTAAACCGTCCAACTTTTGGGGGGCACATCAAAAGAGTTAACCTCTTTTTTTAGTGTGCTGTGGGGTGCAGGGTGCAGGGGTGCCGGGGTGCCGGGGTGCAGGGTGCAGGGGGGCCAGGTGCAGGGGGCTCCTACCGCTTCGCTTGCTCTCGCTTGCCCACCATTGCCACATGGATTCTCGGAACAAACTAATTGTCAGTTACATACAGCGCCATCGGCGGCAATCCTTCGGTTTTGATTGCACCTTTGCCATCGGCCTGTTTACAACCAGCTCATTGTCAGCCACATGCAGCACTCCCGGTGGCAATCATACGGTTTAGTATGCACCTTTGCCATCGGTCTGTTTACAACCAGCTCATTGTCAGCCACATGCAGCACTCCCGGTGGCAATCATACGTTTTGTGTGTGCCATTGCCATCGGTCTGTTTACAACCAGCTCATTGTCAGCCACATGCAGCACTCCCGGTGGCAATCATACGTTTTGTGTGTGCCATTGCCATCAGTCTGTTTACAACCAGCTCATTATCAGCCACATACAGCACTCCCGGTGGCAATCACACGGTTGAATTTACACCTTCGCCAGCGGGTGCTTCATAACAGGCTTATTATCAGCCACATACAGCGCCCTCGGTGGCAATCATACGGTTTAGTATGCACCTTTGCCATCGGGTACTTCATAACAGGCTTATTGTCAGCCACATGCAGCACTCCCGGTGGCAATCATACGGTTTGTGTGTGCCATTGCCATCAGTCTGTTTACAACCAGCTCACTGTCAGCCACATACAGCGCCCTCGGTGGCAATCATACGTTTAGTATGCACTTTTGCCATCGGGTACTCCATAACAAATTCATTTTCAACCATATACAGTGTCACCGGTGGCAATCATACGGTTTAGTATGCACCTTCGCCAGCGGGTGCTTCATAACAGGCTTATTATCAGTCACATGCAGCGCGCCCGGTGGCAATCATAGGATTTATGGTGAACCTTTGACATCGGCCTCTGCACGGTATCCATCGGCTTTGTGGCACATACCGCTGATGGGTATCCCTTCCTCCGTCTTCTCATCGAGAAGACACAAAAAAGAGAGTGACCTAAGTCAACTTGACTTTTTGGTCTCCTCTCTTTTTTGATGGAATGAGATGTGCTTTATTTGCTCTGCTTGATCTCGGCCTGTGCGGCTGCCAGGCGGGCGATAGGCACGCGGAACGGCGAGCAGGACACATAGTCGATGCCGATGGTGTTGAAGAACTCGATGGACTGAGGATCGCCACCGTGCTCACCGCAGATACCGCACATGAGGTTCTCGCGGCGGCTGCGGCCCTTGTCCACGCCGATCTTCACCAGCTGGCCTACGGCCTTGGTGTCGATGTGCTGGAACGGGTCGGCGTCCAGGATCTTGTTGCCCAGATAGTCGCCCATGAAGGTGCCGATATCGTCGCGGCTGAAGCCGAACGTCATCTGGGTAAGGTCGTTGGTGCCGAAGCTGAAGAACATGGCAGAGCGGGCCATACGGTCGGCCGTAAGGGCGGCGCGCGGGATCTCGATCATGGTACCGAACTGGTATTCCAGGAACTGCTGGGTAGCGGCTTCCACCTCGGCCTTGATCTTGTCGCAGATCGCCCTCTGGAAGCTGAGCTCACGGGCGGAGATGGTGACGGGGATCATGATCTCCGGCTTGGGATTCATGCCTTCCTTCTGCAGTTCTGCAGTGGCGGTGAAGATGGCGCGGTACTGGGTTTCGGCGATGAGCGGGAAGCTCACGTGCAGACGTACGCCACGGTGGCCCATCATCGGGTTCACCTCGTGCAGGGCGGCGCCGCGCTTCTCCACTTCCTTCACGGAAATGCCCAGATCCTTGGCCAGTTCCTTCTTCTTGTCTTCTCCCTGAGGAACGAACTCATGCAGCGGCGGATCCAGCAGACGGAACACGACCGGCTTGCCGTCCATCACGCGGAGGGTCTCCTTGACGGCGGCCTTCATGAAAGGCTCCAGTTCCGCCAGGGCGGACTTGCGCTCCTGGTCGGTGTCGCAGAGGATCATCTTGCGCAGTTTGGACAGGGGAATTTCGGAGTTGCGGCCGTAGAACATGTGCTCGATACGGAACAGGCCGATGCCCTGGGCACCGAACTTGAGGGCGCGGGCAGCATCTTCCGGCGTATCGGCATTGGTGCGGACACCCAGCTTGCGGAACTTGTCGCACATGCTCATGAACTTGGAGAAGAGCGGGTTCTCGGAGGCGTCCATGGTTTCGATGGCGCCTTCGTATACCAGACCCTTCGCACCGTTGAGGCTCAGGATGTCACCTTCCTTGAAGGTCTTCTTGATGCCGTTGAAGCCCACGGTCTTGTCCTTGAAGTTGATCTTGAGGGCGTCGCAGCCCACGATGCAGCACTTGCCCCAGCCGCGGGCCACGAGGGCTGCGTGGGAGGTCATGCCGCCGCGTTCGGTGAGGATACCCACGGCTGCATGCATACCGTCGATGTCTTCCGGAGAGGTCTCTTCACGGACCAGGATGCACTTCTTGCCGGCGAGGGCGTACTTGATGGCGTCTTCAGAGGTGAAGACAATCTGGCCCACGGCGCCGCCCGGGGAAGCCGGGAGACCCTGTGCCAGCACGGGAGCCTTCTTCTCGGATGCCGGGTCCAGGATGGGGTGGAGCACCTCGTCCAGCTGGTTGGGAGCTACGCGCATCACGGCGGTCTTTTCGTCGATCAGGCCTTCTTCCACCATATCCACGGCCATCTGCAGGGCGGCCAGGCCGGTGCGCTTGCCGATACGGCACTGCAGCATCCACAGCTTGCCTTCCTGGATGGTGAATTCGATGTCCTGCATGTCCTGGAAGTGCTGCTCCAGGCGGAGACGGATGTCGTCCAGTTCCTTATAGACCTCCGGCATGGCGGTCTCGAGGGAGGCGAGGTTCTTGTTCTTCTCGCTCTTGGTGGCCTCGTTCAGGGGGTTCGGGGTGCGGATACCGGC
>JAFUWW010000069.1 GCA_017471085.1 Bacteroidales bacterium | reverse complement strand
GTGTGACGATGACATACCCGTCACGGACAGTCTGTTTCCCGGAAGAAGAACATCCGGCGATACATATGGCAGACAGAAGGCCAAGAGAAAAAAACAAAGCAGAACGATTCATATAAACAGCATTTATTTGACAGTAAAGATAATCAATCGAAAAAAAACAACAAGCAGGGCGGCGTACTTTTATTCAAAAAACGGCTGGAAATGAAACAGGAATCCTTATCTTTGGGCGTATGAAACGATGCTTCCTGCTCTCCCTGCTTCTGCTGAGCTGCCTGGCGCTCCGGGCCCAGCTGCAGCCGCATCCCCGCCTGCTGATGACGGAAACGCCCCGGCCGGCGGCCACCTGGTATGCCCAAAAGGCCGACAGCATGATTACCGCCTTTTCCCGGGAAGTCCTGTCCCAGCCTCCCGTAAAAAGGGAACTGCTGGGAAGACGGCTGCTGGGCGTTTCCCGGGAGGCTTTGAAGCGCATATTCTGGCTCTCCTACACCTGGCGGGCCCATGGCGGCGAAGCGTATGCCCGGCGGGCGATTGAGGAAATGATAGCGGCAAGCCGCTTCCAGGACTGGAATCCATCCCATTTTCTGGACGTGGGAGAAATGACGATGGCGCTCGCGATAGGCTATGACTGGCTGTACACGGCCATGACCCCGGAGGAGCGTCAAGAGGTGGCCCGCGCCATCGTCGAAAAAGGGCTGAAACCAGCCCTCAATGCCTCCGACGCCTGGTTCTACACCACCGACATCAATTGGAACTCTGTCTGTAACGCCGGCATGGTTTTCGGCGCCCTTGCCGTTTGGGAAGAAGATCCGGCGTTCTGCCGGGAGATGCTGGAGAAATCCGTCGCCTCCAAAGAACTGGCCTACAAAGCCTATTCGGCCGACGGCGGCTTTCCGGAAGGCTACAACTACTGGGGGTATGGCACCAGTTTCCAGATCCTGCTGGAGGCCGCCCTCGCCACAGCCTGCCCCCAGATGCTCCAGCCGCTGCCGCAGGGCTTTCTGGAATCGGCCCGGTTCATGCAGTTCATGTCCACGCCGGCCGGACGGTGCTTCAGTTTTTCCGACTGCTATTTCAGCGCCAATTTCCAATTCATGCAGGCCTGGATGGCCCTGAAAACGGGAAATCCCTCCCTGCTCTTTCCGGAACTGAAGTTGTTCGAAATGGGCAGGAAACCGGCCGAAGAACGCCTTCTCCCCTTCTTCCTCCTCACGCTCCAGCAGGCTTCCCGGCAGGAAATCCCCGTACCGGAAGGCCATACTTACCACTGCGGCGGCACCACCCCTGTCTACATCTACAGGGAAGGCTGGGAAGACCCCGAAGATGACTATCTGGGCATCAAAGGCGGCCTGGCCCAGTCCAGCCATTCGCACCTGGACCAAGGGTCGTTCTATTTCGAATCGGAGGGCGTCGCCTGGGCCACGGACCTGGGCATGCAGAATTACAATTCACTGGAAAGCATCGGCCTGGAAATCTGGGACATGACGCAGGAGAGCGACCGATGGGAGGTATTCCGGATCGGCCCCTGGTCCCATAACATCCTCACGGTGAACGGACACGCCCCGAAAGTTTACCGCCCGGCCGGCTTTTCCGGGTTCTTTGACGATGCTCGGAAAGGGGCGGTACTTGACCTGAGCCCGCTTTATGACGAAGACCTGGCCTCCTACAAAAGGGAGGTATACCTGGAGGACGGCAGCCTCCATGTGCTGGACTGCCTGGAAGCCGGAGACCACCCCTGCCATGTCCGCTGGGCGCTCTGCACGGAGGCATCGGTCCTTGTCCAGGACTGTACCCTCCTGCTGGAAAGCGGGGAAAGGCAGCGCATGCTGAAAGCCGGCCCCGGGAACGAAGTTGTTCTCGAAGCCGGCGTGTGGAGTACCGCTTTCCCGGGAGAACACCTGCATGAGTGGGATGAACCCAACCCCGACAGGGCCCTTGCAGGATTCACATTCTCCCTCGAGGCGGGGCAGACGCGGCAGGTCCATATCGTCCTGGAGCGCCTGCGCTGAGCGTCAAACCATCTTTTTGGCCGCTTCCTGGGCGGCAATCACCTTGTCGCACCAGGCGTCGAATTCCGGGTCGGGAACCTGCAGTTCCGGATGGGCCAGGATGTTGAGGATGGTGTCCCGGATGCCCTCTTCGAACCGGACGGTGGCCTGGAATCCCGGCACGGCGCGTTTCAGCTTGCTGTTGTCGAACAGCACCGTGCAGGCCTTGTCACCGATGAGGCTGCCGCACAGATCGTAGGAGGGGCCCACCTCGGCCAGGAAGGAGGAAGCCACATGGTAAGGTTTCAGCTCCACGCCAAGCACCCGCGCAATTCCCTCGTAAATCTGGTTCCAGGTAAGGGACTCGTCCGAGGTGATCTGGAAGGCATTTCCCAGGGCATGCGGATTCCCCATCAGGCCGATGAACCCTTTGGCAAAGTCCGTATTGTGGGTGAGGGTCCAGAGGGTGGTGCCGTCCCCGTGGATGATGACCGGTTTCCCGTCCAGCATGCGGCGGAGCACCTGCCAGGACCCCTTGGCGCCATGAACCCCGAGCGGGACGGACCGGTTGTCATACGTATGGCTGGGCCGGACGATGGTTACCGGAAAGCCTTCCTCGCGATATTTCGCCATCAGGAAGTCCTCGCAGGCAATTTTGTTCCTGGAATACTCCCAATAAGGATTGACAAGGGGCGTTCCCTCCGAGATGAAAGGGCTGGCGCAAGGTTTCTGATAGGCCGATGCCGAACTGATGAAGACATACTGCCGGGTCCTACCCCTGAACAGCCGCCAGTCCCGCTCCACCTGCTCCGGAACGAAGCCGATGAAATCGCAGACGCAGTCCCACTCCATCCCTTCCAGCAGGCGTGCGCAGGCGGCTTCGTCCGAAATATCGGCCTGGATCTGACGGACGCCTTCGGGAAGGATGCCGCTGCGGTTTCCGCGGTTCAGGACTGTCAGTTCCCAGGAATCGGATTTCGCCAGGGCTTGGGTGATGGCGGTGCTGATGGTGCCAGTGCCGCCGATGAAGAGCGCTTTTCTTTTCATACGCTAAAAAACAAGAAGGTAAAGGCCTGCCGCAAGGGCTGCGCCAACCATCGGGCCGCAGACGGGCACCCAGCTGTAAGACCAGCCGCTGTCCCGCTTGCCAGCGATGGGAAGCACGGCGTGGGCGCAGCGGGGACTCAGGTCACGGGCCGGGTTGAGGGCATAACCGGTGGTTCCGCCCAGGGACATGCCCAGGGACATGATCACGCAGGTGACCGGGAAGGCGCCCAGGGAACCGGTAGATGCCGCCACGCCGCTGATATTGAAAGCATTGCCGTTGGTGGCAAGGGCCAGGATGGTGAACACCAGCACACAGGTGGCGATGACCTCCGAGAGGAAGTTCCTCCACGGATTGGCGATGGCCGGCATGGTGCAGAAGGTGCCCAGCATGGTATCGGGCTCTTCCTTTGTGGCCTTGTAATGGTCTTTGTAGAATACCCACACCAGGCAGGCGCCCACGAAACCGCCCAGCATCTGGGCGATGATGTAACCGGCGACCGAAGCCCACGGGAAGGTGCCGGCGATGGCCAGGCCCAGGGTGACGGCAGGGTTCAGATGGGCTCCGGAGACGGGGCCGGCGATGAGCACGCCCATCATCACGGCGAAGCCCCAGCCGAGGGCGACTACCACCCAGCCGGCGCCTTTCGCCTTGGATTTATTGAGGGAAGTGGCGGCGCAGACGCCGTCGCCCATAAGCACAAGCACCAGCGTGCCGATGAATTCGAAGATGTACTGTTCCATAGAATTAACGGGTTAAGGTTCTGGAAATGGCGGTGGACCAGCCTTTCTTGAGCGGGGCTGTGTCAACGCCGGAAGGGGTGAAGGTGCGTTCGGCCTTCCACTGCTGGCGGATTTCCTCCAGGGAATCCCAGTAGCCCACGGCCAGGCCGGCCAGGTAGCAGGCACCCATGGCGGTGGTCTCCGTCACTTCCGGGCGGATGACGGCGGTATCCAGTATATCGGCCTGGAACTGCATCATGAGATTGTTGCGGGAGGCGCCGCCGTCCACTTTGAGTTCCGTCAGGCGCACGCCGGCATCCTTCTCCATGGCTCCCACGATGTCCATGGTCTGGAAAGCGATGCCTTCCAGGGCGGCACGGGCGATATGGGCAGCCGTGGCGCCGCGGGTGATGCCGCAGATGACGCCCTGGGCGTACTGGTCCCAGTAAGGCGCCCCCATGCCGGTGAGGGCAGGGACGAAGTAGACGCCGCCGTTATCCGGCACCGAGGCGGCCAGCGCCTCGATTTCCGAGGAGGAGTGGATGATGCCCAGGCCGTCCCGCAGCCACTGGACTACGGAGCCGCCCACGAAGATGGAACCTTCCAGGGCATAATTGACCTTGTCGCCGATTTTCCAGGCGACGGTGGTAAGGAGGTTGTTCTTGGAGAGGATGGGCTTCTCGCCGGTGTTCATCAGGAGGAAGCAGCCGGTGCCGTAGGTGTTTTTCACGGAACCGGGCGTGGTGCACATCTGGCCGAAGAGGGCGGCCTGCTGGTCGCCTGCTATACCGGCGATGGGCACCTCGTGGGCGAAGATGGTGGTCTTGGTATGGCCGTACACTTCCGAAGAAGAGCGGACCTGGGGCATCATGGATGCCGGAATATCCAGCAGTTCAAGCAGTTCCTTGTCCCATTCCAGCGTATGGATGTTGAAGAGCATGGTACGGGAGGCGTTGGAGACATCGGTAATGTGCACCTGACCTCGGGTGAGCTGCCACACCAGCCAGCTGTCTACCGTTCCGAACCGGAGACGGCCGGCTTCGGCCTTTTCGCGGGCGCCTTCCACATGGTCCAGGATCCACTTGATCTTGGTGCCGGAGAAGTAGGCGTCGATGATGAGGCCCGTCTTTTCCCGGATCTTCTCCACCAGGCCCTGCGCCTTGAGGGAATCGCAGAACTCGGAGGTGCGGCGGTCCTGCCAGACGATGGCATTGTACACGGGCTGGCCCGTTTCCGCATCCCACACAATGGTGGTTTCCCGCTGGTTGGTGATGCCGATGGCAGCGATTTCCTTTCCGCCGATGCCTATCTTGGAAATGGCCTCCGCGATGACGGCGGCCTCCGACGACCAGATTTCCATGGGATTGTGTTCCACCCAGCCGGGCTGTGGGAAATACTGGGTGAATTCCATCTGGGCGGTGGAGCAGATGGTGCCTTTGTGGTCAAAAACGATGGCGCGGGAAGAACTGGTTCCCTGGTCCAACGCGAGAATGTACTGGTTCATAGTATACAGTGTTTCGGTTGCTTTTAATTGGATAACAAATATAATGAAATATTGTTACCTTTGCAAAATATGAGAAAGACCCTGCTGACCCTCCTTGCCGGCTTTACGGCACTGCTCCTTCCTCTGCGGGCGCAGGAAGTGAGCCCCGCCCCCGTACAAATTCCCGACCGGACCGTCTCCCTGGCCGATTTCGGCGCCGTTCCGGACGGAGTCACCTCCAATACGGACTGTTTCAGGAGAGCCATTTCGGCGCTTTCCAAACAGGGCGGCGGCCATCTGGTGGTGCCGGAAGGGCTGTACCTCACCGGCCCCATCTCCCTGAAAGACCGCATCGACCTGCACCTGGAGCGCGGCGCCGTGGTCCTGTTCTCCCCCGACAAGCGGGAATTCTTTGACGGACAGAAGGTTGTTCCCTGCATCACCGCTTCCAAAAGACACGATGTGAGCATCACCGGCGAAGGCATCATCGATGGAAACGGCGAATGGTGGCGGGCCGTCAAAAGAAGCAAGGTGAGCGATGTGGAATGGAAGGAATTCCTCCGGAAAGGCGGCACCGTTTCGGCCGACGGCAGCCTGTGGTATCCCTTCGGCCTCAAAGGTTATCCGGACATCGCCCCCACTGCGGAGGAGCAGGAGAAACTGCGCACCCACCTGGTGCGTTTCACGGACTGCGAACGGGTAAGGGTGGAAGGGGTGACCCTGCAGAATTCCCCCAAGTTCCACCTGGTGCCCCAGCGCTGCCAGGATGTGGTAATCGAGGGGATCGCCGTCCGATGCCCCTGGAATGCCCAGAACGGAGACGGCATCGACCTGATGCAATGCAGGAGGGTGATCGTGAGAGGCTGCACCGTGGACGTGGGCGACGACGGCATCTGCCTCAAGGGCGGTGCGGGGGAAAAGGCCCTCGCGGACGGTCCCTGCAAGGATATCCTGATAGAGAACAACACCGTATTCCACGCCCACGGCGGCTTTGTGATAGGGTCGGAATTCTCCGGCGGCATGGAGCACATCATCGTCCGGCACAACACGTTCAGCGGCACGGATACGGGCCTCCGCTTCAAGAGCGCCCCGGAACGCGGCGGCACCACCCGGGACATCGTAATCAGCGACATCTACATGGCCGATATCAAAGACGAAGCCATCGTATTTGAAACCGCCTACGCCGACCGCCCCGCCGGCAACGACAGCAACCAGCCGGCCGTCTCCGAGCGTTTCCTGCCCCATTTCACCGACATCCGGATGGAGCGGATCTACTGCCGCGGCTGCCATACGGCCATCCGCGCGTCGGGCGACCTCCGCACCATCCACGACATCTCCCTCAAGGATGCCGTCTTCTTCTACGATGAAGTGGACCGGGCCGTCGACCTTCCGGAGATGATCTCCCTCACGGAGGTAAAGTTTATTTCTCTTCCATCCCAAAAAAAGTAGTATCTTTGCAATCCACATAGATTAATCCTTCAAACTTATGGCAGAATTCAAATATGCACCCATGTTCCAGCTGGGCCCCGACACCACGGAGTATTATAAGATTCCCGGTTCGGAGAAGCTGGTAAAAACCGTCCAATTTGGTGATAAAACCCTTCTGGAAGTATCTCCGGAAGCCCTCACGCTGGCAGCTCAACAGTCCTTCCACGACTGCCAGTTCATGCTTCGCCGCGCCCACAATGAGCAGGTGGCGGCCATCCTGAAGGACCCGGAGGCATCGGACAATGACAAATACGTGGCCCTGCAGTTCCTGCGCAACGCGGAGACTTCCGTCAAGGGCGTGCTTCCTTTCTGCCAGGACACCGGAACGGCCATTATCCACGGAGAGAAAGGCCAGCATGTATGGACGGACTTCGAGGACGAAGAGGCCCTGAGCCGCGGCGTTTTCAACACCTATACCCAGGAGAATCTCCGCTATAGCCAGAACGCCCCTCTGGATATGTACAACGAGGTGAACACCAAGTGCAACCTGCCGGCCCAGATAGACATCGAGGCCACCCAGGGCGATGAATATCGCTTCATCATGGTGGCGAAGGGCGGCGGCAGCGCCAACAAGACCTACTTCTACCCGATGACCAAGGCCACCATCCAGAACGAAGGCACCCTGATTCCGTTCCTGGTGGAGAAAATGCGGTCGCTGGGCACGGCAGCCTGCCCGCCCTACCATATCGCCTTTGTCATTGGAGGCACCTCGGCGGAGAAAAACCTGCTTACCGTAAAGCTGGCCAGCATCAAGTTCTACGACAACCTTCCCATCACCGGTGACGAGACCGGCCGTGCTTTCCGCGACATCGGCCTGGAGGAAAAGCTGCTGAAGGAAGCACAGAAGATCGGCCTGGGCGCCCAGTTCGGCGGAAAATACCTGGCGCACGACATCCGCGTCGTACGTCTTCCGCGTCACGGTGCCAGCTGCCCGATCGGGATGGGCGTCAGCTGCAGCGCAGACCGGAACATCAAGTCCAAGATCAACGCCGACGGCGTATGGATCGAAAAGATGGACTCCAACCCCTCCGAACTTATTCCGGAAGAACTCCGCCGTCCCGGTGAAGGCCCCAAGGGCATTGAGATCGACCTGGACAAGGGAATGGACGCCGTGCGTGCGGAACTTACCAAATACACCGTCGGTACCCGCGTAAACCTGAAGGGAACCATCATCGTGGCCCGTGACATCGCCCATGCCAAGCTCAAGGCCCGCCTGGACGCCGGTGAGGAGATGCCTGCCTACTTCAAGGACCATCCCATCCTGTATGCCGGTCCCGCCAAAACTCCCGCAGGATATCCCTGCGGCTCCATGGGCCCCACCACGGCCAACCGCATGGACCCGTATGTGGATGAATTCCAGGATCATGGCGCTTCCCTGGTGATGATTGCCAAAGGCAACCGCTCCAAGGTGGTGACCGATGCCTGCGAGAAGCACGGCGGCTTCTATCTGGGAACCATCGGCGGTGTGGCTGCCGTACTCTCCCAGAGCAGTATCCGCAGCATCGAATGTGTGGAATACCCGGAACTGGGCATGGAAGCCATCTGGAAGATCCAGGTGGAAGACTTCCCCGCCTTCATCCTGGTGGACGACAAGGGCAACGACTTCTTCAAGACCATCGGCCTGTAATTGAAAAACCCTCAATACCCACGAATATGAAATACGTATGCAACATCTGCGGTTACGTCTACGACCCTGAGGTAGGCGATCCGGACAGCGGCATCGCTCCCGGCACTCCCTTCGAGGCAATCCCGGCCGACTGGGTCTGCCCCCTGTGCGGCGTAGGCAAGGACGATTTCTCCCCGGCCGAATAATTTTTCGGACCTTATCTGACCAAGGCGGCTCCCAAGAGCCGCCTTTTTTGGCAAGGCACTTACAATTTTTCGGAAAATATAAAAAACTCCTTATCTTTGTGAACCACATAATAGAGAAATACTAATAATTGTATGGGGACTGCGTTGGTTTTTCTTCAGCTGGCCATTGTTCTGGCCATGATATTCATCGGTGCCAGAGTTGGTTCCATCGGCCTGGGCATGTATGGCATGGTGGGCGTCTTCATTCTGGTGTTCGTCTTCGGCCTGGAACCGGGGAACATTCCCATCGACGTGATGCTCATCATCGTGGCCGTGATTACGGCCTCGGCAGCCCTGCAGGCGGCGGGCGGACTTGATTATATGGTGGACGTGGCCGCCCGGTTCCTTCGGAAGCATCCCGGGCACATCACTTTCTACGGTCCGCTGGTCACCTGGCTGTTCTGCCTGCTGGCAGGGACGGCGCACACCTGCTACGCCCTGCTCCCCATCATTTCGGAAATCTCGCTCAAGGCCAGAATCCGCCCGGAACGGCCGCTGAGCGTCGCCACCATATCGGCCTCGCTGGGCATTACGGGCTCTCCCGTCTCCGCCGCCACGGCCGCCATCCTGTCGCAGAGCCTGCTGGGAGCGGAGGGCATCGGCATGAAAGAGATTTTCCTGGTCACCATCCCGGCTTCCCTGATTGCCATCCTGGCGGCATCCTTCGTCCAGAATTTCGTCGGGAAACCCCTGGAAAAAGATCCCGAATACCAGAGGAGGCTCCGCGAAGGCCTGCTGGAGGACAAGACCGATGCCGAGGAGAAGGAAATCAACCCCCGCGCCAAATGGGCTGTGCTGGCTTTCCTGCTGGGCGTGGTGCTGGTGGTCCTGTTCGGCAGCTTCCCCTCCCTCCGTCCTTCCTTCAACGGCGAGCCGGTGAGCATGAACGCCACCATCGAGATGACCATGATGTCCATCGCCGCCCTTATCCTGCTGGTGGGCAAGGCCGATGTCAAAAAAGCCGTGAAGGGCAACGTGTTCGCCTCCGGCATGACAGCCATGGTGTCTATCTTCGGCGTGGCCTGGATGGGCAGCACCTTTTTCGAGGGTAACAAGGAACTGATCCTGGGCAGCGTGGCCGGCGTGTTCACGCAGTACCCCGTCCTTTTCGCCATCCCGCTGTTCCTGATGAGCATCATGCTCTTCTCGCAGGCCGCGACGGTGAAGACCCTCTACCCGGTGGGCCTGGCCATGGGCATCCCGCCGCTGGTGCTGCTGGCCCTGTTCCCGGCGGTAAACGGCTATTTCTTCCTCCCGAACTATCCCACCGAGGTGGCCGCCATCGGCTTCGACCGCACCGGCACCACCCGGATCGGCAAATATGTGGTCAACCATTCCTTCCAGCTGGCAGGGTTCATCACCACCTTCGTTTCCATCGGAATCGGCCTGATACTGATCCATATAATTTAATAACCCTTAACTTGATACTGAAATGAATCCCTTCAAAAAGATCATTCTGGCGGCGGCCATGTTGCTCTCCTGCGCCGCCCTTTCCGCCAAACCCAAGGTCAGGATCGTCGCCACCGGCGGCACCATCGCCGGCGTCAGCACCACTTCCACCTCATCGGCCTATACCGCCGGACAGGTGAGCATCCAGACCCTTATCGACGCCGTTCCCCAGATGCTTGACCTGGCCGAAGTGAGCGGTGAGCAGCTGGTGAACATCGGTTCACAGGACATGAACGACGAGGTGTGGCTCAAACTTGCCAAACGCGTGAACGAACTGCTGAACGAGGAAGGATACGACGCGGTGGTGATTACCCACGGAACGGACACCATGGAAGAGACCGCCTATTTCCTGAACCTTACCGTCAAGAGCGACAAGCCGGTGATCCTGGCCGGTTCCATGCGCCCTTCCACGGCCATCAGCGCCGACGGTCCCGCCAACCTGTATAACGCCGTGGCGGCTGCGGTATCTCCCTCCTGCAAGGGCATGGGCGTACTGTGCTGCATGAACAACCAGCTCCTGGACGCCAAGACCGTGATCAAGACCCACACCATCGACTGCGACACCTTCGAAGGCGGCCCTTCCGGCATCATCGGTTATGTGTACAACGGCGAAGCGCACATGATGCAGCGTCCCCTGAACAAGCACACCACCGAATCTGTCTTTGACGTGAGCAAACTGGACAAACTGCCCCAGGTCGGCATCGTCTACGGCTATGCCAACGCTTCCGCCCTCCCCATGAAGGCTTTTGTCGATGCCCGGTTCGACGGTATCGTGCTGGCAGGCGTGGGTGACGGCAATTTCTACAAGGACGTGTTCGACGTGGCCGTCAACGCCCAGAACAGCGGCATCCAGATTGTGCGCTCTTCCCGCTGCCCCACCGGACCCACCTGCCTCAACAGCGAGGTGGACGATGAAAAATACCACTTTGTGGCAGCCCTGGATCTGAATCCGCAGAAAGCCCGCGTGCTCCTGATGCTCGCCCTCACCAAGACCCACGACTGGCGGGAAATCCAGAAATTCTTCATGGAATACTAGACCGGCATGAAAAAACTGTATCTCAGTGCCATGGCAGCCCTGGTGGCTGTCTCAGCCTTTGCCCAGGGCGGCAATACCGGAAACGGAGGCTATGACGGAGACTACACTTCCCTGGCTGAGCGCGTGCTCAAGCTGGAGAAAAAGACCGATGCCTTCAACCTTTTCCTGAACTATGGAACCAGCTTCCAGGAAACCGCCGCCGGCGGCAACCTGACAGGTGCCTTTCGCGCCAAGCAGCTGCGCCTTGAAATCAAGGGGCAGTTCGGAGAGCATCTCACCTACCGCCTGCGCCACCGGTTGAACAAGGCCCAGGGCGCCATGAGCGAGGAAAACTTCGCCAAAGCCACGGACATCATGATGGTGGGCTGGAAATTCAACGACAAGTTCGCCGTCCAGGGCGGCAAGATGTGCCAGTTCTGGGGCGGATTCGAGTTCGACGAGAACCCGATGTACATCTACCAGTACTCGGACATGGTGGACAACATGGACAACTTCCTGGCCGGGGTGGCCTTCCTCTGGACGCCCGTGGCGGGACAGGAATTCGTGGTGAACATCTCCGACTCCTACAGCGGCAAGCTTGCCGATGAGTACGGCGCGGGCGCCCGGACCCTCTCGGGATCTTCCCTGGAGGCGGCCGCCCATCCGCTTGCCTATATCTTCAACTGGAACGGCAGTTTCTTCGGCGGCCGGTTCAACACCCGCTGGGCCATCGGCTCGTATACCCAGGCAAAAAAGGCGGACGCCGGGAATTACCATGACCTGATGCTCTTCTTCGGACAGCAGCTGAACCTGCCCAGATTCCAGTGGTATGTAGACTATATCCGCTCGAACGAAGAACTGGACCGCCTGCGCATCGTCACAGGCGAAATGGGTCTCGCTCCCAACACCTATGCCACCGACGTGGTATACCAGACTTTCCTCACCAAGTTCAACTGGCAGTTCGCTCCCAAGTGGAACCTGATGGGCAAGGCCATGTACGAAACCGCCAGCGCCACCAAGGACGATACCTTCCGGAACTACCGCACCTCCCTGGGGGTGATCGGCAGCCTGGAATATTACCCGATGGCCGACCAGGACCTGCGCTTCTTCCTGGCCTACGTGGGCCGCGCCTTCCGCTATTCGGCAGCCTCGGCCATCCCCGGCAGCAACGTACACCGCATCGAGCTCGGCCTCATGTACAGAATCAAATGTTATTAATCAAACGATCATTCACTATGACAGAAAACAAATTCAGGGTCGAAAGCGACCTCATCGGTGAACTTCAGGTTCCCGCCGATGCCTACTACGGCGTACAGACGCAGCGGGCCATCAACAATTACAAGATTTCCACCACGCACATGTACGACTATCCGGAGTACATCATCGCCATGGCTTACGTGAAGATGGCCGCAGCGGCAGCCAACACGGAACTGGGCGTGATGCCGAAGGAGATCGGCGACGCCATCGTGGCGGCCTGCAAGGAGATTGTAGGCGGCAAACTCTGGGACCAGTTCCCCGTGGACATGATGCAGGGCGGCGCCGGCACCTCCGTGAACATGAACGCCAACGAGGTGATCGCCAACCGCGCCCTGGAACTGATGGGCCACAAGAAGGGAGAATACCAGTTCTGCTCGCCCAACGACCATGTGAACTGCGCCCAGAGCACCAACGATGCCTATCCTACCGCTTTCCGTTACACCTTCTTCCGCATGAACCGTCATCTGGAAGCTGCCCTGAAGGACCTCATTGCCGCCTTCCGTGCCAAGGGTGAGGAATTCAAGGACATCATCAAGATGGGCCGCACCCAGCTGCAGGACGCCGTTCCGATGACCTCCGGCCAGGAATTCAACGCCTTCGCCAACAACCTGGAAGAAGAAATCGCCAACCTGGAGCGTAACGCCGTCCTCCTCAAGGAAATCAACATGGGCGGTACCGCCATCGGCACCGGCCTCAACGCCGTTCCCGGATTTGCCGAACTGTGCACCAAGCGCATGAGCGAGTTCACCGGAGACACCTTCGAGAAAGCCCCGGACCTGGTGGAAGCCACGCCCGACACCGGCGCCTATGTAAGCTATTCCGCCGCCCTCAAGCGCCTGGCCGTGAAGCTCTCCAAGACCTGCAACGACCTCCGTCTGATGGCCTCCGGCCCCCGCTGCGGCCTGCACGAGATCAACCTTCCGCCCATGGCGCCCGGTTCCTCCATCATGCCCGGCAAGGTGAATCCGGTCATCCCCGAGGTCACCAACCAGGTGTGCTTCAAGGTTATCGGCAACGACACCGCCGTGTGCTTCGCCGCCGAAGCCGGCCAGCTGCAGCTGAATGTGATGGAACCCGTGATCGCCCAGTGCATCCTGGAAAGCCAGACCTGGCTCATCAACGCTATGAACACGCTGCGTACCAAGTGCATCGACGGCATCACCGTGAACGCCGACCACTGCTACGAAATGGTGAAGAACTCCATCGGCATCGTAACCGCCCTGAACCCGTACATCGGCTACAAGACCTCCACCAAGGTGGCCAAGGAAGCCCTTGAGACCGGCCGCAGCGTCTACGACCTGGTACTGGAGCACGGCTACATGACCAAGGAGAAACTGGACGAAGCCCTGGATCCCAAGGCCATGACCGCTTCCCACGAACTGCTCAAATAGCCTTTCAGGCCATAAGCCTTCTTTGATCGGGGTGCACCGTTCTGTGCGCCCCGATTGCTTTTTTTTCAAGCAAGATTTTCGCTTCCCTGGTATTATATTCATGAAAAAAAGTATCTTTGTACTATGGAGACGATTGATTTTGCACCGTTTTATCCCCATGCCGGATATGTTTACGGACTGGAAGGATTTGAGCCTGCTGTGGTGGACGGCCCCTACTTGAAAAGCCTGGGAGTGGAGGCGGAGCCTTCGGCCGGGACGCTGGAGGGGCTTCGGCGCGGGTCGGAACTGTTCGTCCGCCGCCTCAGGGAGCATACCCTGATTCCGCAGCAACGCTTCTGCCTGGACACCATCGATCCGGAAACGCAGCCTGAGGAAATCCATAATTATACCGGCCGATGCCCGACGCTTACCTACGAGATCAATCCCGTCCGGGGCTGCACGGTGGGCTGTCTGTACTGCCTGGTCAGCGACGGCGTCCATGAACGGCCGCTCCTGGCCCACGAAAATTACCACCTCCGGGTAAGGCGCCTGCTGGAGCAGCAGAACGGACCGGGAAGCCCCAACAAGAACCATTACTATTATTTCTCGCCCAAGACGGAAGCATTCCAGGAAGCCACCCTCCTTACCGGCATCGCGCACCGGATCCTACACGAATTCATCGACCATTTCCGCCGCTGCCCGGACTCCAACGCCCGCCTGTTCATCGCCTCCAAGGCCGGCACCAGACAGCTGACTTACCTCCATGACGGCGAAAGCGTGCTGGACTTGATGAAGCAGCTGAAAGGGAAGATGCAGTTCAACACCAGCGTCTCCATCATGCCGCCTGCCCTGAGGGAGCTGCTGGAGCCTTATGCCGCCCCCATCGAAGAAAGGCTTGCCGCCGTCCGGCTTTGTGCCGACGCCGGCATCCCGGCTTCATCGGCCCTGGTGCAGCCCATTTTCCTTCCCTCGCTCACCGACGGGGAAATCCGCGCTTTCTTCGATGCGCTCCACGGGGCCGGCATCGTCAATTACAAGCCCGAATTCCTGACGGTGGAAATGGAGAACCTGGCCATGCTGGGGCCCTATCTGGGCTACTTTGACAAAGCGCAGGAAAGGCAGCTTTACGAGGCTTACCTCCTCCCTTCCAATGCCGACCACCGCAAGCAGCGTTCCCGCACCGCCCCGGACAGGAAAGCCAGCCTGGAAGCCATCCGGAGGATGATGTCCTACACCGAAAAGCTGGGCATGAGCACCAGCATCTGCTACTGGGTCCGCATGCAGCTGGGAATCACGGAGGAAGAAATCCCCCTGGTGAACCGGAACGGATTCCAGTGCCTGGGCTATCAGCGTGAACTTTTCAAAGCCGGCTGACCATGTACAGGGACCTGGCCGATTACTACCTCCGCTGGTATCACAGCCGGCCCGTAGGCATTACGGGAGCCCGGCGGGACGAACTGCGCGAGCTGCACAGAGTACTGTGGAAGGCCATCGGACACTTTGTGCACCACTACGGGGACTATGTCGGGGGCTGGGGCCTGTCGGAGAAGGAATGGTGGATTCTGGAGCAGCAGAGCCGCTATCCTTTCCGGGCGGGCACCTTCCGGCCCGACTATCTCATCTCCCGGCAGGGAGATCTGCTCCTGTGCGAAATCACCTCCCGCTTCTTCGCCCACGGCATTTTCATGAGCTGGTTCGGCGACCGGGCCGGGAAAGCCTTCGCCGCACAGTTTCCCGGAGCCACCTGCGATTTTTCATTCGGGCCGATGATGGACTGCATGCGGACGCTCCCCGGCGGGAAAAAGAAGATGTACGTGCTCAAAAGTACCGACCGCACCAGCGAAATCCGCCTGTACAAGCGCTTCTACGAGGCCGAAGGCCTGCAGGTGGAGATACTGGAGGCCCCGGAAGTGGAGCCCAGGAGGAAAGAGTGGTCGCAGGACGCTTTCGTGGTGAACGCCCTCAACCAGAAAGACATCCTGGGGTTCTCCCCGGACACGCTGCGGGCCCTGATGGACGCCGGTCTCCTGAGCGAGTTCCGGAATACATTCCTGATCCACGACAAACGCTTCCTCGCCCTCTGGTTCGACGAGCGCTTCACCCGGGCATGCCTGCTGCCGGAAGAATCGGCCTTCCTGCGCGCCCACGCCATCCCCACCTTCCTGACCATGCCGGGAGACGCCCCGGAGAACAAGGACCGGTACATCCTGAAACCCTTCCGCCTGGGAAAAAGCGAAGGTGTGACAGCCGGGCCGCTGGTCTCCCGGGAGGAATGGCTGCGCCGGCTGGAAGCGGGTACGGAAGGATGTCTGTTCCAGCCTTTTATCGACCAGAAAACTTTTCCGACGGTATGGGAGGGAACCGCTTTTGAAGACTATCTCTGCGGCATGATGCTCTGCGTGGACGACCGCTATTTCGATTCGGGCTACTTCCGGTGCTCCAGCCTTCCCGTCATCAACGTGGGAGACGACCGGAAAGCCTTCGTGCTGCATACCGACAATCCCGACATCCTTTCCCGCTGCGATATCCTATGATCCTTGCCGCCAACCAGCCCTATCTCCTGCCCTATTTCCCTTACTGGCAGCTGATCCACGCCGCAGACCTTTTCCTGGTGGGCGACGATTACGCCTACATGAAGCACAGCTGGATCAACCGGAACCGGATCCGGATGAACGGAGACATCATTTACCTGAGGGCTGAAATCCGGAAGAAGAGCAGTTTCCGACTCATCCAGGACACCTCGCTGGCCCCTCTGAACAGGAAAGAGAAACTCCGGACGGTGGAGGTTGCCTACCACAAGGCGCCGTTTTTTCAGGAAGGCTACGCCCTGGCGGAAAGGGTGTTCGGCTGCCGGGAAGAAAACCTCTGCCGGTTCCTGACTGCCTCCATCCGGGAAGTGTGCAGGTATCTCGGTATCGACACGCCGCTGGGAACCACGTCTTCGCTGGAGGGAAACGCCCTCCTGCGGCGCGAGGAAAGGATTTACGACTTCTGCCACCGGCTGGGTGCCACCGGCTACATCAATGCCGCCGGCGGACAGCAGCTCTATCGTTTCGAAGAATTCCGGAGGCGCGGACTGCAATTGAACTTCCTCTGCAGCCAGGCCCGGGAAGCCGGCACGCTGTCGGTCCTGGATGCCGTCATGCACCACTCCCGGGACGAACTGCACACCCTGTTGGACCATTATACGCTGCTCCATGGATAAGCCCAAAGTCACCGTCATCTGCTACGCCTACAACCACGCCTCCTGCATCCGGGACGCGCTGGAAGGGTTCGTCCGGCAGAAGACTTCCTTCCCCGTCGAGGTAATTGTCCATGACGATGCTTCCTCCGACGGAACCGCCGCCATCATCCGGGAATATGCCGGACGCTACCCGGACCTGCTGCGCCCGGTGTTCCAGACGGAGAACCAGCATGCGAAGGGCGTCGCCATCGGCCCGGCTTTCTGCTTTCCGCTGGTCAGGGGGGATTACGTGGCCTTGTGCGAGGGAGACGATTACTGGACCGACCCTTCCAAGCTGCAGCGCCAGGTAGACGCGATGGAGGCCCATCCCGAGGTGGATATCTGCGCCCACTGCACCCGGAAAACCAAGGGCGGCAAGCCTGACGGCTTCGTGGCGGCCCGGCTGCGGGACGGGGTGATTCCCGCCGGGGATGCCGTGAAGGGTCTTCCCATCGCCACCGCTTCCCTTCTCTGCCGTTCGGCCGTCTATCTGCAGACTTCGCCCATGCGGGAAGTGAGGTTCAACGACCTGGCGCTGCTGCTGCAGGGCATTTCCCGGGGAGGCCTGCTCTACCTGTCCCGCTGCATGGCCGTGTACCGGTACCAGCATCCCGGTTCCTGGAGCGCAGCCCACCGGGGCATGCAGCGGCTGGAGGCCGACCAAACCGAACGGCAGATCCTGCAGGCGTTCGACCGCTGGAGCGGAGGCCGGTACCACCGTTCCGTCTCCTGGCGCCTTTCCAAAAGCGAATCCAGCAGCCTCCTTACCCGGGGCAGGGTTCTGGACTTCCTCTCGCCCAGGCGTTTTCCCCTTCTTGTCTCCCGGCTCGGAAGAACGCTCCGGCGCCGGTTCAACAGCTTTTATTGTTCTTTGCGATGGACCTCTATGTAACCCGGACCTCCCTCCCCTCCTTCGAAGAATACTGCGACGAAATCCGCCCGCTCTGGGACACCCGTCTGGTCACCAACATGGGGGTCAAGCACCGGGAGCTGCAGGCGCGGCTGGAAACCTTCCTGGAAGGGCCTCTGACCTTGTTCGCCAACGGACATCTGGCGCTGGAAGGCGTGTTGGAAGCCCTGCAGCTGCCTGCCGGAGGGGAAGTCATCACCACTCCGTTCACCTTCGTCTCCACCACCCACGCCCTTGTGCGGCGCGGTCTTGTCCCGGTTTTCTGCGACGTGCTTCCGGAAGACGGAACCCTGGACCCGGCACAGGCCGCCAGGCTGATTACGGAACGGACCGTTGCCCTGCTTCCCGTCCATGTATACGGCCACCCCTGCCAGGTGGAACGGCTGGAGACCCTGGCCCGGAAACATGGCCTTAAGTTAATCTATGACGCAGCGCACGCTTTTGGCGTCCGCTATCGGGAGAAGCCGCTGGTACGGTACGGCGACGCCTCCGTCCTTAGTTTTCACGCTACAAAGGTGTTCTCTACCATAGAAGGAGGGGCTGTGTGCTATCTGGAAGCTTCCATGCGGCAGGCGCTGGAAGACCTGACCAACTTCGGCATCCGGGACGCGGAGCTGTGTGCCGCCGTGGGTGGAAATGCCAAAATGAACGAGTTCCAGGCGGCGATGGGCCTGTGCAACCTGCGCCATTTCGCCAGGGAGACCGCCCTGCGGAAACAGGCGGCGGACCATTACCGGAAATATCTGCCGGCGGGGCTGCGCCTGCTGCAGCCCCGGGAAGGGACTACACCCAATGATGCCTACTGTCCCGTGGTCTTTGACAGCCAGAAGCAGCGTGACCGGGTGTTCCAAGCCCTGGAAAGACAGGGAATCCATCCCCGGAAATACTTCTTCCCGCTCACCAGCCACACCGCCTGCCTTGCCGGCCGGTTCAAGGGCGGGACACCCGTTGCCATCGGCCTGGCAGAGCGCATCCTCACCCTTCCGCTCTTTGCCGGATTGGAAGAAGAGGAAGTGCTGCGGGTCTGCCGGACAGTGGAAAAGGCGCTTTAACGGGCCGACAAGAAGGTTCTTACCCGCTTCCAGTTGCCTTTGGCGTGCTCGGCGGCCGTCCACAGGACCCGGAGGACTCCCTCTTCCGGGAACTCCAGCCCGGCGGTGCCGGAAACGACCTGCAGGAAACTCACCAGGTCCGGGGTGTCGGGGCTGGGATTGCCCGAGAGTCGGGTGCAGGGAGCATCGTCCTCACAAGGTTCGAAGGTCATTTTAAGGGCGGGTTCCGTCAGGGGATTGTCATCATCGTCCACCAGGATGGCGCTCCGGAAGGTTTCCATGTTCACGGATTTGGTGTATTTCACCACCAGCTGCTTGCGGTCCCATTCGCCCCGGCCGTTGTGGAAAGGGCTTCCCAGGCCCAGGAATTCATCTATTCCGGCGAAGACATAGAACATGCCCTGATGCGGCAGGAGCCCTTCCGGGTCCAGCGGGGCAATGTCCTCACAGTCGATCTGACAGAGGAAGGTGAGCGGGTAGTCGTAGGTCTCCCCTTCTTCTTCCACGCGCGCGAGCGGGTATTCCATGTCGGCGGGAAGGTCCGGGTCTCCCCACCACTTCGACGAGCAGAAAAGTTCTGCCTCGGTAGGTTCCAAATTGATTTTTATGGCCATAAAAACGAGATTTCCGCCCAAAGATACAAATTTTTTGAAAATTTAGGTACTTTGTGTTGCAAGGTATTGAAAAAAATTTATATCTTTGCATCGACAAATATTTTGAGAAATGAAAAAAGTAACGAATGCCTGTATCGGAGGGCGCAATTTCACCCTCGACGAAGACGCCTACAACCGTCTGTCTGCTTATCTGGAGCATTTCCGCGCCAAACTCTCGGTGCCTGAAATCCAAAAGGGAGAAGTCATGGACGAGATCGAGGGGCGGATTGCCGAACTCTTCTACCAGGAAGTAGGCGAAGGTGCCCGCGTGGTGAACCTGGCCCTGGTGGAAAAAGTCACTTCCACCCTCGGAATGCCGGACGGGTCGGCCGAAAGCAGCACCGGGACATCCTATGCCTCCGGCAATTTCTCCGCCCGTGAAACCGGCAAGGCGCCCAAGAAACTCTACCGGGACAAACGGGAAAAGCGCCTGGGCGGCGTCTGCGCCGGCTTGGCCTGGTATTTCGATGTAGACGTAACCCTGATCCGCGTACTGATGCTGGTGGCCCTGCTGTGCGGATCGGCCGGATTCTGGGTGTACGTGATTCTGTGGATCGCCATCCCGGCGGCCGATACGCCCGCCAAGGAATGCGAAATGCACGGAATTCCCGCAACGGCAGAGAACATGGCACGCTTCGCCCGCAGTGCCAGAGAAGACTATAAAAAGTAGGAAATTATGGAAAGCACAACCGACAATGTCCGCGCACAGATGCGGAAAGGCGTGCTGGAATACTGCATCCTGAGTATTCTCAGCCGGAAGGAGGCCTATGCTTCCAGTATTCTGGATGAACTTAAATCTGCCAACATGCTTGTAGTGGAAGGAACGCTGTACCCGCTCCTGATCCGCCAGAAGAATCAGGGCCTGCTCTCTTATCGGTGGGAAGAATCCCCACAGGGCCCCCCGAGAAAGTATTACGTAATCACGGACAAGGGCCGGGCACAGCTGACCGAGATGGATGCCGCCTGGCAGGAAATGGTAGACAGTATTGAAACCTTACGGAAATGAAAGAAGTTGAGAAAGTGAGCATCGGAGGCTATGCCTTCACGCTCGACAAAGACGCCGCCGCCATGGCGCAGGACTATCTTTCCTCTCTGGAAGCCCACTATCTGGCGCAGCAGGGCGGCAAGGAAATCATGGAAGGGATAGAGGAACGCATGGCCGAACTGCTGCTGGAAAAATGCGACACCTCAGGGGTGGCCTCGGAGTCCGATATCCGCAGCATCATCGACATCATCGGCCGGCCGGAAAAGATAGAGGAGGACGATCCCGAACCGGAACCGGCGCCTGAAAAACCCAGGCGGAAACTGTTCCGAGACCTGGAGAACAAGCAGCTGGGCGGCGTCTGCAGCGGCCTGGCCACCTACTTTGACGCAGAGGTTGTCTGGTTCCGGCTGGGCTTCGTCATCCTTACGGCCATCAGCCTCTTCGCCGGTGGTACACACGGGGTGTGGAACCTGTCCGTACCCGCCCTTTACGGTATCCTCTGGCTGGCCATGCCCGCCGCCCGCACCGCACAGGAACGCTGGGCCATGAAAGGAGACAGCGGTTCCCTGGACGACATCAAGCGCAATGTACAAAGTGGAGTAAGGGAGATGGGTGACACCGCCGGAAGGATGGTCAAGTCGGACGGATTCAAGAACATCGGCAGGATCTTCCTCATCCTCATCGGCCTTGTACTCCTGATCACGGGCACTTCGGGGCTGGCTTCGCTTTCCGTGCTGGGATTGAAAGGGAACATTCTCTTCGGCCCGCAGTATCTGGAATTCATCGACAACCTTTCCGAGTACGCCCCGGCCGCGCTCAACATGCTGGAAACGCCCTGGGTGGTGGCTCTGGCCGCCCTCGCCGTCATCCTGCCCTTCGTCGGGATGCTTTACGGCGGCATCCAGCTCATCTTCGGCTTCAAATCGCCGTCCTGGCGTCCCGGCCTTGTCATCTTCATCCTCTGGCTCATCGACATCATCGTCCTGCTGGTCCTGGGCTTTGCCACTATGGTCTCCACGCAAATGATCTCTGTGTAATCGTTATAAGTTAGTTAGTTATGTTATGAGGTTGACTCAAAAAAGTGAGTTGACCTCATTTTTTCGTATTTAATGTCGCCCAAGACGGCTTCTGGATCCGTCTTGGAGTTACTGTTACGCTCGCCCTGGGGTCCAGCTTCTGCTCATACTCCCGCATCTTACTCACTCCTTCATCGGCAATCTTTTCGGCAGCCTTCTTCTGTTGCTTGGTCAAGGCCTCTTTCCGTTCTTTCATCCGCTCAAGAACACGGTCGGTGCGCCCTGTATCTCATCGGCCGTCATGGACTGCTCCGTTTCAGACTCCCGCTGCTCTATATCCAGGATTTTCTCAACCTCCTCCGGCACGGCCTTCACATCCTTCTCCAGTTTTGCCTTGTTCGTCTCCGTCGCACGCTTCCAAACAAACGTGTATTTGTTGGCCGATGACTCGATCTTCGTTCCGTCTATGTACTGAACATCCTATGTCACCAGACCCTCTTCGACAAACAATTCCACAACCTGAGTGAACACCCCCTCAAACGCACCACCAAACGGCGGCTCCTAAAGTTGTTACATGCCTCCCAGCCGCATGTAGATGATATCCTCCCGCCACCCTTGTACGTACGCTCAAGGGCCCTGATATCCAAGCCTTCCACAACAGCATCATCCACCCTTGCCGGATGCTCTGCTGGTACCATGTCGGAAAGATACACAGGGAAAAGGCTTCCTTGTCAGGGACATCTACAACAAGACCGATGCATACCGTGCACAGGCCGATGGAAAAGGTTCAGTTGAAGCCGTATGATTGCCACCGGGTGCGCTGTATGTGGCTGAAAAAGAGTCTGTTGTGAAAAGGCCGATGGCGAAGGGTCAGTTGAAGCCGTATGATTGCCACCATGAGTACTGTATGTGATTGAAAATGAGTTGGTTGTGAAAAGGCCGATGGCGAAGGGTCAGTTGAAGCCGTATGATTGCCACCGGGTGCACTGTATGTGGTTGAAAATGAGTTTGTTGCAAAAAGGCCGATGGCGAAGGTTCAGTTGAAGCCGTATGATTGCCACCGGGTGCAC
>JAFUWW010000068.1 GCA_017471085.1 Bacteroidales bacterium | reverse complement strand
TCCCACCCTTGGACCGACGAAATGCTCTATAAGAAATACAACCTGACCGAAGACGAAATCGCCTTCATCGAATCCATGATTCGCCCGATGGAATAGATTCTTCGCTTCGCTCAGAACGACATTATAACCCGCGCTCTTTGAAAAGATTGGAAACTTTTGTACTTTTGCACAAAGCTCTATTATATGGACGCCAAAGTAAAAGGTATTATCAGTAACTATTTCAAATCCAAGCCCGTCGAGAAAGCTTGGGTGTTTGGATCTTTCTCCCGCGGAGAAGAGACCCGGGATAGTGACGTGGACATCCTTGTCGTACTTACGCCCGGTGCCCATATGGGGCTGCAATTTTTCGGAATGATTGTCGATCTGGAACACCTCCTTGGTCGTTCCGTGGATCTCGTCATAGATGGCAATCTGCTTCCCTTTGCCCGCGAAAGTGCTGAACGAGATAAGATATTAGTTTATGAGAGAGCCAGTTAGAGACACAGGAAGACTAGAGCACATCCTCGAGGCCGTCAATTTCGTTGAGTCTTTTACGGAAGGTTTAACTTATGATGACCTCCTCTCCGATGCCTTGCATCTGCATGCTGTGGTTCATAATATTCAGGTAATAGGAGAAGCCGTTTATAAGCTTACGCCAGAGTTCAAGTCAAATCATCCAGATACGCCTTGGGCAATCATCGAGAAAATGCGTCATGTGCTGGTCCACGATTACTATCAGATTGATTTTAACATTCTATGGGATGTCATCAAGAATGATCTTCCTGCCCTTAAATCACAGATAGAAGACTATCTCCAATAAAGGTTTCCTTCTTGTCATTGAGCGCCATAACAAAACAATGCTATGGCAGCACAAGACCTACTCCGCAATAAAGTCGCCGAAACGCCAACCATCTACGCCTATGAACACATAGGGTATCCCGCCCATAAGGGCTGGCTGAAAGTCGGTTATACCACGCGTGACGTGGAAACTCGCGTGAAGGAGCAGAACCTCACCGGCAACATCCAGTACCGCATCGTCCTCAAGCGTCCGGCCATGCGAAAGGACGGGTCCTCGTTCACGGACAAATTGGTCCATCGCATCCTTCGCAAAGACCACATCCGCAATCCGGAGGGGGAATGGTTTGTATGCGACATCAAGAAAGTGGAGCAGGCTATCGCTACGGCCGTTGCCGGGAAGGATAAGATGATCGACCGCATCTACGATTTCCCGATGCGTCCGGAACAGGAGCACGCAGTAAAGAAAACCGCCGCCTATTTCGATGCCTTCAAGAAAGACCCTGCCAACCGCGGACTCATTCCGCACTTTCTCTGGAATGCCAAGATGCGCTTCGGCAAAACCTTCACCACCTACCAACTTGCCCTCAAGATGGGTTGGAGAAAGATGTTGGTCTTGACTTTCAAACCGGCAGTCAAGACTGCCTGGGAAGAGGATTTATTGACACACAAAGACTTTGAGGGTTGGCAGTTCTGCCAGAAGCAGGAGGACAGGGAGTTCAACTATGTGAATGAGCGCAAGCCTTTCGTATGCTTTGCGTCCTTCCAGGATGTCCTGGGCAAAAATGCTGTCGGAGGTATCAAGGCCACCAACGAGTGGATCCAGACAGTAAATTGGGACTGCATCGTTCTGGATGAATATCACTATGGCGCCTGGGGCAAGAACGCCAAGAACTTCTATGACAAGAAAGACCCGGCCCTGCGCCGGGCCGAGGAAGTGGGTGAAATCATCAGCGAGGATGCTGACAATGTCCGCGAACTGGAAGCCCGTGAACTGTATGATGAAGGCTTGATGCCGCTGCGCACGGGAGCCTATCTCTATCTTTCCGGAACGCCTTTCCGCGCCATCTCCACCGGCGAATTCATTGAGGAACAGATTTACAACTGGACCTATTCCGACGAGCAGGCGGCCAAAGAGGCTTGGTTGGGTCCGAATAACCCTTACGCCCAATTGCCCAAGATGGTGATGCTCACATATCAACTGCCTGACAGCATCCGGGAGATTGCCGCCCAGGGCGAATTCGACGAGTTTGACCTGAATGAGTTTTTCCGGGCGGAGGAGGATTACTTTCTACATGAAGAATACGTCCAGAAGTGGCTGGACCTCATCCGGGGCGCGTACACCGAGAATATCGTCACGGAACTCAAACTGGGCACGGAGAAACCGCCGATGCCATTCTCCGATGCCCGCCTTCTCAGCTATCTGCAGCACACCTATTGGTTTCTTCCGTCGGTAGCCGCCTGCCGGGCCATGGCCACACTGCTGAAGAAACGCTCCAACCGCTTTTATGGCGAATACAAGGTCATCGTGGCCGCTGGAAATGAGGCCGGTATGGGCGCCCAGGCGGTGGAACCTGTTTACAATGCAATGGAAGATCCGCAGGACACCAAGACCATCACGCTCTCCTGCGGGAAACTCTCCACCGGCGTAACCGTGAAGCCATGGACGGGCATTATGATGCTCCGAAATACCACCTCTCCGGAGACCTATTTCCAGGCCGCCTTCCGCGTCCAGTCTCCCTGGACCACCAAAGACGAATCCGGAGACGAAGTCATCCTAAAACCCCTCTGCTACGTGTTTGACTTTGCCCCGAACCGGGCACTGCGTCAGGTAGAAGAATACAGCTGTCAGCTCAATGTCCATGAGTCCAACCCGGAAAAGAAGGTGGAGCAGTTCATCAAGTTCCTGCCCATTCTGGCCTTCGACGGTTCTTCCATGAAGGAAATCGACGCTGCAGGAGTACTGGATATGGCGATGAGCGGCACCACAGCCACACTCCTTGCTCGTCGATGGGAGAGCGCCGTGCTGGTGAACGTGGACAACGCCACTCTGCAGCGCTTGATGAACAATCCGGAAGCGATGAAGGCCCTGATGAACATCGAGGGTTTCCGCAACCTGAATTCCGACATTGAGACCATCATCAACAAGTCCGACAAGGTCAAGAATATCAAGAAAAAGAAGGGCGACAATCTCACATCTAAGCAAAAGAAAGAACTTACCGAAGAGGAGAAAGAGTATAAGAGCAAGCGCCGGGAGATTCAGGAAAAACTCATCAAGTTCGCCACCCGCATTCCGGTATTTATGTACCTCACAGACTATCGTGAATACTGCCTGAAGGATGTCATCGAGCAGTTGGAACCGGAACTGTTCCGGAAGGTCACCGGCCTTACCCTCAAGGATTTCAGCCTGCTGGTGAGCCTCGGCGTCTTCAACAGCGAACTGATGAACGACGCTGTATACAAGTTCAAACGCTATGAAGACTCCTCTTTGGAGTATACCGGCATCGACAAGCATACGGGAACAGTCATTGGCCTATGGGACACTGCCATTGATACTGCTGCAAGGAATGAGATATCTCCGCTCGATTCGCTCGGTCGAAATGAAAAGGATGAAACTGTCACTCCGAGCAAAGCCGTGGAATCTCCCTGGGAACGCATCCAGGTCGGTGACAGCGTTATTCACAAAAGCCTGGGTGAGGGAAGGGTCATGTCGCTTGATGCCAAGTACATCATTGTAAAGTTTTCCGATAGAGAATCCAAATTCCTGTATCCTGGCGCTTTTGAGAAGGGATGGCTTTTGCCACATTGACGCAGGAAAGCCAAATGGGGCCGGTTTGGTCAGTGCGGCGGGGCTTGCATTCTGCCCATAAAATGTGTATCTTTGCATGATATGGGTATTTTTGACAAAGGCGTAAAGAAGACGAACCTGAACTTTTTCCAGAAGTTGGGCAGGGCCATCGTGGGCAAATCCCGCGTAGACGACGATGTGCTGGATGCCGTGGAAGAAGCGCTCCTGTCGTCGGATATGGGTGTGGACACCACGCTCAAGGTTATCGAGAACATAGAAGACCGCGTGGAGCGGGACAAATACGTGAGCATGGAAGAGCTGGTGGCCATCATCCGCGAGGAGATAGCCGCCCTCATCGGAGAGGACGACGCGCCCGTGGTGCCTTTCGACTTTTCCAGGAAGCCTTACGTCATGCTCATCGTGGGCGTGAACGGGGTGGGCAAGACCACCACCATCGGCAAGCTGGCCGCCATGCTTACCCGTCAGGGGAAAAAAGTGGTGGTGGGTGCGGCCGATACCTTCCGGGCCGCCGCCGTCGACCAGCTCACCG
Source organism: Bacteroidales bacterium (assembly GCA_017471085.1). Next base: position 16,850 of record JAFUWW010000068.1, on the reverse strand, counting down.
TATGGGCGGAACGTTCCGGGGCCGAGATTGTGAAGCAGCCCATGGGATCGGATCCCGCGGCCGTGGCCTTCGACACGGTGAAATCGGCTGTCGCAAAAGGGGCCGATGTGGTGCTGATAGACACAGCGGGGCGTCTGCACAACCGGGTAGACCTCATGAATGAACTCACCAAAATCCGCAATGTCATCCGCCGGGTGGTCCCGGACGGTCCGCACGAGGTCCTGCTGGTGCTGGACGGTTCCACGGGACAGAATGCCTTTGTCCAGGCCAAGGAGTTCTCCAAAGCCACGGATGTCACCGCCCTTGCCGTCACCAAACTGGACGGAAGCGCCAAAGGCGGCGTGGTAGTGGGCATCGTGGACCAGTTCAAGTTCCCCATCAAGTTCCTGGGAATAGGCGAGGGGACGGAAGACCTGAAAGTCTTTGACAAAAAGGAATTCGTGGAAGACCTGTTTAAATTAGAAGATATTGAAAAATAGATAATTATGAAAGTATCGTACAATTGGCTCAAAGAGTATCTCAAATGTGACCTCACCCCGGACCAGGTGGCGGAGGCCATGACCTCCATCGGTATCGAGGTGGATTCCGTAGAGGTACAGGACTGCGGGTTGGATCACGTGGTGGTGGCCCAGGTCCTCACCTGTGAGGCCCATCCGGACAGCGACCATCTGCATGTGACCACGGTGAATGACGGTTCCCCGGAGCCTGTCCAGGTGGTTTGCGGCGCCCCCAACGTGGCTGCCGGGCAGAAGGTGCTCTTTGCCCAGATCGGAGCCGTCCTCCCAGGCGATTTCAAGATCAAGAAATCCAAGATCCGCGGTGTGGAGAGTTTCGGTATGATCTGCGCCGAGGACGAACTGGGTATCGGAGCCAGCCACGAAGGAATCATGGTGCTTCCGGAGGAGGCCGTTCCCGGCACGCCCGCCAAGGAGTATCTCCAGCTGGAAGACGAAGCCGTCATCGAATACGAGATCACGGCCAACCGGATTGATGCCGCCTCCCACTATGGCGTGGCGCGCGACCTGTATGCCTACCTCCGCAGCCGCGACATTCCCTGCACCCTGGTGAAGCCCTCCGTGGAGGCATTCCGCGAGGGAGAGGGCGAGGCCATGCCCGTTGAGGTGCTGGACCATGCCGGCGCCCCCCGCTATATCGGCATTACAGTGGAAGGTGTCAAGGTGGCCCCTTCTCCCGAATGGCTGCAGAAGAAACTCCTGTCCATCGGCCAGCGCCCTGTCAATAATGTGGTGGATATCAGCAATTTCATCCTGTTCGAGACAGGCCAGCCCCTGCACACCTTCGATGCAGACAAGGTCCGTGGCGGCAAGGTGATCGTCCGGCGTGCGGCCGAGGGTGAACCCATCCGCACTCTGGACGGCGTGGAGCGCAAGCTCGCTTCCTGCGACATGGTCATTGCCGATGCGGAAGGCCCCATGTGCATTGCCGGCGTGTTCGGCGGCGAGGAATCCGGCGTGAGCGACAGCACCGTGAACGTGTTCATCGAAGGTGCCTACTTCGACCCTGTTTCCATCCGCAAAACCGCCAAGCGCGAGCAGCTCTCGACGGACGCCAGTTTCCGCTTCGAGCGTGGCGCGGATCCCGAAGCGGCCGAGTACGGCGCCAAGCGGGCCGCCCTCCTTATCCAGGAAATCGCCGGCGGCCATGTCGTGGGCAAGGTGCAGGAGGTTTATCCGGAGAAGATCGGCCGCAGGCAGATCGACCTGGACTATGACCGCATCGAGCACTTCATCGGCAAGAGAATCGGGCATGCTACCATTGAGAAGATCCTGGAAGGCCTTAACTATGAGTTTGTCAGCAAGCGCGAAGGCGGCGCCCTGGTGGCCGCTCCTACCTACATGGTGGATGTCACCCGCGAGTGCGACGTGGTGGAAGAGGTGCTCCGCATCTACGGCTACAACAACATCGAGCTTCCGCAGATTCTCCGCATGAGCGTGAACGCCAGTCCTTCCCCGGATCCGGAAGCCATCCGCAACAATCTGTCCAATTTCCTCGCGGCCAACGGCTTCGTGGAAACCATGAACAACTCCCTTACCAAGGAAGACTACTATACCAAACTCACCACCTTCCCGGCCGACCGCTGCGTCCATTTGGTGAATCCGCTCAGCCAGGACCTGAACGTGATGCGGCAGACGCTCATCCTGGGCGGACTGGAAGTGGTGGCCTACAACCAGAACCGCCAGATTTCCTCGCTCAAGTTCTTTGAGTACGGATCTGTATACCAGCGGCTTCCGGAAACGGACGGCACGACGCTGGCCGGATACGAGGAGCACCGCTGCTTCTCCCTCTTCCTGACCGGAACCCCGGACAAGGCCTGGCGCAATCCTGCCCAGAAGTCCAACTTCTTCCTGCTCAAGGGGTATGTGGAGGCGCTGCTCTCCCGTTACCGCGTAGACGCATCCACCCTCCAGACGGAGCCCGCCCCGGCCGATATCTTCGCCGAGGGCATGGTCTACTGCCTGCCCGGCAAGGATCCCAAGGTGCTCTGCACGCTGGGAACCGTGCATCCGGTACTGGCCAAGCGGTTCGGCATCAAACAGCCGGTCTACGCCGCCGAGATCAACTGGGAAGTCTTCTTCTCGCTCGTGAAACGCGACAAGTTCTCTTTCAAGGAACTGCCCAAGTTCCCGGAGGTAAGGCGCGACCTGGCCCTTCTGCTGGACGAAAAGGTCTCCTATGCCGATGTCCGCAAGGCAGCCCTGAAAGCCGGCAAGAAACTGATCAAGAGCGTCACCCTGTTCGACGTGTACCGCGGGGAAAAGATTCTCTTCGGCAAGAAACAGTATGCCCTGAACTTTGTCCTGCAGGACCCGGAGCGAACGCTTACGGACGCCGAGGTGGAGAAGACCATGGAACGGGTGCTCGATGCCCTGAAGACAGAACTGGGTGCCATCCTCCGCTAAATGAGCCTGCGTACCGGTCATATCCTGCTGGCCCTGTCGGCCCTCCTTTGGGTTTCCTGCCTGAAGGAGGCGCGGCGCATCCCTCGTGACAAGATGGTGGACGTCTGCACGGAGATGTTCTTCATGGACCAGAAGATCCGTTACGACCAGGACCTTCGCAGCAAGGTGGATACGGTGCTTTTCTACGAGGGCATTTTCGAGAAATACGGCTATACCATCGATGATTATTTGTACAGCGTAAAGTATTACCTGGAAGACCCTGAACGGATGGCCAAGATCATGGCCGATGTGTGGGAAAACCTGGAGAAGCAGGTCAAGGAACTGGATGTTCTGATCGAGCAGGAGGACTGGAAGAATGCCATGATGGAGATTTATAACAAGCCTGTGAGCAACCTCCAGCCCCGTCCTTTCCTTGCAGAGGAACACTACCGGGTGATAAAGGATTCCACCGGTAACGGGTTTTTCACTTTCCGTCAGGATAAAGGTCTGGAACTGGATACGCTGGTGCTGAATCCGGAGGCCATCAAGCCGGATACGGCCGCGGTGCAGAAGGCCGATACCTTGAAACCGCGTCCGGACGTGAAACATATATTGGACAGAAGTAAATTTAACCGCCTTCAAGTAGTTGAATGAAACGATTTGCCGCCAAATATCTGTATACGCTCACTTCCACTGAGCCGATTGTGAACGGATTCGTTGAAGTGGAAGAGGACGGGACGGTGGTGCGCACCGGAGAATCGCCGGATGTGTCCGCCGAACCTGTCTTCCTGGACGGAGCCCTGTGTCCAGGTTTCGTCAATGCGCACTGCCATGTGGAGCTTTCCTATATGCAGGGCCTGTTCCGGAAGGGGACCGGCATGGCCGGTTTCATCGACCAGATCAATGCCCTTCGGGACACGCAGACACTGGAAGAAAAAGTGCGCAAGCTCTCCGATGCCATGGACCGACTCTGGAACCAGGGCGTGGTGGCCATGGCCGATATCTCCAATTGCAGCGATTCCTTTGCCGTGAAGCGGAGCCATCCCATGTATACCCGCACTTTCCTGGAAGTTTTCGGTGCGGAGCCGGCAGAATGCGATGCGGTGATGGCCGGCGTGAAGAAACTGCAGCAGGAGGCGCAGTCCTTCGGGCTGGATGCCGCCCCGACGCCCCATTCCTGCTACACCATGAGCCCGGAACTGGTCACCGCCTCTTCGGTCGAGGGCCTGAAAAGCGGTTTCCTTTCCTTCCACAGCGAAGAATCCGACGAAGAGGAGCAGATGATGATGAGCGGCAGCGGTCCCATGTGGGACAACCGCATAGCCAACGGCATCCCCACGCCGCCGGTTACCGGCACCTCGTCCCTTCAGTATTTCCTGGACAGGCTCAAGGCCGGAGTCCCGGTTCCCGTAGAAGGGAATGTACTGCTGGTGCACGAATGCTGCCTCACGCAGGAGGGGGTCGATGCTGCCAAAGCGGTGCTCCGTCACCCTTATCTGGCCATCTGCCCGCTGTCCAACCTGTTCATCCATAACATGCTGCCGCCCATCGGCCTGATGCGGCAAAGCGGCATTCCCGTCTGTCTGGGTACGGATTCTCTCTCTTCCAATGACGACCTCTGCATTGTGGACGAGCTTTACTGCCTGCAACAGCATTTCCCGGAAGTTCCTCTGGGAGAGATGCTTGTGTGGGCGAGCAGCAACGGTGCAGCCTTCCTTGGCAAAGAGGATGTCCTTGGCTCCCTGGAGCCCGGCAAGCGTCCCGGCCTCGTCTTCATCGACCATCTGGAGGGCGGCAGACTCTCTTCGGAAAGTAAATCGATACGGCTATGATGCGGGAAACGACAGTGTTCGGTCCTATTTTCAGCCGCCGGCTGGGATCGTCCCTGGGCATCAATCTGCTGCCTCAGGAGGGAAAACTGTGCAATTTCGACTGTATCTACTGCGAATGCGGCTGGAACAAGGATGGCAGGGGAGACCGGACCCTTCCCACGGCGGAAGATGTCAGGGAGGCGCTGGAAGCCAAACTGCGGGCTTGCAGCGAGGCCGGCACTCCCATCGACTCCATCACCTTCTCCGGAGACGGGGAACCTACCCTGAACCCGGATTTCCCGGCCATTATCGACCTGACCCTGGAACTGAGGGACCGTTATTATCCCAATGCCAAGGTTTCGGTCCTTTCCAATGCCACCAGAGTGGGACGGGAGCCTGTCTTTCATGCGCTCCGGAAGGTGGACAATCCCATCCTCAAGATAGATGCCCCCACGGATGAAGGCGCTGTGCTCATGAATCAGCCCGTAGGGGAGTATCACGTGGCCGATATCGTCCGCGACCTGGAACGGTTTCAGGGAAATTTCGTCCTGCAGACCATGTTCCTCAAGGCCGATGGATGGGAATCGGCCCAGTGGGTGGAACAGTGGATGGACCTGGTGCGGCATCTTTCTCCCCGTGAGGTGATGGTCTATACCATCGACCGGGAAACGCCGGCTTCCGGGCTTTCCAAATATACGGTGGAAGAGATGCGCTCCCTGGTGCAGCCGCTTATCGACGAAGGTTTTACAATTCAAATTAAAGGATAAAGTTATGTCTGTTTCCAGCAAATACGGCTATACGCCGGACAAAGAGGCCATCGACCGTCAGTTGGCCCTGATAGCAAGCAACTTGGAGAAAGTCTGCTCCGAGGAAATCCTGAAAGATTGTTTCAGCATCATGGACCTCACTACGCTGGCCAACGAGGATACGCCGGCAACGGTGGCCGCCCTGGTGGAGAAGGTGAACGCCTTTGAGGCGGACTATCCTTCCTGGCCGCTTCCCGCTTCGGTCTGCGTGTATCCGAATTTCGCTTCGGTGGTGGCTTCCGTGCGGAAGAATCCGGCTGTGCATGTGACCACCGTGGCGGGTTGCTTCCCCACTTCCCAAAGTTTCCTGGAAGTGAAGCTGCACGAGATAGAACTGGCCGTCCGCGGTGGTGCCGACGAGATCGATATCGTGCTGGCGCTCAATAGTTTCCTTAATGGGAATGTCGATGCGGCCGGTGCCGAGATCCGCGCATCCCGTGAGTGCATCGACAAGGTCGCAGCCGAGCTGGGTCGTCCCGTGGTGCTCAAGGTGATCCTGGAGACCGGCCTGCTGGTCACTCCGGAGCGTATCGCCGATGCCTCCTTCCTGGCCATGGAGAACGGGGCCGATTTCATCAAGACTTCCACCGGAAAGGTGAAGGTGAACGCCACTCCCCAGGCTGCCTATGTGATGTGCGAGTGCATCAAGGCCTACTACGCGAAGACCGGACGGAAGGTGGGATTCAAGGCCGCCGGCGGCATTTCCTCCGCCATGGATGCTGTCTGCTACTATTCCATCGTCAGTTCCATCCTGGGCAAGGAATGGCTTAACAAGAATCTCTTCCGCTTCGGCGTGAGCCGTCTGGCCAATCAGCTGCTCTCTGCCGTTGACCAGAAGACCGTCGCTTATTTCTGATAGTTCGGAAATATTTTTAATAACCGGGCCGGTTTTGGCCCGGTTTTTTGCTTTGTTTTCTGTCAAGAAAGCTCATTTAGGTGATTTGCCGGGTTGCAATGCGCGATATTTTATTATATTTGCAGAAGAAAATGTAATGTACTAACCAACTATATTACTATGTCTAACCTGTTTTATTTTGTCCCTGCCGCCTCTCTGGTGGCACTTTTCTTCGCCTGGTGGTTCTTCAGCCAGATGATGAAAGAGGGAGAGGGCACTCCTACCATGAAGGAGATCGCCCAGTATGTCCGTGAAGGGGCCATGGCCTATCTCAAGCAGCAGTACAAGGTTGTAATCATCGTGTTCGCCGTACTGGCCGTGCTGTTCGCCATCCTGGCCTATGGTTTCGGCGTGCAGAATCCCTGGGTTCCGTTTGCCTTCCTTACCGGTGGTTTCTTCTCCGGCCTGGCAGGCTTCGTGGGCATGAAGACAGCCACTTACGCTTCCGGCCGTACGGCCAACGCCACCATGCGCAGCCTGAATGCCGGCCTCAAGGTGGCTTTCCGCAGCGGCGCCGTCATGGGTCTTACCGTTGTCGGCCTGGGTCTTCTGGATATTTCCATCTGGTGGCTTATTCTCCGCGCTTTCGTGCACGAGGCCTCCGATGCCCAGACGCTGGTCGTCATTACAACCACCATGCTCACCTTCGGCATGGGCGCTTCTACGCAGGCGCTCTTCGCCCGTGTGGGTGGCGGTATCTATACCAAGGCGGCCGATGTGGGCGCCGACATCGTGGGCAAGGTCGAGCAGGACATCCCGGAGGACGATCCCCGCAACCCCGCCACCATCGCCGACAATGTGGGCGACAATGTAGGTGACGTGGCCGGCATGGGTGCAGACCTCTACGAGTCTTACTGCGGCAGTATCCTCGCAACCATGGCATTGGGTGCCTCCGCTTTCTTTGCCGACGGTACGGATGTGCAGCTCAGGGCTATCTTCGCCCCGATGCTCATTGCCGCTATCGGCGTGGTCTTGTCCATTATCGGCATTTATGTGGTCCGCACCAAGGAAGGGGCCACGCTGAAAGACTTGCTGGGCTCGCTGAGTGTGGGTACCAACCTCAGTTCCATCCTCATCGCCATCCTCTCGTTCGGGGTCTTCTATCTTCTGGGATTCCCCAACTGGTGGCAGATGGCCCTCAGCGTGGTGAGCGGCTTGCTGGCCGGTGTGATCATCGGCAAGGTAACAGAGTATTACACTTCCCATTCCTATAAGCCCACTAAAAAGCTGGCGGAGAGCTCGCAGACAGGCCCTGCTACCGTTATTATCAACGGCGTCGGCCTGGGTATGATTTCCACCGCCATTCCTGTGCTTACCATCGCCGTGGCCATTCTCCTGGCCTATGGCTTCGCAACCGGGTTCCATTATAGCGTAGATACCCTGAGCATGGGCCTGTACGGCATCTCCATCGCGGCCGTGGGCATGCTTTCCACGCTGGGCATCACCCTGGCCACCGACGCATACGGCCCCATCGCCGACAACGCCGGCGGCAATGCCCAGATGAGCGAGCTGGATCCTTCCGTCCGTGAAAAGACAGACATTCTGGATTCTCTGGGCAACACCACGGCTGCCACCGGAAAGGGCTTTGCCATCGGTTCGGCCGCCCTTACGGCGCTGGCCCTGCTGGCATCCTACATTGAGGAGATCAAGATCGGCTTCGGTCATCTGGCCGCCAAGGGCGGAGAGATGGCTGCGGAATTCTCGCGCCTGGCGCAGGGTTCCATCCAGGATATCGTAGAGCACTATGATATCACCCTCATGAACCCGATGGTGCTGGTCGGAATCTTTATCGGTTCCATGATGGCCTTCCTGTTCTGCGGTCTCACCATGAACGCCGTGGGCCGCGCCGCTGAGAAGATGGTGGTGGAGGTCCGCCGCCAGTTCCGCGAAATCGCAGGCATCCTGGAGGGTAAACAGCGCCCCGACTACACCTCCTGCGTGCGCATCTCTACAAAGGCTGCCCAGCACGAGATGATTTTCCCGTCCCTGCTGGCCATTATCGTGCCGATGCTGGTAGGTATCATCCTGGGTCCTGCCGGTGTGATCGGCCTGCTCGCCGGCGGTCTGGGTGCCGGTTTTGTCCTGGCTATCTTCCTCGCCAATTCCGGCGGCGCCTGGGACAATGCCAAGAAGTACGTGGAAGAAGGACACTTCGGCGGCAAGAACTCTTCCAGCCACCACGCCACGGTGGTGGGTGATACGGTAGGCGACCCGTTCAAAGACACCTCCGGCCCGTCCCTGAACATCCTGATCAAACTGATGTCGATGGTCTCCATCGTGATGGCCGGCCTTACAGTGATGCTGCACTGACGTGCAGTTTCCTGGTCACTTTAAGTCCCTTCCCTTTCGGGAGGGACTTTTTTTAGCCATACCTGCGCTCCCTCTGCAGAGCTCATTCGATGGCACAAAAAAAGGATGACTTTTGAAGTCATCATTCGTGTGCGCGAAATCAGTGCAGAAATGATATAAATAAGTTTCTTATTTTCAAGTTGTTAGCAAATCCAATTGCCTGTTTGGTGTAAAATAACGACTATTTTACTTTATTTTTATCCTGATACGCTCAATCAAGTCTCTTGTCTTCTCTATGAGCGGAGCCATTTCCTCTTCGTCGGACTGGTACACCAAGTTGTAGTCGCTTTTTTCCCGGATATCCTGTAGCTTGGCGTAAAGACGGCCATCATCGGCAGAGAATATACCGGGAATGACATACTTCTGGCCGAACATCAAACCCGCACCCTTGTGGCTACGGACTTCGATGTGGTCGTTTATCAACAGGGCCGATACGGCATGGAATGCAGCATAAAAGATTCGGTTGGTGACAACATCCCAGATTCAGAGCGCAGCAACGGCATTGGCCTGTGCAAGGAATCTGTCGGCTTTTTCCAGTTCAAGGCCGACAACGATGGCTCTTTCTTCTTGTGACAGACTCATACGAGGGCAATGGCATCTTGTTCAACATTACGGCGGAAAAGAAGTGAAGAAGGATGGTCCCATTCGTCGCGGGAGTAAATGACGGGTACAATAACCTCACCATATTTCCAGCCGAGTTCCGTGAGCGGATATGCCAGAGAATCATAAAGGCCGATTTTCGCACTGGGCGCATCTACAAGTATGAGAATGTCCCAGTCTGAGTCTGAATGGGCTTCTCCGCGTGCCCGGGAACCATACAGATATGCCTGAATACCGGGAGGAATTACCTCCCGGGCCTTGCTCTTAATGAGCTCAAGCATTGTCTGTTCCTTCTGACTCATAGTGCAAATGTACGTGCAAACCGAGAGAAAAACAAATTTATTGTGTGAGTTCCTGATACATTAATATTCTTTACACGGCCAAGTATGGGGTATAATTGACAAAAATGGTTGGTGATTGTGACATTTGTGGTTGGTGACGGCCGCCGCGAGGAGGGCCAATTTACGGAGCCCCCCGCAGCGGCGAGCCGTAGCCACCGAGCCGCGTAATGCGAGGTGGCGTCACCTTTGCCGCGTTGACGTGAAAACAGCATTGTGCGGCCCTCTACACGTCAACGCGGCCGTATTTTATGCCAAATAAGCCGATTCCGTTGCCGCGTTGACAAGAAATCGGCCACGTGTGCTTTCTGTTCGTCAACGTGGCAAATAAAGGTGATCTTTGGCGCCTCCTTATATTGGCTGTATCACTCATTAGAAGAAACAGTTTTCTTCTAATTTGCATAAAAGTCAATAAATCAGCAAATTATAAAGGAATCACCAACCAGAAATGTCTATTATATCACTGGCTGCACTCTGTGGCATTTTGACAAAAGAAAAAGGATGACTTTTGAAGTCATCCTTCGTGCGCGAAATCAGAGTCGAACTGACACGTCCTTTCGGACACTACCTCCTGAGAGTAGCGCGTCTACCAATTCCGCCATCCGCGCATCGTTTGGGATTGCAAATATACATAGTTTTTTTGAATAATCAAAAATTGTTTCGTAAAAATACAAGTTGCCTTGCCGATAGTTAGAGTGGAATGGGCAGATGAACGAAAGAATCCGGAAGGCAACTTGTATGTGTCAGATGGTTATATCCATGGGAATGGCGGTTGTCCAGGTGTCGGTTTTCAGAAACAGCCTGGACACTGACAGGTTCATTTCCAGGGTCAGGTCTTCCAGGTCCGGAGCGCTCCAGTCATAGCCTGCCTGCTCCAGATAATAGCCCAGGTCGAAGGTGCGGACTACCCGGTCGGGCATGGTAATATCCAGCAGCAGAATCTGTTCCGGGCTTTGCCGGGGAAGGCGGACAGAGAGTCCGTCGTCCAGCCGGCAGGAAAAAGGACCGGAAGTAGGTGTTCCGTCCCAAAGGAGTCCGTCCACTGGCCCGCGGACTTCGGTCCAATAAGGCTCTCCCCATCCCGGAGGACCGTCAAAGCTGATGTCCAGGCAGCAGAAATGCTTTTGCAGCTGTACCTGTACGCGGACAGAATCCGGTGCCGTGTCCACCTCTTCCGTGAAGAGATAGACGGGCGGACTGTCGTACCCGTAGGGAATTTCCAGGCGGCCGTCTTCACCGGGCAGGGCGCCGGCTGCAGCCTTGACGGTGACTCCGGTTTTCGGGGGGCGGACCAGCAGCAACGTATCCTTTCCCAGCAAGTGTTCCTCCCGGAATCCTTCTCCTTCCACCAGCAAGGTGACAGGTGAAGGAACTTTTCCGGAGAGAACCACATACAAGGCGCAAGGGCAGTCTTCCCGGGCCTCTTTCACGCTACAGGATGCCGCAAAAATAAGTAAGACAAGGGGTGGGAAAACTGCCCTTCCGCGCTGTTTCTCAAAATACATAGACAAGAGAAAGGATCAGGTCCGAAGGCAGGATGAAAGTCCGTTCCCCGGAGTCCAGGGTAATGCCGCATACCGGGCAGGAATAGGTGACATAGCGGTCATAGCCGCCCCAGACGCCGATGCCTACATCCAGGTTCAGGTGCCGGTTGAGCATGTAGGAATATCCGCCCGAAAGGCCGATTCCATACCGGTCTCCTTCGTCCGTCTCCGGAGCCCGGATGCCTCCGCGGTTGTATTCCTGGTATTGCAGCCTGGTCCCTGCCCACCAGCCCGAATACACGTGCCACGGCCAGAATTTCACCCCAACGCCATAAACCTGCTGCCGGGCATTGAACGGCTGGTCGCCCTTCCGGTAGTGGAAGGGGTTGAGCTTGGCGACGGCAGTCATCGACCAGTGCTGTCCGGTCGCCAGGCTGCCTTCCAGGTTCATCGTCCCGAAATTGGCATAGTCCAGTACATTGGTCGAGAGCGACCATCGCTGGGCCCGGCAGGGGAGGCAGAGGCAGGCCAGGAAGGCGGCTACAAGAAGAATCTGTCTATTTTCCATATTGTGTAAATGTTTGTTCTATAAGCGTTTCCCTTTCCGGATACATGTCGATGAGCTCGTCGCGAAGGTCGTCCGTGGAACAGACGTTCGGCTTAAGGGCACGGAAAATCTCGCTCCGTGACATGCCCCGTTCGTACAAGTAGGAGAAGATTTCCGGGCGGAACCAATAGGACGTGCCGAAGGTGGGCATGGGCACGTTGTACCGGTCTTTGTACAGGGAGGCCTCCATGAAGTAGGCCCACATCTCACCCACTTCGCAGTAGCCTGCCCCTTCCCGTCCGCCGGTGCCATAGGCCTGTCCTTTTTCTGCAATGAAAGTTTCCAGGATATAGCGGATGTACGGGTCCCAGAAGTCGTTTCCCGCCAGACTGTAGTGGCTGGCATGGGCCAGTTCGTGCACGGTGGCATCGTACAGGTCGGCATAAGTCTTTCTGTTTTTTGTCCCGATGGTGATGTCCGGGGCAAAGAGCCTCACCAGGAAGGTGACGGCAGCCATATACTCTCCCAGGTACTGCTCCATCAGTTTCTGGATCAAATTGAACTGCGGGAAGGCTCCATGGTGGAGCATGCAGGCGCTGGAAGAATCCACGTCCGGGAACACCCACAGGCGGAGGTCTCCGGGCGGCAGTGCGATGTCCAGGTCGGTTTCGTTGCAGCGGGTGTAATAGTCATAAGCGGCATTGTTGATGACGCTTCGGCGGAAAAGGTTGTCGTCTGAATCCTGCGTAATGTTGAAGTCGATGCCTTCCGGCCCGCCTTTCCCCAGCGTGCAGACGGAGGCCGGCACGACAATCCAGTTGAAGCCTATGCAGAATCCTTCGGTGTTCTTGAATACCAGGCGGTAGCGCGGGTCCCCGGAGAACTGGGTGTCCATCTGATAATATCCGTCCCTGTCGGTATGGCAGGTTGCAATCTTAACAAAGATATTGCAGGCGACCATCACCCCGGCCAGGCCGAAGGGCTTTCCGCCGTTGCAGTCCGGATCTTCGATGGTAATGCGTCCGGAAGGGGCCTGGGCTCCTGCCTTGGTGGGCGGAATCCACAGGTCTTCGTTGCCGGTAAGCCGGTAGGCCTCCTCTTCCACCAGCGCCCAGTCGATGTCGAAGCCAGCCGACCGCGTGGCCGGGTCGTTTTCTGACAGATAGCATTGGTCCAGGACTTCGTACTCAATGCCCGGAGGGAAGTGGAAATCCCTGGGAACCAGTGAGTACTGCCATGTGATGCGTTCATCGCCCACCTCCGGGTCCTGGTAATAGTCTCCTTCACGGACGATCCTGTAATCCATCGGATGGTCGAGCAGGTAGATTCCTGTTTTCTCCAGCATCTGCAGCTGGGCATCGTCCTTGGGCAGAAAACGTACGTAGAGGTCCGTGGGTTGGATGTCGATGCGGCTGGCTTTGGTCGGGTACACTTTGGTGAGGGCGGTCCGCATGTTCTCCACCGTGTAGGGATCGTCCAGTTTCTCTCCCAGCTCGATCATTCCATGGTAAACTTCACCTTCGGGGAGCCGCAGGGGCTGCTCGGGAAGGTCTTCGCTCCCGCAGGCACTCAGCACGAGGAGCGGAATCAGGATAAGTGGCAATTTTCTTCGTCTCATAGCGTTTTTCTTTTGCTGCAAAGCTGAAAAAACTTATCCGTGTTCCGAAAAATTACACGTTTACTTTCAAAATCGGCCTTGGGAAGTGCTGGCGGGCCGATTTTTATGCGAAAACCAGGCGGAAAACACAGCGAAAAACTTTCACAGGCCCTTCCGGAGAGGGAAAATCGGCCTTGCAGGGCCCTCCAGGGCAGGTGAAAAAAAATGTATCGAAACGGCAAAACCTGCAAAAAAACTTTCAAGGCCGATTCATCATGGACATTCCGCCAAAAAATGTTAACTTTGTAAGATTTATTTAGAATAATTGACGCAAGCTATATGCAAGACATCAGAAACATCGCCATTATCGCCCATGTAGACCACGGCAAAACCACCCTGGTGGACAGAATGATCTATCAGGCCAATCTTGTCCGTAAACCGGAAGACCTCGGAAACCTGATTCTGGACAACAACGACCTGGAACGGGAGCGGGGTATCACCATCCTCGCCAAGAATGTGTCCGTCACGTACAAAGGAGTGAAAATCAATATCATCGACACTCCCGGGCACAGTGATTTCGGCGGAGAGGTGGAGCGCGTCCTCAACATGGCCGATGGCGTGCTGCTGCTGGTGGATGCTTTCGAAGGCTGCATGCCGCAGACCCGATTCGTGCTGAACAAAGCCATCGACATGGGTAAGAAACCCATCGTAGTGATCAATAAGGTAGACAAACCCAACTGCCGTCCGGATGAGGTGCAGGAAGAGGTGTTCGAACTGATGTTCAACCTGGGCGCCAACGAAGACCAGCTGGAGTTCAAGACCATCTACGGCAGCGCCAAGCAGGGCTGGATGTCCTATGACTGGAAAAAGCCCACGTCGGACATCACCGCCCTCCTGGACACGATCCTTGAGGAAATCCCCGCTCCGGAAATCAAGGAAGGAACCCCGCAGATGCTGGTATCGTCCCTGGAGTATTCCCCTTATGTGGGCCGGATTGCCGTGGGGCGGATCACGCGCGGCAGCCTGAAGACCGGCATGCCCGTGTCCCTGTGCAAGCGCTACGACATGGTGGAAAAGTCCAAGATCAAGCAGCTGATGGTGTTCGAAGGCCTTGGAAAGGCGAATGTCGATGAGGTCCAGTGCGGAGACATCTGCGCAGTTGTGGGCATTGAGGGCTTTGAAATCGGCGATACCATTGCCGATATCGAGAATCCCGAGGCCCTTCCGCCCATCGCAGTGGACGAGCCTACCATGAGCATGCTCTTCATGATCAACAATTCGCCGTTTTTCGGCAAAGACGGAAAATTCGTCACTTCCCGGCATATCAAGGAACGTCTGGACAAAGAACTGGAGAAGAACCTGGCCCTTCGCGTAAAACCGGGCGTCAATGCCGATTCTTTCGTGGTGTACGGCCGTGGCGTGCTGCATCTGTCGGTGCTCATCGAGACCATGCGACGCGAGGGCTTCGAACTGCAGGTGGGGCAGCCCAAGGTGCTGGACAAGACCATCGGCGGCAAACGCTGCGAGCCGATTGAAGAGCTCTCCATCGAAGTGCCGGAGCAGTTCGTCGGTGCCGCCATCGAACTGAGTACCCGCCGCAAAGGTGCGCTGGTCAGGATGGAACCCCGCGGCGACCGGACCCTGCTGGAATTCGAGATTCCTACCCGCGGTCTGATGGGTCTTCGCTCCAACCTGCTCACGGCAACGCAGGGCGAGGCTGTGGTGGCCCACCGCTTCAAGGATTATCAGCCTTACAAGGGCGATATCGAGATGCGGACCAACGGTTCTCTGGTGTCCCTGGAGACCGGCGAAGCCATTGCCTATTCCATGAACAAGCTGCTGGACCGCGGTCGGTTCTTTGTGGAGCCCGGCGAGGAGATTTACGGTGGCCAGGTAGTGGGTGAGCACACCCGTGACCGCGACCTGAACATCAATATCTGCAAGACCAAGAAACTCACCAACGTGCGTGCTTCCGGATCGGACGAGAAAGTGGTGCTGCCCCCGGCCATCAAGTTCTCCCTGGAAGAGGCACTCGAGTATATCCAGGAAGATGAACTGGTGGAAATCACTCCGAATCACATGCGGATGCGCAAAATCCAGCTGGATCCGCTTGACAGAAAGAGAAATTCGACCACGGAGGATTGATTTTCCAAAAATTATTCGTATCTTTGCACCCCTTAATCTGTTTATGTGGCAATGAACGCTTTGGTCATACCCTTGGACGGTTGGGCTGCAGGGGAGCGGAACTTCCGCTCTCACGCAGGATTAGAGTTCTTTCAAACGTTTGACAATACAGAAATCCTGGACGCCAGTGTGGATGTTGAGGTGAAGGTGGTGAAGACCGGTGCGCAGAAGGTTACGGCAGATCTCCAGTTGCGCGGAACCGTGACGGTTCCCTGTGACCGATGCCTGGAGCCGCTCACCCTGCCCGTGGAGGCGTCTCAGCGGTTCAGCGTCCGGTTCGACGCCACAGAAGAAGACCTCTCCGAGGATGGAAGGGAAATTCTTCAGGTTGGCGTGGCGGACAAGGAGTTGGACCTCCGGCAGGCAGTTTACGATTACGTATGCCTGTCGCTGCCCATCCAGCGGGTGCATCCGGAAGGCGGATGCAATCCGGACACCGTCAGGTTTCTGAGTCGGGAGCATGGGGACGAGGAGGCTGCTTCGAGCAGCCCGTTCGCAGCTCTGAAAGGACTTTTTGAAGCAAATAACAATTAAAAGATATAACAATGGCACATCCGAAACACAAACTCTCCAAGCAGAGAAGAGACAAGCGTCGTACGCATGATTTCGCGCCCGTTCCTACCCTGGCTGCCTGCCCTAACTGCGGTGCAACCGTGATGTATCACCGTGTATGCCCTGAGTGTGGCTACTATCGCGGTCGTCAGATCATCGTCAAGAGCGCAGAGTAATACCCATGCCGGAATCTTCCGGCCACTTGGATGGCCTCATAGTTCAACGGATAGAACGGAAGTTTCCTAAACTTTAAATCGAGGTTCGATTCCTCGTGGGGCTACAAGAAAAGGATTGGCAGACGCCAATCCTTTTCTTGTAGTCCATTGTCTTCGGCTAACTGGGGGCCTGATTCCGATATAATTGACATTTCCGGTTGGTAAAACACCTTATAAGTATTTGATATATTTGCATTTATGTGTACTTTATTAAAATGCGTTTCAATAAAGTTTTGATATATCGAAAACAAGGAGGCGTCAAAGATGTCCCCAATGTGACTCTTTGAGCATTATTCGTTGGGGGGCAAGACGAGGCCGTCAGAGGTATAAATGTCATGATTGTGGGGCTTCTTTCTTCATCCCCCGGCTGTTGCCACGGGCGACCCTGTTCTTGATCTTTGGCTAAAGCACGAAATAGGGCCTGGAAGAGCGAAAGTGTGCTTTAGTGTGGGTGCGCGGTTATGGCTAAAGCACGAAATGTGGCTTGGAAAGGTGAAAGTGTGCTTTAGTGTGGGTGAGCAGGTATGGCTAAAGCACGAAATGTGGCTTGGAAAGGTGAAAGTGTGCTTTAG
>JAFUWW010000067.1 GCA_017471085.1 Bacteroidales bacterium | reverse complement strand
ATTTCCCGGATGCCGTGATCCTCGAAGCCAATTATCGGACACCCATCCTCGCAGGCCGGGGACGGGCCTATGTCTCCGGTCTCCGCTGGCTGCTGTACCAGGCCGTGGCGGGGTATTCGATTTTTACTTCGGAAGCACCCGACCGCGATGCGATGTTGCGGATTTTTTGCTAACTTTGTTAGAACCAAACATACATTGCATTATGGCACTCAACAAAGTCATGCTGATCGGTAACGTTGGAAATGACCCCGAAATCCGTTACCTCGATTCCAATCCCCAAGGCCCCCAGGGCAACACCAAGGTAGCCACCTTCCGCCTCGCCACCACCGAACGCTATCGCGACCGCAACGGCGAAACCCGCGAGAACACGGAATGGCACAGCATCGACGCCTGGCGGAACAACGCCGACCTCATCGAAAGATTCGTCCACAAGGGCAGCCAGGTCTTCATCGAAGGCAAGATCCGCACCCGCCAGTGGACCGACCAGACTGGCAACAAGCGCTACACCACCGAAATCCAGGTGGACAACCTCCAGCTCCTGGGCAAACGCCCCGACGCCCCGCAGGGCCAGGGTGGATACGCCGGACAGGGAGGCTATAACGGACAGGGCGGTTATTCCGGACAAGCCGGCTCCCAGGGTGGTTATTCCAGCCAGCCGGGCGCACCGCAGGGCGGCTACGCATCCCAACCGGGCGGCAACCTGGGCGGCCATCCGCAGGACAACCCTCAGCCGGGCGGCGGCTTCGGTGGCACCCGGGCTGCACAGCAGCCCTTCCAGTCCCCCGCCCAGTCCGATGCCGGCGCTCCCGACGACGACCTGCCGTTCTGAGAAGGCGGCCTTCCCCTCTTTCCGGGGTTTATTCCTCCTTTCTATGGTCTGAATGCCGATGGTGGTCCAAGCTCTGGACCACCATCAGCGTTTTTCCCCTGTTTTTGCCGATGGTGGTCCATCTTCTGGACCACCATCGGCATCCGGTCTTCAAAATGAATTGTTTTCTTGATAATAAACGCACCTTTTCCGCCGGAAAACAGTATCTTCGCAGAAGTTGATGCCTGGCGTCAACGGTTTTTCTGACCAACATGTGAGATTTGTGTTCTGAAGGATTGTATGGAAATCTGGTTTATCACTACAGATCATCTTTCGAACCGGATATGGTTCAGGGATGACGATGACTACAGGATGGGAATGAACCTGGTGGCCGTTCTTGCCGTCGCCTTGTCGGTGGACGTGCTTTCGTTCATCCTGATGTCCAATCACGTTCATTTCGTCCTATGCTGTTCCCGTGAAAAGGCAGACCGGTTCATCGAGGAGTACAAGAAACGCTATTCGCAGTACATCAACAAGAAATACGGAACGAAGGAACTGCTCCGAAGAGTCGGTGTCCAGGTGGAGCCGGTCAGCGGGAATGACGAATCGCTCGAATGGGTTATTGCCTATATCCACATGAACTGCGTGGCGGCTGGAATATGCCTGAGCCCGACCGGCTATCCCTGGGGAACGGGGGATGCTTTTTTCAAGGCAATCTCGCCCAAAGGACGCCGGTTAGGCTCTTTGTCCGACCGGGCCCGTTACGCCCTGCTTCACAGTACGCAGCCTATGCCACCCCACTGGCTGGTTGGGGAAGACGGCTACATCCTTCCCGAATCCTATGTCCCGGTAACGTTTGTGGAAACCGTTTTCCGCACGCCCAAACGGATGAATTATTTCCTTCAGAATTCCTCCAAGGCCAAAAGGCGTCTCTCTTCCAGCCAGAATGACCCTCCCTCCTTCCGTGACCAACTTGTCCGATCAGCCGTCCCCGACTTATGCCAGTCCTTGTTCAGGAAACCCGCCCTCGCGGATTTGACGGAAGAAGAGCTGGGCGAACTGCTCAAGCAACTCCGCTACCGTTTCTCTTCCAATGCCAACCAACTCATGCGGGTTACAGAACGCTCCTATAAAGAGGTGACCGAACTGCTGGACAAAATATGAGTTACTGCCGATGGTGTCCCACAAAAAGGCCACACCATCGGCACTTAACCCTGATTTTCGCTGATGGTGGTCCAGAGTGTGGACCACCATCAGCACTTCGGAAGGAGAAGCGTTCCCGACGCGGCGCGGGAGCCGCACCCTACCGCAATACCAGTTCCACCGGGCAGTGGTCGGAACCGAAGATCTCGTTGTGGATCTCCGTGGAGACGATGCGGTCGCGGAGGGCTTCGGAGACGACGAAGTAGTCGATGCGCCAGCCGGCGTTGTTCGCTCGGGCGTTGAAGCGGTAGGACCACCAGGAATACTTCACCTCATCCGGATGCTGGAAGCGCCAGGTGTCGATGAAGCCGGCCCGGAGGAGCTCTCCGAACTTCGCCCGCTCTTCATCGGTGAAACCGGCGTTGCGGCGGTTGGAAGCGGGATTCTTGATGTCGATTTCCTCGTGCGCCACATTCAGGTCGCCGCAGAAGACGACCGGTTTCGGAAGGCCGCACAGGTAGGCGCGCATATCGTCCTCCCAGCGCATACGGTAGTCGAGCCGCTTGAGACCGTCCTGTGAATTGGGCACATAGGAGCACACCAGGAAGAAATCCGGATATTCCAGCGTAACCGCCCTCCCCTCGTGGTCGTGCTCGTCCACACCGATCCCATACCGGACCGACAGCGGCTCATGCTTCGTATAGATGGCCGTACCGGCATAACCCTTCTTTTCGGCATAATCCCAATAGGACTGGTATCCGGGAAATTCCAGGTCGATCTGGCCAGCCTGCAGCTTGGTCTCCTGCAGGCAGAAAAAATCGGCGTCCAGGTCCACGAAAACGTCCGCGAACCCCTTCCCCGCCACGGCCCGGAGGCCGTTCACGTTCCAGGAAATGAACTTCATACTTTTCATTGGTTTGAGATTCCTTCGCTCCGCTCGGAATGACAGACCTTCTTGCCAGATCCTTCGCTCCGCTCGGAATGACAGGTTTTTTGTCATTCTGAGGAGGTCGAAGACCGACGAAAGAATCTATTCCAGCGTCCAGGTTGCACCTTCCTTGGTATCCTTCACGGTGATGCCGAAGGAGGCGAGGAGGTCGCGGATACGGTCAGATTCGGCCCAGTTCTTCTCCGCACGGGCTTTGGCGCGGTCCTCCAGGACAATGTCCATCACGCCTTCCAGGGCCTTTTCGGCCTTGCCGGAACCGCCGGCGGCCTCTTCGTCGCGAAGGCCCAGGACACCGTAGACAACGTCTTCGAAAAGCTTCCGCAGGGCAGCCTTGTCACCCTCGGGGAGCTTGCCGCCGTTGATGAGCTTCACGGCTTCGAACAGGTGCGCGATGGCGATCGGCGTATTCAAATCGTCGCAGAGCGCCTCATAGACGTTGTCGATGAGGGTCTGCACTTCCCGGGAAAGAGATTCCTTCTCTTCGCTCGGAATGACACCCTCCCCGGCGCCCAGCTCCCGTCCCGCCTGCATCAGGCGCTTGTAGCCCTTTTCTGCGGCCTGCAGGGCCTCGTTGGAGAAGTCCAGGGTGCTGCGGTAGTGGGCCTGGAGGATGAAGAAACGGACGGTCATCGGGCTGTAGGCGCGCTCCAGCTTGGGATGGTTGCCGCTGAAGAGTTCCGGCAGGGTGATGAAGTTCCCGAGGGACTTGCCCATCTTCTGACCATTGATCGTGATCATGTTGTTATGGACCCAGTAATGGACGCCCTGGGTGCCGCGGGAGGCCTGGTTCTGCGCGAT
>JAFUWW010000066.1 GCA_017471085.1 Bacteroidales bacterium | reverse complement strand
GCCTCAATGCAAAAACCTGGTTGTTTTATGGCTCGGGTTCTTAGCTGACACATACATGTGTAATCTTCGTCACGTTCTAACCCTTATTCTTGACTAAGAATGATACTTGGCGCAATCAGTGTCACGTTCTGACCCTTATTCTTGACTAAGAATGAAACATGCTGCAATCGCATAGTCGCTTTTTCCAAATCCACTTGAACCTGTTCTGACGAGGAATCAGCGCGGATCATTTCAGTGTCGAAGTTCCTGTAAAAAAGGCGGGAATACCGTCTCCAATAATGCCTTTGTAACCGCAGGGCGCGACAACTGTACTACAAAAAAACTTTACAACCTACTTTTAACATTGAGCCAAACATATTTTTTCACCAGCTCCTAAAAAAACACGGAACTGATATTTATAACTGATTATCTGTGTTGATCCAAACTGCCTATTTGCCTGTTCCGGTGTCACGCATGGCTAAAGCACGAAATAGGGCTTGGAAGGGCGAAAGTGTGCTTTAGGCAGGTGATGCAGTGGTGGCTAAAGCACGGAATGGGGCCTGGGAGGGCAAAAGTGTGCTTTAGGCAGGTGGTGCAGTGGTGGCTAAAGCACGAAATGGGGCCTGGGAGGGCAAAAGTGTGCTTTAGGCAGGTGGTGCAGTGGTGGCTAAAGCACGAAATGGGGCCTGGGAGGGCGAAAGTGTTCTTTAGAGCAGGTGTGCAGATGTGGCTAAAGCACGAAATGGGGCCTGGGAGGGCGAAAGTGTGCTTTAGGCAGTTGGCGGCAAAAGCAGCGGGGAGTGCATGGCCCTTTGCGCGGCATCTACCGCGGCGCTTGCAGGAAGCAACAAGCCGGCAGGAAGGCGGCCTCTTGCCGCGTTGACAACCGCAGTGCACTCCAGGGCCGATTTCATGACCAACGCGGCAACGAAACGGGCCCTATAGACCAATAACATTGCCGCGTTGACAACCGCAGTGCACTCCAGGGCCGATTTCGTGACAACGCGGCAGGGACGGTGGCCGTCACCTACCGCAAAAGTCATAAACACCAACCCAAATTGTCAATTATGTCCGAAATGCATCTCTAGCGGGCGCCTCCGCCGAAGCCGCCTCCGGAGAAGCCGCCGCCACCGCCGAAGGAGCCGTGGCCGCCGGTTCCGCTGATGCTGCCGGCCTTGGCCGCCGCACCGGTGAAACCTCTGGAGGACAGGTAGTTGGACATATAGATGGTATTCATCAGGTCAGCGCCCGTGCTCCGGGAGAGTTCCTGGAATTCGGCCGGATACAGTTTCTGGAACTGCTTGGCCACCTTGTCCGCGATGCCGAAGAGCTGGGCAAACACCAGATATTCTTTCCAAAGGCCCACCTCGATGGCTCCCCGTTCCTTGGAGAGGGTGAAATCGTTCAGGAAATTCTTGAACTCAATCACATGGGAGGCTTCTTTCGCTCCTTCTTCCGTGGTCTTGTCCCCGGGCTTGAGCCAGCCTTTGCCGCTGAACCAGGACTTGCCGGCAGCTTTGGCGCGGTCCGGCCATTTGGTGACCTTCTGGTAATTCTTCTTGGACCAGTTCTCGAATTCATTCTTTTCCAGGACTTCGTTGGAGCCGCTGGCGGTGAGGGCCATCCGGAACAGGGAGTCTTCCACTTCGCCGGTATAGCCTTCCTTATTGATGAACTTGAGGTTCACACGCTTGGACGAGGAAGGGTCCTGTTCCACCTGGACGTCTCCGTTCAGGATCCAGCGCAGGAAGTAGGCGCCGATGAGGTTCTGGGGGCTGGACTGCCCGACGAACCGCCGGCCTGCTTCCAGCACATAATATGCGGCATTGAGATTGCCCTCTACCGGGATGTCCCGGTACCATTCCGTAATCTTGCTCTTGCCGAAGAAGGATTTCCTGTACTTGTAGCCCAGGGCGGTGGCCACTCCCGCAAAGATCAGGAAAGCCAGGGATCCGAGGACGACAAGGGCGAAGCCGATCAGGAAGAAGGTTTCGTCGTCTTCATCTTCGCCGTAGGAACTGCCTTCCAGGGCGGTGTCCAGCATGGACTGGAAAGGTTCACCCCGGGAAACGGCAGGGTTGAAAATACCCTTGTCGAACCTTACCAGGGCGATGAGGCTGCTGCGGTACTCGAAGGGCTCCGTCGACTCAGCGACGATGAAGCCGTTCCTCACGTGGATGTCGCTCTCGCTGCCGAACAGCCAGACCCGCGTGTTGTCGTAGGTGAGCTCGGGGGCTTCAAACGCCATCCTCATCACTACCCTGACATGGTCCGGCGAGGCGGCCAGACCGGGTGCCACGAACATGAAATTGAAGGCATCGGCATCCATGAGGGACTGTACCAGGCCGGTGACTTTATAGCGGACCACCCATTTGTGGTCTGTGTAATCGCCGATGCCCCAGCAAAGCTCCACGCCGTTGCTTTTACGGATGATGCCGCATTTTCCGGCTTTCCGGCTTCGCGACCAGTCTACGTCCCAGTTGTCGCCGACGCTCTCGAAGGCCGTTCCGTTTTCACTGACGGAAAGGTCCGAGACGGTCATCGGGCCTAAGTTCCCGATGGGAATGTACCATTCCGTGCCTTCGTTGGAGTAGGCGTCCCAGACCTGGGTGATCCACGCGCTGCCGTCCTGGTGCAGCTCCACGGTGATGTCCAGGTCGCGGGTCAGTTGCCGCGCCCCGGCGGACAGTCCGATGACCGCCGCCAGCAGAAAGGTGAGAACCCGTTTCACTAGATGGTGGGATAATCTTTCTTGGAGGTATCCTCGGCCAGGTATTCGCGGGCGGGGAAGTTCAGGATGCCGGCTACGACGGAACCGGGGAACATGCGCACCTGGTTGTTGTATTTGGTCACGGTGTCGTTGAAGGTCATACGGGCCAGGCGGACGTTCTCTTCATATTCCTTGATGCTGTCCATGGTCTTGGCGTAGTTCTCGTTGGCCTTGAGTTCCGGATATCTTTCCGCCACGGCGATGAGCTTGGCACTCATTTCCTGCAGGGCGGCCTCATTGGCGTTGATGTCGGCCACGGAAGGATTGGCCGAAGATGTGATCTTGCGGGCTTCGATCACCTTCTGGAGGGTCTCCCCTTCGTAGGAGGCATATTCGCGGGTGAGTTTGACCAGCGCTGCAATGGCATCGTAGCGGCTGACCTGCTGCACGTTGATCTGACGCAGGGCGTTTTTGCAGAGTTCATCGCTCTGGACAAGCTTGTTCTGGATGGAGATTCCCCACAGTACCAGCAGGGCGATGACGGCAATGACAATAATCCAGGTCATAATAATGGTATTTAAAGGTTTTCAGTTTGGTAAATACAAATGTGGCAATTATTTGATGAAAAAGCAAATAATTGCCACAGCTTGAATCGCGCACGAAGTTGACGGGATGCTGTTTGTCCCGAAAACGGGACTAGGCCTTCTTCTTGTTGCGCTCGCGCCAGAGGGTGGTCATGTCTTCCAGGGTCTTGCCCTTGGTCTCGGGGACCAGACGCCATACGAAGATGGCGGCCACCACGCAGATTACTCCGTAGAGGGCATAGGCGAAGAAGTGGCCGAAGCTGTCACCCATCGACCCCAGCTTCATGTTGTACATGGGCACGAAGGTGCTGGACACGATGAAGTTGAAAATCCACTGGAAGGCGACTGCGATGGCCGTGGCCTGGCTGCGGATGGTGTTGGGGAAGATTTCCGAGATGTAGACCCAGCAGATGGGACCCCAGCTGAACATGAACGAGGCGCTGTACACCATGATGCTGATGACGGGAATCACGGCGGGCAGGGAGACCACATTGGAAAGGGCCACGCCCAGGGCGCCCAGTGCCATGCCCAGGGAACCGGTGATCAGGAGCGGTTTGCGGCCCAGTTTCTCCACGGTGAACACGGCCACCAGCGTGAAGCTGATGTTGATGATGCCCATGATCACGGTGAAGAGCATGTTGTTGGACACGCCCATCGACTCGAAGATACGCGGCGCGAAATAGAGCACGGCGTTGATGCCGATCACCTGCTGGAACACCGAGAGCATGCAGCCGATGAACACTACCATGAAGCCATAGGCGAAGAGTTTTTCCGTCTTTTCCACGGCTGTGGCCTTGATTTCGGCCAGAATCTCGCGGGCCTTGGCTTCGCCGTTCACATTGGAGAGCACGGTGAGGGCCTTGTCGTCCTGACCGTTGAGGGCCAGGTAACGCGGCGTTTCGGGCACCAGGAGGATCAGGAGGGCGAACAGGCCGGCGGGAACCGCCTCGGAAACGAACATCACTCTCCAGCCGATGCTGTTGGTCCAGGCCAGCACGTCAGGGTCGGACGCATGCGAGCGGATGATGAGGAAGTTCACGAAGTAGACCACCAGCTGGCCGAAGATGATAGCGAACTGGTTCCAGGAAACCAGGGTTCCGCGCTTGCCTGCCGGCGCCACCTCGGCGATGTACATGGGGCACAGGGCCGATGCCAGGCCTACGCCGATGCCACCCAGCACACGGTACAGGTTGAAGGCGACGAGAAGGCTCTTGGAAGCCACGCCCTTGGGGAAGAACAGGAACTCCGGATAGTAGGAGCCCAGGGCCGACAGGAAAAAGAGGATGCCGGCGATGAACAGCGAGCGCTTGCGGCCCAGGCGGGAGGCCATGAAGCCGGAGATGAAAGCGCCGATGATGCAGCCGATGAGGGCGCTGGAGGTGGTGAACCCGTGCAGACCGTCGGTGTAGTTGAAGTCCGAGGCGCCCTGGAAGAAGGCCTGGAGGCCCTTTTCGGCGCCTGAGATAACAGCGGTATCGTATCCGAACAGAAGGCCGCCGATCACGGCTACCAGTACAATCCCGAACAGATAGGCCGGGCTCCCTTTTTGACGATAAGTTTGCATATACCGAAAATAAAAAAAGAGGCTGCCACTTCCTGGGAAATGACAGCCTCCCTCAGAATAAAACTACTTGGCGTAGAGGTTCAGCAGGGTTTCGTAGAGCTCCTGCTTGCCGGAAGCGACCACGGGTTCGCCGCTCTTCTTGGCATACTCGTAGATTTCTTCCAGGGTAGCCTTGCCCTCTTCGAACTTCTTGCCGAGACCGCTGTCGAAGGAAGCGTAGCGCTCCTTGACCATCTCACAGAGCGGACTTTCTTCCAGCACGGCGGCTGCGTTGAGCAGGGCGTGGGCCATGGCGTCCATGGCGCTGATGTGGGCGATGAAGATGTCCTCAGGATCGGTGGAGGAACGGCGCAGTTTGGCGTCGAAGTTGGTACCGCCGTTGCCGAGGCCGCCGTTGCGGATGATCTGCATCATGGCCTGGGTGAGGTCGTACGGGTCTACCGGGAACTGGTCCGTATCCCAGCCGTTCTGGGCGTCGCCGCGGTTGGCGTCGATGGATCCCAGGAAGCCGTTGTCCACGGCCACGGTGAGTTCATGCTCGAAGGTATGGCCGGCCAGGGTGGCGTGGTTCACCTCGATGTTCACCTTGAAGTCTTTCTCCAGGCCGTTGGCGCGGAGGAAGCCGATCACGGTCTCCGTGTCTACGTCGTACTGGTGCTTGGTGGGCTCCATCGGCTTGGGCTCGATGAGGAAGGTGCCCTTGAAGCCGTTCTTGCGGGCATAGTCGCGGGCGGCGGTGAGCAGTTTGCCGAGGTGGTCCTTCTCGCGCTGCATCTGGGTGTTCAGCAGGGTGTAGTATCCTTCACGGCCGCCCCAGAACACATAGTTGGAACCGCCGAGCTTGATGGTGGCGTCGATGGCGTTCTTGATCTGGACGGCAGCGCGGGCCACTACGTCGAACTGCG
>JAFUWW010000065.1 GCA_017471085.1 Bacteroidales bacterium | reverse complement strand
TGTATCGATTGAACTATGTGTCGCCCAATACGCGCAAACCAATGTCCGTTTTGCTCCGGATGGATGCCGAGCAACAGCAGGTCTACGACCTCATCTGCACGCCCGAATAAAAAGCGGGTGCCTCATTGACGAAAACAGGAGATAAGGCTGATCAAAGTCATGTTGACTTCGGTCAGCCTTTTTTGTGTCCGGGAGGTGGAAAAGATGCGCTCCGATGGTCGGCGGAATACGGGGAAGGCGTCAGTCGGATAGGGTAAGCCCGTCATAGGCGGGGAGCACTTCGGAACGGATGTTTTTTTCCTCGCACAGCCGGCGCAAGTCTTGGCAGAACTGTTCATGGCGGGGGAAAGCGTGCGAAAGATGGGTCAGCCAGGTGTGGCGGGCACCGATCCTTCCGGCCAGTTCCAGGGCTTCTTCCAGGGAGAAATGGGAATGGTGTGGATGATAACCTACCGTGTTGAGCGTCAGGTGTTCCAGCCCTTCCAGTTTTTCGAACTCGCTGTCGGGAAGGGTGCTCATGTCCGTGATATAGGCGATGTTTCCGAAGCGGAATCCCAGGACGGGCAGCTGGTCGTGCAAGCCCCGGATGGGGATGATGTTGGGACGCTCCAGAGAAGCCTGTAGGATGGCGTTGTCCGAAGGTTTGAGGCTGCCGTCGGCCTGGCGGTAGAAATAGCCCACGTCATGGACCCATTCCAGTTCGCCGGTGTCTTTCAGGGAATCGACCCGGAAAGGCCTTTCGTCAATCAGATGGACGTGCCATTCGGGAGCGCCGGGGTATTTGTGCTCCGCGAAGGCGTAGGCGTAGTCGTTCCGGAGTGACTGGAGTACCCGGGGCTCGCAGTAGATTTCCACGGCTTTCCGGTCGATATAGTTGAAAGAGCGGACGTCGTCCAGGCCGCCCGTGTGATCTTTGTGGTTGTGGGTGAGGAGGATGGCGTCCAGATGGCGGACATCGTGGGCAAGCATCTGGGAGCGGAAATCCGGGCCGGCATCCACCAGGATGGAAAGCCCGTCATGTTCCACCAGGGCGGCCGAGCGGAACCGTTTGTCCCTGGCATCGGCCGATTTGCAGACGGCGCACTGGCAGGCGATGATGGGAACGCCCTGCGAAGTCCCTGTTCCCAGAAAAGTCAGTTTGCTCATAGTATGATATCCTCCAATTCGTTGACCCGGGCGGGATCGAAAGGCCTTTCCACCCGGATGTAATTGCCTGTGTATCCGCCCATTTTCCCGTCTTTCCGGGTCGATTCCCACAGGACGCGTCCGGGAAGGCCTTTGTTGGCTTCCAAGAAGGCGTCGTGCAGTTCCCGGCAAAGTGTTTCCAGCCGCGCGACTCGTTCGGTCTTGATGCTGTCCTGTACCTGGTCCTTCCATTCGGCGGCACGGGTGCCGGGCCTGCGCGAATAGGGAAATACGTGGATAAATGCCGGGCGGATGCGGTCTTTCAGGAAATGGTAGGTTTCCATGAACAGTTCTTCCGTTTCGCCGGGGAGTCCCACGATGACGTCGATGCCGAAGAAAACGAGCGGCTCTCCCGGGCGTTCCATGGCCGACCGGATGTAGTCGATGCGGGAGGCGAAAAGGGCTGTGTCGTACCGGCGCCCCACTCTTTTGAGCAGGGTATCGCTGCCGCTTTGCAGCGGAATATGAAAATGCCGCTGGAATTTGGTTCCGGAGGCGATCCAGTCTATGATTTCCGAGGTGATCAGGTTCGGCTCGATGGAGGAAATCCGGTATCGTTCAATCCCTTCCACCTCGTTCAGTGCCTTCAGCAGGTCCAGGAAACTCTCTCCGCCGGTGCGGCCGAAATCCCCCGTGTTCACGCCGGTGAGCACTACTTCCTTCACCCCGTCGGCGGCGATGCTCCGGGCCATTTTCACGACTTCGCAAATAGGGATGCTCCGGCTCCTGCCTCTGGCGTAGGGGACCGTGCAATAGGCGCAGAAGTTGTCGCATCCGTCCTGCACCTTCAGGAAACTCTGTGTACGCTCTCCGCTGGAATAGGCTCCGAAGGTTCCGTCCACGTTTTGGCCCGGTTTTGTGGACGAAGAGCCGGAAACACCGGTTCCGTCCACGTTTCGGCCCGGTTTTGTGGACGAAGAGCCGGAAACACCGGTTCTGTCCACGTTTCGGCCGGTTTCTGTGGACAGGACTGACAACGAGGCGGTGACGGGGACCACCGAGGATTTTTCCGCTGCTCCGAAAACCTTCCATACACCTTCTATGGCCAGCAGAGCCTCTTTCCGCAGTTCTGCATAGCAGCCGGTCACGACAATCCGGGCGTCCGGCGCCGTTTTGTGGGCGCGCCGGATCAGGTTGCGGGACTTCTTCTCGGCCGTCTCTGTCACGGCGCAGGTATTGATCAGGTAGACATCGGCCCGGGAGGTCCAGGGCACTATTTCCCAGCCTTCGGCCAGGAAACCGCGTTCATAGGTGGAGGTCTCCGCGTAATTCAGTTTGCATCCCAGGGTAGTAAAGGCAATCTTCATCATCGGGCCAGGAAAAGGAATACGCAGGGACGTTTGCCGATTACGGGAATGGCCTGCTTCCATTCCGTCACGGTTTTGGTTTTGATGAAGGCGTCGGGACAGGTGATGTTGGCGGCGATGCAAAGACGGGTTTGTCCGCCCAGGCACTGGAGCATATCGGCCAGGAGGGCGTCGTTCCTGTAAGGAGTTTCGATGAGGATCTGGGTCTGGCGGGAGCCGGCGGACCGTTTTTCCAGGGTTTTGAGGGCGTTTCTGCGTTCTTCCGTCTTGGCGGGGATGTATCCGGCAAATGCGAAGGACTGTCCGTTGAGTCCGGAAGCCATCAGGGCCAGCATCAGGGACGATGGGCCGACGAAAGGGACCACCTCAATCCCGTGCCTGTGGCAGAGGGCGACCAGGAGCGCGCCGGGGTCGGCAACAGCCGGGAGTCCGGCTTCCGAGATAAGCCCCACACTGCGACCGTCCCTGAACAGGGTCAGGTACTGTTCCACCTCTCCGGGAGCGGTGTGTTCGTTGAGCTGGTGGAATTCCAGCCGGTCGATCTGCCCTTTGAGGCCGGCCTTGGAAAGGTAGCGGCGGGCTGTGCGCACTTCTTCCACCACGAAACAGTCCAATTCCTGCAGCAGCGAAAGCACCGGCGCGGGAATCACGTCGGCCGGATCACCTTCACCCAGCGGAGAAGGGATGAGATATAATTTACCGTAGGGGGTCCTGGTAGGTTGCATGTCCGGTTGAGTCGATTTGTAAGAGAACCTGGGCGTTGCCGCGGGGACGGGGACTGCTTTCCCTGGGTGTTCCCGGAGCGGGACGCTCTTCTTCCGCCCTGACCTGGCGGGGCTGGAACAGGCTCCGGATGAACTGCATGAAAGTGTTGAATTCCCGCTGGTAGGCTATGCCGCCGCCGTTCCGCTGGCTGTTGTCCAGATAAGAGGTGAGCTGGTCGGCCGAATGCGAGAACAAGTTCGCCCGCAGCGAGCCGCTGTTGTTCAGTTTGATTTCTATGTCGATGTCTCCCGCCACTTCCGAAGTGGTGGCGCCTCCGTAAAGGGGCTTGTTGCCGACGGACCCGTTCACGATGACCCGGTTGTTGAAAAGCTGGGTGGAAAGGGCGACGTCGAAGATGTTGCTTCCTGCGTTTGTAGACTGGTAATTGAGGCCGAGGTCCAGGGGGATGTCAAGTTTCTCGAAAATATTGTTCAGCTGCCCGGCCATGATGCCGGTTACGTTGGAGAACAGCATTTCGGAGCCGTTGGTGGTGATGCCGGATTCTTCCGACGGCAGGAAACCGCCGGCCAGCAGCAGGTACAGGAACTGCCGCTGCACCTTGTCCTCCGTGTTCAGGGCGGCATCCACCTGTGCCTGTGCCGTAGGGTTCAAGTCGGGGATGTCGATGGAGAACTGGACCTGGGGGTTGCGCAGCTTGTCGGAAATGTTGATGCCGCACTCGACCGTACGGCGGGTGACGGCATTTTCATCGGCAATCAGGTTGGCGAGGCTGGCTTTGGTCACGTACAGGCCGTTCACATTGAGGTCCGTGTCCCAGAGGTCTCCGTTGAAACGGAGGGAACTGCCGTCCTGGATGGTGAAGTCGCGGCTCACGAGGTTGAGGGCGGAGAAATGGAAACTACCCTGGTTCAGCGTATAGTTGCCGTTCAGCGTAAACGAGTTGGTGGCGCTCTGGCTGTCGATCTCGATATTGCCGCTTCCGCTGGCTTTCAGGGAATTCTCGTCGCTGATGTCGATGTAAACGGTGGCGTCGGTAGTGGGCCGCACGTTGAGGTGGATGCCGAAATTGCCGTTGCCCGTACTGGCCTTCGGCCCTGAAGCGATCATCTGTTCGTACGGGTCGATGATTTCTTCCACCGGAGGCTCCGTGAAAGTGAGGAGCTGCCGGGAGTGTCCGGAACCGCCCGAGCTGGCGCTGATATGCAGTTCCCCTTCCTTGACGGTGGTGGCGTCGATATCCAGCCGGAGATTGGGCGCCCACCCGGTGATATCGGCCGATCCCGTAGCGTACAGGGTGCCGTAGAACATCGAATTGAGGCCCTTCGGGAGTCCCATCACCTTCATCCGGCTCAGGCGGATGTGCGTATCCAGCCCATAGCGGCTGAATCCGTCCAGCAGCAGGCTGCCCCGTACGGTTCCGCTCCCGTCCAGTCCGTCACGGACCGAAACCCGCGTGAAGTGAAGTCCCTTGTCGTCCAGGTCCAGGTCGCCTTCTACCTGATAGGGAACCTGGGTGAAATCCAGGGTGAGGAGGCCGTCGGAAAGGTGGAGATTCTCGCTGGAAAGATGCAGCTTCTGGAAAGTGCCGTCCACGCCCAGCGTACCGCTGAGCAGACCGCCGAATTCTGAGAAGAGGCCCTCCAGCACGGGAGAGGCATAGCCGAGGTCGAAGCCGTCCAGTTTTGCACGGGCGCTCAGTTCGCTGGCCGAGGGTTTCAGGAAACCGCTGATGCCCATGGACTGACGGCCGGAAAGGTCGTTGCCCAGATTGAAGTCGAACCGGCTTTCCTGCTCGTTCCAGACGCTGGAGATATCCAGTTTCCCGAGCGGTTTTCCGGCCACCATCGTAGAATCGCAGGTGATGCCGGCCAGCAGGCCGATGGCGGGGGCGGAAGGGGAGATGACCAGCGCCTGCCCCGTAGCCCTTCCCTGTACCTGGGGCTTGCCGCCCGTGAAGGTGTTCAGGAAGGCCATGTCAAATTTCTCCATCCGCACCGACAGCGTGTCCGCCTGCCTGGGAGAGAAGCCGCCGTCTACCAGGAGGGCCTGGTCTTCATGCGAGGCCAGGAGCTGTTTCACGCTGACCTCTCCGTCCCTGTAAAGGATCTGGTCCGAGGTGAGTCCCCATCCTTCCCCTTTGTAATAGATGTTGGAGGGGAGCGCCTGGGCCGATATGGCCAGGATGCCGTTCTCGTCCCGCGACAGGTCGGCACTGAGGATGAGTTCCCCGCGGGTGGCCTCCTCTTCCTCGTTGTCGAACGAGTAGCCCAGTCCCAGGTGGTCGTCGTTGGCATACAGGCTGAGCCGGTTGGCGTTGAGGTCAATGCCGGAGACGTGCAGGACGGAGCCGGTCAGATCGGCCTGGAGGGAAGAGCTGGCATTGTCCACGGTCAGGCTGACGTCCCTGATATAATTCTCGTTGAAGGCAAGTCTGCCCGATTGGATCTTTCCTCCCAGCGTGCCGCTGCGGTCAATGGACAGCGTCAGGCGGGTGTTGTTCTCGATATAGAGCCCCGGAACAGCAAAGCTGAGGATGTCCCGGGCGTCCCGGAACAGGAGGGACAGGTCGTAGGCGGTACCGTCCCAGGGTTCGGCGGTTCCGCTGGTGAGGGAGGGAAGTTCCGAATCCAGCACCAGGTGCTTGAGGTCGTTGACGAAGACCAGGGCCGATTTTCCGCCGGAATAAGTGCCGTCCAGGAAATCGGAGCGAAGCGTCATCGTATGCAGGAATTCCCCGGCGCTGGCATTCAGGACGATATTGCCGATGTCCATGAGGCCGGCGTCATTCTCCAGGGTGAGTCCGCGGATGGAGAAATCGCCGGAGAGGTTCTCCTTTCCGGACTGGAAGAGATTGGCATCGGCTTCGAAACTGATCCGCGAGGTGCCGCGGTTGTCCAGATGGAGGGCGTTGAGGTCGGCGTAACCCAGGCTGGCGAAGAACTGATAATTGGCGTCCTTTGCGTGGTTGGACAGGTTGCACACTCCCTGGAAGAGGAAACTTAGGTTGGGGTCCGAGGCCACGATGCGGCCGTCGAATGCGCCCCCTTTGTACAGTCCGGATCCGGAAATGCCGGTATAGTCATAGTCCAGGGCCCGGAGCCGGGAGATATGCAGGGTGTCTATCTGGAGGTCCGGTCCGCCGGCGGCAAGCGTGGTTTTCAGCCGGGTGCTGAGGCTCACTTCTCCCAGCGATTCCGTGCCCAGGATCCTTCCCATATCCAGGGAACGGGTCTGGAGGGAGCCTTCCAGGCCGATGTCATGGTGGGGATCGGCTGCGTTCAGCAGGAGCACGTCGGCCAGGAGGGAACCTTCACCGGCGGCCAGTTCCCCCTGGATGCCCATTCTGTTCAGGAACCCGCGGATATTGCCGTCGAAGGTAAAATCCTGCCCCTTGGCAAAGCCTTCCAGGGCTTTGAGATCGGTATCCGGCGCCCAGGACCTGACGAAGGAGGAGAGACCGGGCATGTCGAACCGGAGGCCTTCCACCTGGAAGTCCAGCAGGGTTTTGTCCGTTTCCGGAAGACCGGTCATGCTGCCCTGGAGACGCACTTCCACGCCGCTGTCGGGGACCTGCACGGCGATGTCGGAGAGCTTGAAATCGCTCACCGTCCCTTCCACATGTCCTTGCAGGTTGCCGTGGAACGTGAACTGGTCCAGATAGGGACCGAAGTAGCTTACCGTCTGCATGGAGACATGGGAGCCTTTCCGGATATCGGCCTCGATGCGGATTTTGTTGATAAAGTCGCTGTATTCTTCCAGGGGACCGTCCAGAAGCAGCCTGTCCAGATAGACCTGCGTGTCTTTTTCCGTGAGGATGAGGTCCGAGACCAGCGCCCTGCCTTTCCCGACATTCGCTTTGCCGGCGGCATGGGAGATGAACAGCCCGGTGCCCTTTTCTTCCACCTGCAGATGCTCCACTTTTCCCGTAATGATGTCGTGGGAATAGCGGATGTCCGTGGCCTGCACGCTGGCGAGGACATCCAGATGGTTCCAGTCGATGGTTCCGGGAGGGAAACTGTGCCCTTCCTCCGCCATCTTCCGGGCGTTCACCGGATTCAGCAGGCGGAAGCGGACGTTCTGCACCTCCACTTCGCGGGCATCGAACAAATTGCCGAGGTCTTTCTTTTCCTGTTCCGGCTGGTTCTGGAGGCGGAAGATGCGCTGGATATTGGTAACGGAGCCGCTTCCCTCCGTAGCGGAGGGCTCGATGGCCAGGTTGAAGGCGGCGTCTTGCAGCAGAATGCGGCTCACATGGACCCCTTCCTTGTAGAACAGGCCGCGGATGGAAAACTTGGCCGACAGGTGCCGGGCAAAAAGCAGCGTGTCCGCTTCCGGCAGCACGGCGGCGGGGTCCCTGACCAGGACGTCCTTGAGGACCAGCGACTCGAAGGGACGGATACCCACTTCCGAGAAGGTGATTTCCGCATCCATGCTGTCCTGCAGGTAATGGATGGCCCTGTGGCCGATGAAAGACTGCACCTTGGGGGACTGGATGGCGACAAGCGAAGCCAGCAACAGCAGAAATACCGTTACCAGCGTCCAGCCGATCACTTTCAGGGCTATTTTAAGGACTTTTCCCATTATCATACAAAAATAAGAAATTTTTGTATGATTTCGCAGTATTCTGGCAATTAAAAATCGGCCATGCGGGAAACGGGGGCGACATCCAGCGGAGTGCGGACGCCGGCCCTGTACTGGAACCAGCCGGCGACGGCGATCATGGCGGCGTTGTCCGTGGTGAACTTGAATTCGGGCAGGTAGGTGTTCCAGTGCCGTTTTTCGCCTTCTGCAAGGACTCTTTCGCGAAGGCCGCTGTTGGCGCTGACACCGCCGCCGATGGTGATTTCCCGGATGCGGGTTTCCTTCGCCGCGCGGATGAGTTTCTTCATCAGGATGTCGATGAGCGTCTTCTGGAAACTGGCGCACAGATCTTCCTTGTTCTTCTCCAGGAAGTCCGGGTCGAGGGCAAGCTGGTCACGGACGAAATACAGCAGGGAAGTCTTGACACCGCTGAAACTGTAATCCAGGCCGGGGATATTGGGCTTGGCGAACTGGAAACGGTCGGGGTTTCCCTGTTTGGCCAGCCGGTCGATGACAGGACCGCCGGGATAGCCCAGTCCCAGCATCTTGGAACATTTGTCGAAGGCTTCGCCCACGGCATCGTCGATGGTCTGCCCCAGAATTTCGTATTCGGTGGGACTGTTCACTTTCACAATCTGGGAATTGCCGCCGGATACCAGCAGGCACAGATAGGGGAAGGAGGGTTCCCGCACGGGAACGTCTTTCTGGCGGATGAAACTGGCCAGGATATGCCCCTGGAGGTGGTTCACCATCACCATCGGCACGTCCAGGGAGAGGGAGAGGGCCTTGGCGAAGGAGGTCCCCACCAGCAGCGAACCCAGCAGGCCGGGGCCGCGGGTGAAAGCGATGGCGGTGAGGTCGCCGGCCTGGATGCCGGCCTTCCGGAGGGCTTCCGACACCACAGGGACGATATTCTGTTCGTGCGCCCGGGATGCCAGTTCGGGTACCACGCCGCCGAAGTCCTTGTGGACCTGCTGCGAGGCAATTACATTGGAGAGGAGCACACCGTCGGCGATGACGGCCGCGGAGGTGTCGTCACAGGACGATTCAATGCCCAGGATAATGTCGGCCATGCTTTCTGTCTTCGTTTAAACCAGGATGCAAAGTTACGTATTATTTTTGTCGGGCCGCACACATTTCGGCACAATTGATGCCGTCCAGGGCCGATGAGACGATGCCGCCGGCGTATCCGGCGCCTTCTCCCGCAGGGTAGAGGCCGGGAACATCCACGTGTTCCAGGGTTTCCGGGTTTCTCGGGAGCCGGACCGGGGAGGATGTGCGGGATTCGATCCCGAGAAGCAGGGCGTCGTTGGTGTAGTAGCCGTGCATCTGCCGGTCAACCTGGGGGAAAGCCCGGCGCAGGCGCAGGGAAACATGCCCGGGGAGCAGTTCGTGCAGCGGAGCGCTCAGGGCTCCCGGATGATAGGAGGTCTTGGGCAGGTCTTTGGACTCGATTCCGCGGCAGAAGTCTTTCATCCGCTGGGCGGGTGCCTGCAGGGGATGCCGGCCTCCGTGTTCCTGTACCCAGCGGTACATGGTCCGCTCGATATCCCGCTGGAAATCCAGGAGGGCGAAGGGACCCTCGTACTCAGCGGGCTGGTCTCCGGGCTCGATCTGCACCACGACACCGGCATTGGCCCATTTGGAATTGCGGGCCGCATTGGACATGCCGTTGAGGACCACGGTTCCGTCCTCGGTGGAGGAGGGCACCAGAATCCCTCCCGGGCACATGCAGAAGGAGAAGACGCCGCGGCCTTCCACCTGCTGTACGAAAGAGTACTCTGCCGTTGGCATAAACGGCTGGTATTTACCGTGATAGCGGATCTGGTTGATGAGCCACTGCGGGTGCTCCACCCGCACGCCCAGGGCGAACCCCTTGGCCTCCAGCGCCCATCCTTTCCTTTGGAACAGTTCATAGATGTCCCGGGCCGAATGGCCGGAAGCCAGTATCACTTGACCGGCATGGTATTCCTTTTCCCCGCAGCGCACCGCAAATCCCGTCATGCCCGGCTTCGACCGGGCATCTGCCGGCACAATGTCCGTTACCCGGCTGTCAAAATGATATTCTCCTCCGTGCTCTTCAATGCACTGCCGGATGTTTTTCACTATTTCCGGCAGCCTGTCGGTGCCGATATGGGGGTGGGCGTCGATGAGGATGTCCGGATCGGCCCC
This sequence comes from Bacteroidales bacterium, assembly GCA_017471085.1. Next base: position 20,914 of record JAFUWW010000065.1, on the reverse strand, counting down.
GAAAGCCACCAGCTGGTGCAGCACCTCACGGATGTCGCCCCGCTTGGAAGACCGCGTGAACAGCTTACCGTCACTGAAGGCTCCTGCGCCTCCTTCTCCGTAGCAGTAATTGGAATCCGGGTCGATAGCGCCCTGGGTGGAAAGCCTGGCCATGTCCACCTTCCGCCGTTCCACGTCCTTTCCCCGCTCCAGGACGATGGGCTTCAGGCCTTTCTGGAGCAGTTTCAGGGCCGCGAACATGCCGGCAGGCCCCGCTCCGATCACAATCACGGACGCAGCCTGGTGCACGTCCTGGTAGGGAGCCACCCTGTATGGTTCAAAAACTTCGCCTTCCCGGTAAGCCTGCACCTGATAGCGGTAAAGGATCTCCTGACGAGCGTCCACGCTGCGTCTGACAATCTCAATGTGCCCGACCTTTTCCGGCTTCACGCCCAATGCCTTGGCCGCAGCCTCTTTCAGTTGAGCCTGAGACAGCTCCTTCCCGATTTTCAGGGCCAGTTCAAATTGTTTCATGCCATGTGTTTTTTTACCCCGGCAAAGATACGGCTTTTTTCCGAATCTTGGGAGAGGTGCGGTTTTCAGCGGCTTCCGCCCCTTCCCCGCTTGGAATAATGGGGGGAAATGCCGATATTTGGAAAGAATAAAGAGTATCGCCATGGGAAAATATATGGATGACAGCCGGGTAGTCCTCACCCTGGACGCAGGAGGACAGTCTTTCCGTTTCAATGCCATGAAAGGGGATGAGTTCATGCTGGAAACACTTACCCTTCCCTCGCATGCGGACAAGCTGGATCTTTGCCTGGAGAGTCTTCTGGCCGGTTTCCGCCAAGTGGCCGCGCAACTGGGGGACGTAAAGCCGTCGGCCATCAGTTTCGCTTTTCCGGGTCCGGCCGATTATCCTGCCGGCATTATCGGCGGCTACCTTCCCAACTTTCCCGCTTTCCGGGACGGAGTAGCGCTGGGTCCTTTCCTGGAAGAGCGGTTCGGCATTCCCGTGTTCATCAACAATGACGGGGACCTGTTCGCGTTCGGGGAGGCCCTGAGTGGCGCCCTTCCGGCGGTGAATGCCCGCCTGGAGGCCCTCGGAAGCCGGAAACGTTACCGGAACCTGATCGGCTACACCATCGGTACCGGGTTCGGGATCGGCTGTGTCGTCGACGGCCGGCTCAACCGGGGAGACAACAGCTGTGTAGAAACCTTCTGCCTCCCCAACCCGTTCCATCCCGGCATCATCCTGGAGGACAGCGTGGCCATCCGGGCGGTCAAGCGGGTCTATGGCCGGCTCTCGGGAGAGAACGACGGCAGCCTCACACCCAAAGACATTTTCGAGATTGCAGAGGGCCGGCTGCCCGGTGACAGGCAGGCCGCCCGGGCAGCCTTCGAGAAGATGGGACGCGCCGCCGGACAGGCCATCGCCGTGGCCGCCCAGCTCATCGACGGCCTCGTGGTCATCGGCGGCGGGATTTCCGCATCGGCCAAATATTTCATGCCCGCCCTGCTCGAGGAGATGCGGGGAACGGTGCAGACCCTCTCCGGAGACACCCTCGGCCGCCTGCAGATGAAAGTGTACAATCTGGACGATGAGGCAGAATTCGCCGCTTTCGCCCGGGGAGAGGCCCGGGAACTCCAGGTGTATGGTTGCGGCAAAACCGTCTGCTATGACCCCCAGAAGCGGACCGGTGTGTGCATCGGCCGGATGGGTACCTCCAAGGCTATTTCGGTAGGAGCCTACGATTTCGCGCTGAGCCAGCTGGACGGTGTCCTATAGCTTCACCAGGGCGCGGCCGGCACGGCCGTCCACGCAGAGCGTGAGGGGATTGTCCAGCCGCACGTGCCGGAGCCACTGCGTCTCGAAGATGGCAGGAAGCGCTTCCAGCGGGCTCAGGTCCAGGCTGTCTCCCGGCCGTGAGTACGGGTCGACGTTCACGTAGCCGGCATTGAAGGACGTGAGGTTCTGGAAGAAGTGGGTGCCCTGGCTGGGATCCACCCGGAAGTCCGGCAGGGAGCACTCGATGAGGGCCTTCGTCTCGGAGATGTCGCTCCAGGCCACCGGTACGCCCAGCGTGGGGATGCTGGAACCCCAGCGGCCGTAGCCGATGAGTACGTACTGCCGGCCTTCTGCCCGGAGCCGGGAGTTGAGTTCACGCAGTTCGGCGGCCATTTCCACGGTTTTCATCTTGTCGAAGGCATCGGCCTTCAGATAAACCACGTCGCGGATATCCGGGATCCAGCCGGTGCCCAGGGCGCTCTCCGAATGGACCAGTGCTCCGGAGCAGTCGATGTTTCTCCAGTCTACCTCTGCCTGAAGGCTGTCGGAAGAAATCGGCCTGATTTGCAGGGCGTTGAAAAGGCCTGTCGAAAGTTCAGCTGCAAATTCGATCTCTACGCTGCAGTTCATTTCTGCGGTGCAGATGTCCAGCAGTTCCTGGACGATGGACGCGAGCGGGAAAGTGCCGTAGCGGAGCACATGGGCGAAAGTGACGATCTTGGGACCTTCCGGAATGGGGGAGTCAACGATCCGCTGGTTCTGGTAGTCGAAGGTGGAGACAACGCGGGAGAACGATCCGAACTGTCCGCACTCCGAGACGGGAATGCGCGAAAGGTTCACGGCGTCGTCGACCGAAGTCTTGAATTTCTCCGGCTGCAGGTTGAGGGCGTACATCACCTGCTGGGTCTCGCGCATGGCCAGGTCCGGCGTGGAGGTCTGCAGCACGTGTTTGGGATAGGCGGGGGAGAAGCGGAGCACCTGCTCGCCGTCGACCACCGCCTTGCCCAGGCCGTAAGCTACTTTGGCGATGCCTTCCTCGGCTTTCTCATAGCCGATGGGATAGAAATTCACGCTTCTGGCTACGCCGGACAGGGTGGGGAAGAAATAACCGCCGTCTTCGGCGCCGCACACTTCCTGCAGGATGATGGCCATCTTTTCTTCCGAGAGGACATTGGCTGTAGCGGTGATATACCCTCTGGAGGAGGCGAAATAGACCGAGGCATAGACGCTTTTGATGGCTTTGGCCAGCAGGCGGAGTTCCTGGTCCTCGTTCTCCACGGCGGGAATCATGTAGGTGGAATAGACACCGGCAAACGGCTGATAATAAGAGTCTTCCAGTTTGGACGATGAACGCACCGCCAACGGAGTCCGCACCACCCGGATGAAGGCGCGGAGGGCCTCCGTCAGGTCTTGCGGCAGGTTGGAAGAAACGAACTCGGAGAGGATTTCGGCATCGGAAATGTCCGAATTGATTACATATTGCAGGCCGTTCTCCAGGATGAAGCGGTCGAAGTATTCCGTGGCGATGACAAGGGTCCGGGGCACCATCACGCGCACATCCTCCCATTTGTCATAGAGATTGTGCTTGTAGAGGATGCTGTTCAGGAAAGCCAGGCCGCGGGCTTTGCCGCCCAGGGAACCCTCCCCGATGCGGGAGAACCAGATGGTGTCGTTGTAGGTGGCCGGGTCGAAACGGGCCACGACGCCCAGGCCCTGTGAGATGCGGTAGTCGTGGATGGCGGCCACGGCCCTGGTGCGGAAGTCTTCCGTGTCGGCGAAGGACCCGTTCTTGAGCGCCTGCCCTACGGAGAAGATACCGCGGGCGAGCAGCCAGCGGGAAACATAGTTCTTGCTGCGCATCTGGGTGAGCGGCTTCTCCGGCATGGTGGCGATGATCTGCTCGGCTCCCTGGAGGTCGTGGGCGCGGGCGAATTCATGGCCGCGTGCATCCGTTGCAACGAAGTCGCCGAACCCGAATTCCCGGCCGATATACTCTGAGAGCTCGTGGGTGAGCGTCTTGGAGCGTTTCATGAGAAAACCCGCCCGGAGTCCCTCTGCCACAGTACGCATGCTTTCCTGCGAGCTCTGCATCAGGATGGACATCTTGGGGTACTCCTTCCGGATGAGGTTGCAAAGGTCTACGCCTGCGTCCAACTTCTCTTCGGAGGATTTGTCGCCCCGGTGCAGCACGAAGCCGATATCGGAAATCACGCCCAGGAGGTTCTCCTTGTAGGTATTGTAAAGATTGACGGCATCCTCGTAGTTGGTGGCCATCAGGATCTTGGGCCTGGCGCGTTTTCGGAAGATCTGCTGCTCCTCGTTCAGGGCGTCCCGGACGGCGGCGCTGTTCTGCTGGAGCACCAGTTTGTAAAGCAGAGGCAGGTAGGTGGAATAGTACCTTACGGAATCTTCCACCAGCAGGATGCACTGTACACCGCTCTCCAGGATGTCTTCCGGAGCGTTCAGGCTGTCTTCCAGCAGTTTGATGATGGCGATGATCAGGTCCGTGCTGCCGTTCCAGCAGAAGATGTAGTCGATGGCCGAGCGGTCGTGCTCTTCCATCTGCCGGTAAACCTCCTTGGAAAAAGAAGTGAGGAGGACGATCGGGACGTTCTCCTCGTATTCCTTCATTTTGTGGGAGAAAGTGAACACGTCCACTTCCCCCACATTGTACATCGTGATGACCAGGTCCCACCTTTCACCCGTCTCGGCCATGTCCAGGGCCTCGCGGGTAGAGGCTGCCCTCACGAAAACCGGTGGGTTGCTCAGGTTCAGTTCCGCATACTCCCGGGCGATGCGGGCATCCAGCCGGCCATCTTCTTCCAGGGAAAAATTGTCATAGTTGTTGCACACCAGCAGAATCCTGCGGATCCGCTTGGCCATCAGCGATGTAGAATCTGTCATATAAAGCTATACCAAACCTTGGTCGACCATGGCGTCGGCCACCTTGATGAAACCGGCGATGTTGGCCCCTTTCACATAATTCACGGTACCGTCGTCCGGCTCCGTGCCGTACTTGATGCAGGCGGTGTGGATGTCCTGCATGATCCTGCGCAGGTACTGGTCCACTTCTTCCGACGTCCAGTGCTGGCGCATGGAGTTCTGGCTCATTTCCAGGCCGGAAGTGGCTACGCCGCCGGCGTTGGAAGCTTTGCCCGGAGAATACAGCAGGCCGTTTTCCTGGATTATGCGGATGGCTTCCGGGGTGGTGGGCATGTTGGCGCCTTCGGCCACGCACTTGCAGCCGCCCTTGACCAGGTTTTCCGCATCGGCCTTCTCGATTTCGTTCTGCGTGGCGCAGGGAAAGGCGATGTCGCAGGGAATTTTCCAGGGACGTTCACCGGGATAGTAGGTGACGCCGGGGAACCTGGCGGCATATTCCTTGATGCGCCCGCGGCGGATGTTCTTGAGTTCCAGCACGTAGGCCATCTTTTCTTCGTCCAGGCCGGCAGGGTCGTGGATGAAACCGTCCGAGTCCGAGAGCGTGACCACCCTGGCTCCGAGGCGCATGGCCTTCTGGGCGGCGTACTGGGCCACGTTGCCGGCGCCGGAGATCAGGACGGTCTTGCCTTCGAAACGCTCGCCGCGGGTGGCGAGCATCTGCTCCGTGAAGTAACACAGACCGTAGCCGGTGGCCTCCGGGCGCAGCAGGGAACCGCCCCAGGCAAGGCCCTTTCCGGTCAGGATGCCGGAGAATTCGTCCCGGAGTCTCTTGTACTGGCCGAACAGATAGCCGATTTCGCGGCCTCCGACGCCGATGTCTCCGGCGGGAACGTCCGTATCGGCCCCGATGTGACGGCTGAGTTCGGTCATGAAACTCTGGCAGAAGCGCATGACTTCATTATCGGAGTGGCCTCTGGGGTAGAAGTCCGAGCCGCCCTTGGCGCCGCCCATCGGGAGGGTGGTGAGGGCGTTCTTGAATGTCTGCTCGAAGGCGAGGAATTTCATGATGGACAGGTTTACGCTGGCGTGGAAACGGATGCCGCCCTTATACGGGCCGATGGCGCTGTTGCACTGCACCCGGTAGCCGCGGTTGATGTGGATTTCGCCCCGGTCGTCCATCCAGGGGACGCGGAACATGATCACCCTTTCGGGTTCCACGATCCGTTCCAGGATTTTCTGGTCCATCAGATGGGGATAGCTGGTGACATAGGGAGCGACGCTTTCCACCACTTCGCGCACGGCCTGGTGAAATTCCTTTTCGCCGGGATTCTTGGCGATTACATCGGCCATGAACCCTTCTACATAGTTCTGGGTAAATTTGTCCATAAGTTCGATTTATTACACTACTAACTCTGCAAAGATAGTATTTTTTTGTTATTTTTGTACACGATGAACATGGATACTGCCATACAGTACCTGCCGGGGGTGGGACCCAGGCGGGCGGAACTCTTCCTCAGCGAGTTGCAAATCGCCACGGTGGGGGACCTCCTCCATCTGTATCCTTTCCGGTACATAGACCGCAGCCGCATCCAGAGCATCGCCGCCATACACCCGGACCAGGCCTACATCCAGGTGCGCGCCACGGTGCTCAAAGCGCGCATTTTCGCCAAGAACGGGGCGGAACTGCCGCCGGACAGGCTCAAGTACAACATGGCCAGCCGTCTGTCGGTGATGGTGGCCGATGAGACCGGCGAAATGGAGATGGTGTTCTTCAAGGGCATCAAGTGGCAGCATTCCCGTCTCATCCCCGGGAACACGTTCCTGTTCTTCGGCAAACCGTCTCTTTTCAACGGGCGTCTGAACATGGTGCATCCGGAAGTGGATGCCCCGGATTCCGCCACTACCGGCGTGCTCACGGGCGTGTATACGTCCACGGAGAAACTGAAAAACAGCGGCATCACCGGGAAAGTGATGCTGAAACTCATCGGATCGGCCCTGGAAGGCGTCCTGCCGGGGCTTCAGGAAACGCTTCCGGACTATATCCTCCGGGAAAAAGGCCTTGTCCCGCTCACTTTCGCGCTCCGCCAGATCCATTTCCCCGTTGACCAGGATTCCCTGGCCAAGGCCACATACCGGCTTAAATTCGAAGAGCTTTTCTATCTCCAGCTGTCGCTGCTCAAGCAGAAATTCGTCCGGAGCCGCAGCGCCGTGGGGCTGCAGATGCCTGTGGTGGGAGAGGCGTTCAATGTCTGTTACCGCTCGCTTCCGTACGACCTGACCGGCGCCCAGAAACGGGTGATCCGGGAAATCCGGGAAGACATGCGCAGCGGCCATCAGATGAACCGCCTGCTGCAGGGCGACGTGGGCAGCGGCAAAACGATGGTGGCCGTGCTCAGTTCGCTCATCGCTGTGGGAAACGGCTATCAGGCCTGCCTTATGGCGCCGACGGAAGTGCTTGCCCATCAGCATTTTGCCAATGTCTCCAGATACCTTGCCCCAACGGGTGTCAAAGTCGCCCTCCTGACCGGCACCACTGGCGCCGCCGCCCGGCGGGAAATCCATGCGGGCCTGGAGGACGGTTCCATCGGCATGCTCATCGGCACGCATGCGCTCATCGAAGATACCGTCCAGTTCAAGGCGCTGGGCCTGGCCGTGGTGGACGAGCAGCACCGTTTCGGCGTGGAGCAGCGCGCCCGCCTCTGGAACAAAGGCTCCCAAGGCGTCCCGCCGCACGTGCTGGTGATGACGGCCACCCCCATTCCCCGCACTCTGGCCATGACCCTGTACGGAGACCTGGACGTGTCCGTGATAGACGAGATGCCGCCGGGAAGAAAACCGGTCCAGACGCTCTGTGTCGGCGAAAACAAGCGCTATGCCATGCACAATTTCATCCGGGACGAGATTGCCAAAGGCCGCCAGGCCTTCATCGTCTATCCCCTCATCTTCGAGAGCGAGAAACTGGACTACAAGAACCTGGAACTGGGTTATGAAGAGATCGTGAAGGCCTTCCCGCTGCCGCAGTACAAGGTGGCCATCGTCCACGGGCAGCAGACGTCCCAGGAAAAAGACTTCAACATGAGCGCCTTCGTGGCCGGCAGGGCCCAGATCCTGGTCTCCACCACCGTGATTGAGGTGGGGGTCGATGTCCCCAATGCCTCCGTGATGGTGATCGAGAGCGCCGAGAGGTTCGGCCTCAGCCAGCTGCACCAGCTCCGCGGCAGGGTAGGACGGGGCGCCGAAAAATCGTTCTGCATCCTGATGAAAGGCCGGAAAGTGTCCAAGGAAAGCCAGAAGCGCCTGGACCTCCTGTGCGCCACCGAGAATGGTTTCGAACTGGCCGAGGAAGACCTCAAGCTCCGCGGTCCCGGAGACCTGGAAGGCACCCAGCAGAGCGGTCTTCCCATCACCCTCAACATCGCCTCCCTGGCCAAGGACGGCCTCATCCTTTCAGACGCCCGCGCCTACGCCCAGATTATCCTGGAGGCCGATCCGGCACTGGAAAAGCCCGGCAATGCCTTGCTGGCAGCCGAGCTTCGCCGGGACAAGTATGTCACGAAAGATTATTCGCAGATTTCGTAAGATGGCCGGCTGCAGCCGGCCGAGCGTTATTTCATCCAGCGGTCCAGCCAGTCGAAGTAGCTGCGGTGCCAGTAGAGGGCATTCTGCGGCTTCAGGATCCAGTGGTTTTCGCCGGGGAAGACGATCAGCTTGGACGGGACGCCCATCATCTGGGCGGCGTTGAAAGCGGCCATGCCTTCGTCGTACGGAACACGGAAATCGGAGCCGCCATGGATGCAGAGGATGGGCGTGTGCCAGTTCTGCACCAGTTTGTGCGGCGAATTGTCGTAGTGGCGCCTGGCCTTGGCCAGGTTGCTCCAGGGAGAACCGCCCTGGCGGAGACCGCCGAAGGTCTGGCCGTCGCCGGCAGGACCCACCTGGTCCGGGGCATAGGCATATTCGTGCAGGCCGCCGTTGTCCCAGTTGGGGAACCACATCTCCTCGGTGGTCATGTACATGTGCTCTTCGTTGAAGATGCCCGCATGGGCAATGAAGCAGTCGAACATGTCACCGTGGATACCGGCCAGATAATAAACGCTGTAGCCGCCGTAAGAAGCGCCGCAGGCGGCCACGCCGCTGATGTAAGGCTCAGCCTTGATCATCCGGGCTGCACTCAGGTAATCCTGCATGTTCAGGCCGATGTAGTCGCCGGAAATCTCCTCGCACCACGGCTGGCCGAAGGCAGTGGTGCCGCGGCGGTTCGGAAGCACCACCACATAGCCCTGGTGGGCCATCAGGAGGTAATTCCAGCGGTAGCTCCAGCCCTGGGAAAGCGTGCCCTGGGGGCCGCCCAGGCAGATTTCAATGGCGGGATACTCCTTGGTCGGGTCGAACTGGGGCGGAAACAGCACCCAGGTCAGCATTTCCTCGCCGTCCACAGTCTTTACATAACGGGCTTCCGTCTCGTGGGCGTCCAGCTGGGAGAGCAGGTGTTCATTCTCGAAGGTGATCTGCCGGACGGCGTTGTCGTTCACGGCCGCCAGTTCGGCGGGGAAGTCCAGCGACATGTAAGTGGTGAGCAGGGTGCCGTCCTGCAGCACGCCGAACGGAGAGCCGAAGTCGAACCAGAGGTTGTCGGCGGTAAGGCGGAAAATCGCGGGCTCGTCGGCGTCGGTCACTACATTGAAGATGCCCTGGATGCCTTCGGCGAGCGCTGCGAAGTAGATGGACTTGCCGTCCTGGGCCCACACGGGACCGTCGGCATTGTACTTGAAGCCGGCGGTGAGGTCGCGGATGTTGCCGACGGCGGGATTGCCGCTCTGGCCTTCGCCTTCGGGGGCATAGGTGACATCGGCGAGCATCAACCGGACCTTGTCGGCCTCGTAGCCGTCACGCTCCATGGAGAGCCAGGCCAGGTGGGTGCCGTCCGGGCTCCAGACAGGGTGGGTGTCGTAGCCGCCCTCGAAAGTGACCTGGGTGGTTTCACCGGTGAGGGGGCAGTAGATAAAGATGCAGGTGTTGGTGGAGAAGGCGTACTGCTTGCCGGTGAGAGGCTTGCAGGCGTAGGCGATATAGCGGCCGTCGGGGCTCCAGCACAGGTCGGCCACATCGCCGAAGGGACCGTTCGGGAGCTCGAAGAGCACGTCCTCTCCGCCCAGGATGTCCATGCCTTCCTTCACCCGTCCGTTCGCAAGGCTGGCTACATAGGAATGGTTGATTTCCGTGCGCCAATGGTCCCAGTGACGGTACATCAGGTCTTCGGTGGCGTAGGCGTCGGCCTTGTCCAGGAGCGGATCCGTGTCGGCGGGCACTTCCACGGCGCTGTGCACGGTGGAGACATAGATAATCTGGCTGGCGTCGGGGGAAAGGAGGTAGTCGTCAATGCCTTTCTCCACGTCCGTGCGCTGCTCCCGCCGGCCCAGTTTCCCGTCTTTCAGGGGAGCCTGGTACAGCTGGCCGCCCTGCAGGAAGAAGATGGACGCTCCGTCAGGGCTCCATTTGGCCGACGAGATGCTCTTGCCGTCCATGGTGAGCTGCGTGGGGGTTCCGCCTTCCACAGGAACGGTGAAGAGGTTCCTGACGCTGCGGTTTTCCTTGATGTCAGTGTAACTGACGCCATAGAGGATGGTCTTGCCGTCCGGTGAGAGCTGGGGGTCTGTCAGGCGCCCCAGGGACAGCAGCAGTTCCGGGGTCATTTTCCCGTCGGCTATCTCCATCCGGGACGGGCCGATGTAACCTTCTTGCGGTGTCATCTTGGAATTGTCGTTGCAGGCGGCGAGCGTGCCGATGGCTACTGCCGCCAGGGTGAGAAAATTAGCTTTCATATAATTGCAGTGCTTTTTTGTGTTCTTCTTGAACCGTGCGGCGGAGCGATGCGGGCTCCAGCACCTCCAGCCGGTTCCCATGCCGGAGCAGTTCCATCACGAAGTTGGGATTGGGGATGACCCTCAGGGCGAACAGGCAGCTGTCGCCGTCCCGGCCCACCAGCTGCTGGGAAGGGTGGAGCGGAAGGTCCTGCAGGTAGGCGGCCTCCCGGAGGGTGGTGCGGAGCTTCACCAGGACGGGCTTTTCCCCTTCCGGCAGGTAGATGCCGTAACTGGCTTCGAAGAGGTCGTCGACCTGGAACCTGGCGGGCATCCTGAAGGATTCTCCGGTTCGTTCCAGGGAAGCGATCCTGTCCAGGGCATAGACTCTGAGGGCACCAGCCGCTTCACTCCAGGCCACTGTGTACCATCGCTTTTCGAACTCTTTTACGGCATAGGGGTGCACGATGCGGACATCGGCCTCTTCGCTCATGTATTTTTTATAACTGATGCGGAGGACGGCGTTGTCCAGCATGGCCTGCATCAGGGGGGTGAGGTGCTTCTGGCCGGAAGGGACATCTTCTACCGACACTCTTCCGGAGAGTCTCTCCCTTCCCAGGGTGAGCAGGCTGTTTACGGTGAAGGTATTGATCAGGTAATCAGTGGCTTCTCGCTTGTCCACAGCGCTTTCGGCCTGGTCTATCTTGTACAGGTTGGTGGTGCGGTCGCAGATGATGGGGATGCCGAAGACTTCCTCCACGGCAGCCCGGTGGTTCAGGAACGTGCGACGGGGGTAGGCGGTTCCGTAGCGGTTTTCCCACCGGCGGACCACTTCCTGCAGGGAGAGCCCCCTGTCCCCGGCTTCCACGAAAGTCTGGACCAGAAAAATGTACTTCTCTATGAGCTCCGGAACCATAGGGGCCGATGGAGATTAACGGTCCATTTTATCCTCCTGGAGGGTATCGTACCGGAGACGGTTGCGGAAGATGTCGATGGCCGTGTAGATGGCCGACATCATGGAGTGCGGATCGGCCTCGTCTCTGCCGGCCATTTCATAGGCGGTTCCGTGGTCCGGGGAGGTGCGCACCACAGGGAGGCCGGCGGTGAAGTTGACTCCGTCGGCAAAGGCGATGGCTTTGAAAGGTGCCAGGCCCTGGTCGTGGTACATGGCCAGGGTGGCGTCGAACTTGCCGTAGTTGCCCAGGCTGAAGAATCCGTCGGGAGAATACGGGCCGAAGGCCTGGATGCCCTCTTTCACGGCCTGCTGCACGGCGGGCAGGATGATGCTCTGCTCTTCATCGCCCAGAAGGCCGCCGTCACCGCAGTGCGGATTGAGCCCCAGCACGGCGATCTTGGGATCCCGGACGCCGAAGTCGCGCTCGAGCGAGGCCTTCATGATGCGGAGTTTCCGGACGATTTTCTCCCGGGTAATCTGGCCGGGAACCTCCCGGAGCGGGATATGGCCTGTGACCACTCCCACCTTCAGCTGATCGCTCACCATGATCATGGTCACGTCTTCGGCGTCGAATTCCTGCTGCAGGTACTCCGTGTGGCCGGTATTGTTGAATCCCTCCGCGTTCATCGCGCGCTTGTTGATGGGGGCGGTGACCAGGACGTCGATGAGGCCTGCCTTGAGGTCTTTCACGGCGGCCTTGAGGGAAGTGATGGCGCTCTTGGCGGCTTCCGGAGTGGACTGGCCGGGCTCCGCGTAGATGTTGTCCGGCAGGCAGTTCACCAGGTTGATCTTGCGCTGACGCGCCTCCGAGGCCGACGGAATCACGTTCACGTCCAGCTGCTCGATGTTGTGGAGCGTCTTGCGGTAGAACCCCAGCAGTTTGGAAGACCCGTAGATGACGGGCGTGAAAGAATCCAGGATGCGGGCGTCCGAGAGAGACTTGATGATGACTTCGTATCCGATGCCGTTGCTGTCACCCTGGGTGATGCCGACGACGAGTTTGGGTAGGCTCATAAGATGGTTTGCTGTTCTTGAATGTATCCGGTGTCCTCCGGCAGGTCCTGGGCATGGTAGGCAGCTACGGCCAGTTGGTCGCAGCGCTCGTTCTCGGGGTGCCCGGCATGCCCCTTTATCCAGTGGAAAGCCACCCGGTGGCGGCGGTACGCCTCCAGGAAACGCAGCCACAGGTCTACGTTTTTCTTTTTCTTGAAACCGGTCCGCTGCCATCCGTCCAGCCAGCCTTCGTTGATGGCTTTCACCACGTAGGATGAATCGCTCACCACGTGCACTTCGGCGTTGTCCCACCGGATTTGTTCCAGCCCGACGATGACGGCCAGCAGTTCCATCCGGTTGTTGGTGGTGCAGGCGAACCCGCCCGACATCTCTTTCTCGTAGCTGCCGCACCTCAGGACAATCCCGTAGCCTCCCGGCCCGGGGTTCCCGCTGGCGGCGCCGTCCGTGAAAAGATAGATAGGTGGTTTCTCTGAACTCATATTCTGCAAAGATAACAAAAAAACTAATGATATGTTACTCTTTTCTCCCGCTCTCCCGATGACCGGAAAAGAGGGAAGGCGGGCTTCATGACGGGGAATCGGAAAAGATTTGCCGATAACGGAGAAAAAGGTTATCTTTGTGAGTTATGAATATTTTGGTTACAGGGGCCAACGGACAGTTGGGGACGAGCATCCGGGAACTGGCGGCGCAGCAGAAAGCGCACCGCTTCATTTTCTCGGACGTGACTTCGCTGCAGGGCAGGGATACGGTCTATCTGGACATCACCAATCCGGATGCCGTCCGGCTGATCTGCGAGTCGGAGCAGGTAGACCTCATCATCAACTGCGCCGGATATACGGCCGTGGACAAGGCAGAAGAAGACCAGGTTTTCTGCGACCTGCTGAACCACAGGGCCCCCGGCATCCTTGCCGGCGCGGCGGCGCAGCGGGGCGCCACCCTCATCCACATCTCTACGGATTATGTCTTCGGCGGATCGTCGCCCCTTCCCATCAAGGAAGACTTCCCGCCCAGCCCCTCCGGCGTGTACGGAATCACCAAGCTTCAGGGAGAAATGGCCGTACAGGAATCCGGCTGCCGCTTCATCATCATCCGTACAGCCTGGATGTACAGCGTACACGGCAAAAACTTCCTCAAGACCATGCGCCGGCTCACGGCCGAGCGTCCGGAAGTGAAAGTCGTGTTCGACCAGGCCGGCACTCCCACTTTCGCCGGAGACCTGGCCGCCTTCATCCTGCATGTGATCTCTTCCGGGCAGCTCCACAAGACCGGCATCTACCATTATACGGACGAAGGCGTCTGCTCCTGGTACGATTTCGCCTGCGCCATCCGCGATCTGTCCGGCAACAAGGCGCGGGTGCTGCCCTGCCATTCATCGGAATTCCCCTCCAAAGTGGTCCGCCCGGCCTATTCGGTCCTGGACAAGACCAGAGTGAAAGAAACATTCGGCATAACCATTCCCCACTGGTACACCTCCCTCAAACAATTAGTTGAACAATTATGAAAAGAACCCTTATGATTACCGGCGGCGCCGGTTTCATCGGCTCCCATGTGGTCCGTCTGTTCGTGAACAAGTATCCCGAATACAAGATCATCAATCTGGACAAGCTTACCTATGCGGGCAACCTGGCCAACCTCAAAGACATCGAGGACAAACCCAACTACAAGTTCGTGAAGGCCGACATCTGCGACTTCGACACCATCTATAAGCTGATGCAGGAGGAGCGGGTGGACGGTATCATTCACCTGGCGGCCGAGAGCCACGTGGACCGTTCCATCAAGGATCCTTTCACTTTCGCGCAGACCAACGTCATGGGTACGCTGAGCCTGCTGCAGGCTGCCAAACTCTATTGGATGCCAATGGGATGGGTGATGCGGCAGGCAGCGGAGAATGCCTCCTCCTCCGCGTCGCTTCGCGACCCTGTACGGGCAAATGCTCCGGAGGAGGCATCCTCCGTTGCCTGCCGGTTCTATCACATCTCGACGGACGAGGTATACGGAGCGCTGCAGATGACGCATCCGGAAGGGATCGAGCCTCCGTTCACGACCAAGGCCAGTTCGGGCGAGCATCACCTGGCCTACGGAGAGAAATTCTTCACGGAAGAGCTCAAGTACCAGCCGCACAGCCCCTACAGCGCTGCCAAGGCCTCGAGCGACCATTTCGTACGCGCTTTCCACGATACCTACGGCCTGCCCACGGTGGTGACCAACTGCTCCAACAACTACGGTCCTTACCAGTTCCCGGAGAAGCTGATCCCGCTGTTCATCAACAACATCCGTCACCGGAAACCGCTGCCGGTGTACGGGAAGGGCGAGAATGTGCGGGACTGGCTGTACGTGGAGGACCACGCCCGGGCCATCGACCTGATTTTCCACGAAGGGAAAGTGGCGGAGACCTACAACATCGGCGGGTTCAACGAGTGGAAGAACATCGACCTGATCAAGGTGCTCATCCATACGGTGGACCGTCTGCTGGGCCGCCCGGAAGGGGCCGACCTGGACCTGATCACGTATGTGACGGACCGCGCCGGACACGACCTCCGCTATGCCATCGACTCCAGCAAGCTGCAGCGGGAACTGGGCTGGGAGCCGAGCCTCCAGTTCGAGGAGGGCATCGAAAAAACCGTCCGGTGGTACCTGGACAACCAGGCCTGGCTGGACAATGTGACCAGCGGCGCCTATCAGAACTATTACGAAGAGATGTATGCAGGCCGATAAGTTCTTACAGACAGCCCGTGAGCAGGTGGCGGAAAGCGCGCGGGTGAAAGAGGCGCTCCTCTCCGACGAAAAGGCGATGCAGACCATCGCCGAGGTGGCCGCCCTGCTGGTGAAAGCCTATAAGGCGGGCAACAAGAGCCTCTGGGCCGGAAACGGCGGCAGCGCGGCCGACGCCCAGCACATGGCGGCCGAACTGGTGAACAAGTTCTGCCTGGACCGGGACGGCCTTCCCGCCGTCGCCCTTACGGTGGATACTTCCGTGCTCACCGCCATCGGCAATGACTATGGCTACGACAAGGTGTTCGCCCGTCAGATCGTGGCGCAGGGCAGGGAAGGGGACGTGTTCGTGGGCATTTCCACTTCCGGCAATTCCGCCAACCTGGTCCAGGCGCTGGACGCCTGCCGTGAAAAAGGTGTGGTGAGCGTGGCGCTGGTCGGCGGGAAAGCCTGCGAGATGGACGCATACGATTATGTAATCCACGTTCCCAGCACGCAGACCCCCCGGATCCAGGAATGCCAGACCCTGGTCGGGCATATCCTCTGCTACATCGTGGAACAAAGCATGTTCGGCCTATGAAAGGAATCGTCCTGGCCGGAGGCTCCGGCACCCGTCTGTATCCCATCACCAAGGGCATTTCCAAGCAGCTTCTGCCCATTTACGACAAGCCCATGGTGTATTATCCGCTTTCCGTGCTCATGAGCGCCGGCATCCGGGATATCCTCATCATCTCCACGCCCTTCGACCTGCCGGGATTCCGCCGCCTTCTGGGTGACGGTTCCGAATGGGGCGTCCGCTTTTCCTACGCGCCGCAGCCTTCGCCGGACGGACTGGCGCAGGCCTTCATCATTGGCCGGGAGTTCATAGGGAAAGACAGTGTGTGCATGGTGCTGGGAGACAATATCTTCCACGGACCGGGCTTCGAGAGCCAGCTTCACAAGGCCGTGACCGATGCGGAAAAAGGCGAGGCGACGGTCTTCGGCTATTGGGTGAGCGACCCCCAGCGTTACGGCGTGGCGGAATTCGATGCGGAAGGGCGGTGCATCTCCATCGAAGAAAAACCGGCCGTTCCCAAATCCAACTATGCGGTGACAGGCCTGTATTTCTATCCCAACAAGGTGGTGGAGGTGGCTGCGGCCGTGAAACCGTCGGCCCGGGGAGAACTGGAAATCACCTCGGTGAACCAGGCCTTCCTGGCGGAGGGAAGGTTGCAGGTGCAGACCCTGGGAAGGGGTTTCGCCTGGCTGGACACCGGCACCCACGAATCCCTGTCGGAGGCTTCCAATTATATTGAAGTCATTGAAAAGCGGCAGGGCCTCAAGATCGCCTGTCCGGAAGAAATCGCCTTCCGGCAGGGATGGATTTCCGCCGCCAGGCTCAGGGAACTGGCCGCCCCGATGGCCAGGAACCAGTACGGACAATACCTTCTTCGACTGATATGAAACGGATTTTTCAACTGATGGTTCTGCTGGCGGCAGTGTCCTGTTCCCGTGAAAACCTGCTTACCCTGTTCGTGGGCACCTATTCTGATGGCTTCTATGTCTATGAATTCGACCAGGCATCGGGCGAGGTGGTCTCGGAGGGGGCGTTTCCCGAGGCCCCCGGCGCATTCGCCAAAGCGGTGATGCCCAATCCCTCTTATCTGGCGGTGGACGGTTCCCGCGTCTATGCGGTAAGCGAGATGCCGGACGAATCGGCCTCCGTCTGGGCGTGGCGCTATGGTGGAAACGGGTTCGAACTGCTCAACAGCCAGCCCACCGGCCTTCCCGGAAAAGGGGAGGACCCCTGCTATGTCTCCACCAACGGAACCCTTCTTGCCGTTGCCAATTACACCGGCGGAACGCTGGGCGTGTACAGGCTCAAGGCCGATGGCCGCATTGCTCCGCTGGATTCCTTGCTGGTTTCCGCCACCGGAGGTCCGGACCTGTCCCGCCAGGAAACGCCGCACGTACACTGTGCCGTTTTTTCTCCGGACGGGAAGCACCTGCTGTTCAGCGAGTTCAGTGCCGATGAAATCGGCAGCCTGGATCTCGTGGGCACGGGGGTGGAAGGTTATCGGCGGGCAGCCGCCCTTCCGGCCGATTTCGGCCCGCGGCATCTGCTCTTCGACGCTTCGGGAAAGCACTTATATGTGATAGGGGAGCTTTCCGGCGATATCGCCGTCTTCGACTATGCCTCCGGCACTCTCCGGATGAAACAGGTGGTGAAGGCCGACAGGGTGGACGCCCGCGGTGCCGCCGACATCCATTTTTCGCCTGACGGCCGTTTCCTCTATGCCAGCCTTCGCCTGCAGAATGACGGCATTGCCGTGTTCTCCGTCGCCGGTGACGGCACGCTCACCGAAGCCGGATACCGACTGACCGGTCCGCATCCCAGGAACTTCAACATCACCCCGGACGGACGCTGGGTGCTGGTTGCCTGCCGGGACAACGATTCTATAGAGATTTACCGGAGAGACGCTTCCACGGGTCTTCTGGAAGATACCGGAAAAAGAATCCGGCTCTCCCGCCCGGTGTTCGTTGGTTTCTAACCTTTTAAAATTTTTAAAAATCCCTGAAATTCGTTATGAATTTTACGGATTTTTTCGTAAATTTGCCGCGCAAATAAAAGCAATACGTTTAACAAACAATAAATTAACAAAACACAATTATGATCAGACTTGGTATTAACGGTTTTGGCCGTATCGGCAGAATGGTTTTCCGCGCCGCCGTCGAGAACTTCAACAAAGACATCATCGTAGTGGGTATCAACGACCTGCTGGATCCCGACTATCTGGCTTACATGCTCAAATACGATTCCGTTCACGGCCATTTCAACCATGACATCAAGGTGGAAGGCAACTATCTTATCGTAGACGGCAACAAGATTCAGGTCTTCTGCGAGAAGGATCCCGCCAACATCACCTGGGGTGCCCTGAACACCGATGTCGTCGTGGAGTCCACCGGTTTCTTCCTCACCGCCGAACTGGCCGAGGCTCACATCAAGGCCGGTGCCAAGAAGGTGATCATGTCCGCTCCTTCCAAGGACGCAACCCCGATGTTCGTCTATGGCGTAAATGACAAGACCTACGCCGGCCAGACCATCATCTCCAACGCTTCCTGCGCCACCAACTGCCTTGCTCCTCTTACCAAGGTCCTGAACGACAACTTCGGCGTAGTCCGCGGCCTCATGACCACCGTTCATGCTGCTACCGCTACCCAGAAGACCGTTGACGGTCCTTCCAAGAAGGATTGGCGCGGTGGCCGTGGTATCCTGGAGAACATCATCCCGTCCTCCACTGGTGCCGCCAAGGCTGTCGGCAAGGTTCTTCCTGAACTCAACGGCAAACTCACCGGTATGTCCCTGCGTGTTCCCACCTCCGATGTCTCCTTCGTAGACCTCACCTGCGAACTCGCCAAGGAAGCTACCTATGAGGAAATCTGCGCTGCCATGAAGAAGGCCTCCGAGGGCGAACTCAAGGGTGTTCTCGGTTACACCAACGAGGCTGTGGTTTCCACCGACTTCCGCAACGATGCCCGCACTTCCATCTTCGACGAGAAGGCCGGTATCCAGCTGGACAAGACCTTCGTGAAGGTTTGCGCCTGGTACGACAACGAGTGGGGTTACAGCAACAAGGTCCTGGAAATGGCCAAGGTCATCACCAAGTAATTTTTGCTCCCTCGATTTTAACCCGGCTTTTCATGAAGCCGGGTTTTTTCGTATCTTTGCACCATGAGAATCCTGCTTTCCAATGATGACGGCTACAAGGCCGCCGGTCTGCACGTCCTGGCCAGCATCATGGCCGGGTTCGGCGACGTAACCGTAGTAGCCCCCAAGTTCCACCAGAGTGCCATGTCCATGGCGGTTTCGCTGGGGGTGAAGCAGCTGGCATACAAGGATTTGCCGGAAGAAGGCCCTGGCAAATGGTGCTATCTGGACGCAACGCCCGCTTCCTGCATCAAATTCGGCCTCCAATATAAATACGAGGCGCGCAATCCGGACCTGATCGTATGCGGCGTCAACCATGGCAGCAACGCCTCCACGGGGTCCAATTACAGTGCCACCATGGCCTGCGCGGAAGAAGCCGCCATCAACGGGATCAAGGGAATCGGCGTGTCGCTGGCCGACCACGACCCCCATCCGGATTTTTCGGGCGTAAAGGCTCTCCTTCCCGGAATCATCCGTACTTTGCTGGAAAACTGGCCGGAGCGGAAAGGCATCTACTACAACATCAATTTCCCGCCCGTTCCGCTCCAGGAAATCAAGGGTGTGAAATGGGCCCGTCAGGGTGCGGGCCACTGGGTGAAAGAATTCGAGCCCTGGGACGAGGAACGCCTGAAGGAACTGGGCCTGGACAACGAGTTCCTCTGGCAGCAGCAGCGCGTGGAGAAGGAGGAAGGGGAGGAGTTCTACTTCATGAAAGGCAGTTTCGTCAACGATGACCCCGACGCCGCCATGGCCGACCATCTCCTGCTGAAAGAAGGTTGGGTGACCGTGGTCCCTTGCCAGGCAGACCCTACCGACAAAGCCGAGCTGGAGCGGCTCGTCCGCTTATGAAATACTATCTGATAGCCGGCGAGGCCTCCGGCGATCTGCACGGGTCCAACCTGATGCGAGGCCTCTATGCTCAGGACCCTTCGGCCGATATCCGTTTCTGGGGCGGGGACCTGATGAATGCTGTCTACCGGGAGCACCAGACGGGCAAAGGGCTGGTGAAGGATTACCGTGAGGGCGCCGTGATGGGCTTCATGGAAGTGCTCAGGAAAGGGGGCTCCCTTCTTCGGCGCGTCCGTTTCTGCAAGGACGATATCCTGGCCTGGAAACCGGATGCAGTGGTGCTTATCGACTATCCCGGCTTCAATTTCAAGATGGCGGAATTCGCCCATAAGGCAGGATTCAAGGTCTTTTACTATATCGCCCCCAAGGTGTGGGCTTCCCGCGAAGGACGCATCCGTAAGCTGAAGGCTTTCGTGGACAAGCTTTTCATCGTCTTTCCCTTCGAAAAGCCCTATTTCGAGTCCAAGGGTGTGCCTTTCGTCTATGCCGGCAATCCGCTCGTGGACGCCATCGACCGAAGCCCTGCCATGAAGGAGACGAGGGAAGCGTTCCTGCAGCGGACCGGTCTTCCGGACGCTCCCTGGATCGCCCTCCTGGCCGGCTCCCGGAGCATGGAAATCAAAAACATGATGCCCGTACTGGTACAGTTTGCCGATGCCTGGCACCAGGATCATCCCGACTTCGTCTTCGTTGTCGCAGCCGCCCCTTCCAGGTCGATGGAAGACTATGCGCAGTATCTGGGCGGCAGGAACTATGTGAAAGTGGTCTTCGGGGAAACGTATGGTGCGCTCCGCCATGCCCGGGCCGCCGTCATCAATTCGGGCACAGCCTCTCTGGAAGCGGCCCTGATCGGGACGCCCCAGGTGGTGGGGTACCGCGTGAATCCGGTGAGCGCCGCCATCATGCTCCGCCTGATCAAAGTGAAATACATCTCCCTTGCCAACCTGATCATCGACCGCCTGGCTTTCAAGGAACTGCTGCAGAATGACCTCACGGCCGGCCATTTGCGGGAGGAGATGACCCTGATACTGGAAAATGCAGAATATCGCGGGAAGATGTTGGACGATTATGCCAGGGTCCGCTCCCTTCTGGGCGGTACCGGCGCCTCGGAAGCCGTCGCCAAAGCCATGGTGCAGGCCCTTCAATGAAATAGCGAAGCTGATACTTCGCAAAGAGGCTGACCAAAAGTCAAATTGACTTGGGTCAGCCCCTTTTTTTGTTTCCTGGTGCTCATAGGGGTCCAT
>JAFUWW010000064.1 GCA_017471085.1 Bacteroidales bacterium | reverse complement strand
CTGGAAGACAGGCCAGATGAAGGCGGCGCCGCCGTGGATGCAGCGGGCCGATGAAATGGACCCGGTGGCATTCTTGCCGGTCTTACCGTAGATGACAAGGATCTTGTCGGAGGGACAGCGGCGGTAGCGCCTGAGGATGGCCGCGAGCGTGACGAACAGCACGGCCACGATGATGAGAATCAAATAAAGCTGGTTCATATCAGATAGTGTAATTGTTGGTTTCTTCCACAAGGAGGGTATTGGCGTTCACCACGTCTACGACGCGGATGGCGGTGCCCGTTTTCAAGGGCTCTTCATTCTCGGTGACGGCGTCGTATTCCCGTACGGCGCCGGCGATGGTGATCTGCACTTTCCCGGAGCCGCCGCGGGAGGCGGGGATGGTCAGGTACACCTTCCCTTCACAGCCGGCGGCCGACCGTTCCAGGTTGATGTTTCCGCTCTGCTGCATGCCGGCGAGCCATTTGAAAAGCCACATCACCACAGCCACCAGGCCGATGCCGACGAGTATCGAGATGATGATGAGGACAGGCGTTGAGGTGACGGTCTCCTGCAGGAGGATGGCGCTCCAGCCGAAGCCCAGCAGGAAATTCACGAAATTGCGGAACGTGTACAGGTTGGAGCCGCCTTCTATATTGGAAAGGTCTGCCCCGTCCATATCGGTGTCCACGTCTATGTCGAAGTCCGTCTCCGCGTCGGCCCCGACAAAGGTCATGATGCTCTGGATGATGAAGATGAGCGATGCCGCAAGGGTAACTCCCCAGAGAATTTTCATAATCAGGCTGAGTCCAGCCCACCAAGATGCGATCATAGCAGTTATTGTATTGGTTTCTTTTGCAAATATAGTAAATAATTATTGATTTGCAATAAAAGTTTTAAAAATTTGCAAATTTTTTTCTTGAAAAACTTTTCGTTATATTTGTATGTTATGCTAAAGATTCTGAAAGCGTCGGCAGGGTCCGGCAAAACCTACAACCTGGCCAGGGAATACATCCGGCTGCTGGTCTCCCAGGAAAGGCCGGATGCCTACCGGCATGTCCTGGCGGTGACATTCACCAACAAGGCTACGGACGAGATGAAGCGCCGTATCCTGAAGGAACTGTCCGTGCTGTCGGCCACTCCGGAAGAGTCCCCTTATTATAAGGATTTTGTTCCGAAGGTGGTCCGCGATGCGCAAGAGTTGCAGAGGCGGGCGAGGAACCAGTTGTCGGCCATCCTGCACGATTATTCCTCCTTTGCCGTCTCCACCATCGACCGGTTCTTCCAGCAGACGCTGCGCGCTTTCTCCCGGGAAATCGGCCAGTTCGCCTCGTATCAGGTGCAGCTGGACCGACAGGCCCTGGTGGAGGAAAGCGTGGACCGGGTGCTGGACGGCCTCACGGAAGAGGACCGCACCCTCCTGGACTGGCTCACGAGAGGGGTGAAGGACGATCTGGAGAATGGCCGCGGCCTGTCGCTGGAAAAGCGCCTTCAGCAGGTGGGGAACAGCCTGCAGGAGCTCCCGGAGGGGAAGAGGGATTTCTCCCGCGCCCGTCTGGCGGAACTCCACAAGCGCTGCGTCTCGGTGCGGAAGGCCTTCCCGGAGAAGGTAAAGTCGGCTGCGGAAGAGGTCCTGAAAACCCTCAAAGCCCATTCGGTAGCGCCGGAAGACACCAACGGCGGATTCCTGAAAGCCCTTTACAATTACCTCTCCCCGGACCCCCGGGCCGATGTGAAAGAGCTGACCGGCCCTTTTAAAAGGAAAGCGGCCGATCCGTCCCAGTGGTTTTCCAAGGCCAAGGCGAAACTGGGCCTGGAGCTGGAAGGCAGCCTGGAAGAACCCCTGAACGCCTTCTGCGCTCTTTTCGACCTTCCTTATAAGGAATATATGACTGCCAAGGTGATTATGGGGCAGCTTTACAGCCTGGGCGTGGCCGATGAACTGCGCGAAGCCTTCGTCCAGATTCAGAAAGAGAAGAATGTTATGTCCCTGGACGATTCCAACACCATCCTCCACGGCATCATCGACGGTTCCGACGCCCCCTTCATCTATGAGAAACTGGGCGTCCGGTTCGAGGATTTCCTGCTGGACGAATTCCAGGATACCTCCCGCATCCAGTGGGAGAACTTCTCTCCGCTGCTGCACAACAGCGAGGCCTCCGGCTTCGATTCCCTGGTGGTGGGCGACGTGAAGCAGTCCATCTATCGCTGGAGAGGTTCGGACTGGAACCTGCTGGGCAGCCGCCTGCAGCAGGAGTTCGGCATCCCGGACTCGGGGGTCACATCCCTTGACGGAAACTACCGCACGTGCCGCGAGATCGTGGACTTCAACAACCGGTTCTTCCATTACGCGGCGGAGCAGCTGGACGCTTTCCTCGGCGGCGGCCCCCTCATCGGCCCGTTGTATGCCGATGTGGTCCAGCATCCTCATTTCGACGACCCGGCCCCCGGCTCGGTGGAGGTGCAGTTCGTCGAAGACCAGATGGAGGAACTCCTCCTCTCGCTCAGGGACCTCCGGGACAGGGGAGCGGAATGGAGCGACATGGCCATCCTTGTCAGGAACAATTCTACCGGCGCCGAGATAGCCGCCCTGCTGGTGCGGGAAGGCATTCCCGTGGTCTCGGACGACTCCCTCTTCGTGAAGACTTCGGTAACGGTACGGCGCCTGGTGTCGCAGCTGTCGCTGGTGGAGAGGCCTCCCAAGGAGGCTGAACCTTCCGTGGCTGGCTACCTGGCCGGATTCCTTTCGGTAAACATTCCGGAGCACTACCATTCGCTGACCGACCTGGCCGAAGGGCTTCTCAGGGACATCCGCGAGGCGGATCCAGCCTCTTTCGATGCGGAAATCCCCTATATCCGCTCGTTCATGGACTATCTGCAGGACTGGACGGCCACCGGAGGCAACGACCTGGACGCCTTCCTCCGCCACTGGGAGACGGCAGAGCCCAAGATTGCTTCGCCCCGCGCAGGTGATTCCGTGCGCATCATGACCATCCACAAGGCCAAGGGACTGGAATTTCCCTTTGTCATCTTTCCTTTCGCGAATACGGTGACCCTTTTCAAGGACACGGAACGGTGGTGTTCGCCCCGGGGCGGCACCCTGGGCGGAGAGGACGGGATCTATTATGTCCGGCTCGGCAGTTCCTCGGACCGGACATTCTTCCGGGACGATTTCCTGCAGGAGCGCTTCTACCAGTCCATCGACAGTATCAACACCTTCTACGTGGCCCTTACCCGTTCCAAGTACGGCCTCAAGATTATTGCCGACCTGCCCGCCAAGGGGGTGAAGGAAGCCCTGCAGAAGGGAACCCCCGTTCCCTGGGGAAACATGGCGAACCTCCTGTACGGATTCCTGGGAACCGGATCCTGCTTCATCGGCGAGAAGTACGACCCCCGCACCTTGAAGAGGGAACAGGAGGGACCGCAACTGCTGGAGACGGGCTACGCATCCTTCCCGGCCAATAGCGACGGGCGCCTGAAATTCAGCCCGGAGGCGGCCGATTACTTCGGCCCCGACGGCAATTTCGGACCGGAGGCCAGCAAGCGCATCCGGGGGAATGTCCTGCACCGGATCCTCTCGCAGGTCCGGACCCTGGCCGATATCCCCGGGGCCGTGGAAGCCGCCGTCCGCAGCGGAGAGCTGCCGTCGTCCTTGCAGGAAGAGACGGAAAACCTGCTGGAAGAGCGCCTGGAGGCTGTGGAGGGCAGGGGCTGGTTCGCTCCGGAGGCCAAAGTTCGTCGGGAAGCGGCCGTTATCGGCGCGGACGGCAGGGAATACCGTCCGGACCGGGTGATCCTTTTCCCGGACGGCAGCGTGGACGTGGTGGACTACAAGTTCGGATCTCCGGAAGAGAGTTATCTCCGCCAGGTGGAACGCTATAAGGCGCTTTACAGGCAGATGGGCTTCTCTCCGGTAAGGGGGTACTTGTGGTACTTCCATGAAAATCCGGGCGGAAATATAGTTCAAGTTTGAGTGGAATTCGTTATCTTTGCATCTAATACAGAAATTTGTGAGTCTATGGAAGCCAGTGAGAACAGCATCAAACTATATTACAATACGGAAGTGGAGAAGCTCCGCATGCCGGAGTACGGCCGCAATGTGCTCCGGATGGTGGAGCAGCTGAAAGCCATCCCCGACAAGGAGAAGCGCACGCAGCAGGCCTATGCGGTGGTGAAGGTGATGGAAAGCCTTAATCCGCAGGTGCACCAGCAGGAGAATTTCGCCCAGAAACTCTGGGATCATCTTTATATGATCGCAGACTACGACCTGGATGTGGATTCGCCCTACCCGGCTCCGGTCCCGGAGGTGGTCAACAGCAAGCCGGATCCCATTCCGCTCAATATCAAGCCTATCCGCGCCCGTCATTACGGACGCAACATAGAGAGCATCCTGGACCTTATCGCCTCGGAGCCGGAAGGGGAGGTGCGGACGGAGATGATCCGCAGCTTGGCCATCTACATGCGCCAGCAGTATCTGATCTGGAACAAGGACACGGTGGCCGACGAGACCATCTTCAATGATATCGAACGCCTTTCTGAAGGAAGGGTGAAAGTCCCGGAGGGAATCGTTCTTTCCAAAATCGCCTCGGACATGTCGTTCAACCGTCCGGGCCTGAACCTGGGTTTCCAGGGCAATAACAACAAGGGTAAATTCAACCGGAGTTTCCGGAAAAACGGTAAGAAGAAATGAAATTCGTCCCTGCATGGTGGTCCCGTCTCAGCGAGCGGAAACAGGCCGGCATCCGGTTCGCCTTCATAGCGGCCGTACTGCTGGTCACCGTTGCGACGGCCATCTCCGTCGTCTCCTATTTCTTCACGTGGCGCCAGGACCAGAGCGTTGCCATGGCCGCACCGGATGCAGCCGTGCAGAACGCCGCCGCCACGTCCGGTTTTTCCGTGGGCAAATTCCTGGTTACGGACAGCTTCGGTATCGCAGCTTTGTTCATCGTGGCTTTCCTGCTGGTATGGAGCGTGAAACTCTGCTGGAAAAGCTGTCCCCTGAACCTGAAAAAATGGTTTTTCGGTTCGCTGACGGGGGCATTTCTCTTTTCCTGGATGGGGGCGTTTGCAGGCAGCCTCCTGGGGCTCGGCTATGCTTTTGGCGGCGGCATCGGCGGCCGCGCCGGAGAAGTCCTGGTCAATTGGCTCATCCACCATGTGGGCGAACTCCTGACCGGTCTTGTGCTGGTTGTTTTCTTCGGAGTGTGGCTCTACTGCCTCAGCCGCCGTTTCTCGGACTGGCTCATGGGCAGGAAGAGGGAACCGGAGGAAGGGAATACCATAGAAGTTCCGGAAGACGATCATCTTGAGGGAGAGGAGTCCGTGGCTTCATCAGTGTTTGTCACCACCCCCGTCGCCGGGGAGGATTCCCGGGACGATGAGGACCCGGCGGAGGAAGATCCCGTCGAACAAGCCCCGGCCGGCAAGGAAAAACCTTCCGGAAAGCGGGAAGCTGCACCCAAAAATGATGAGGAGGGTGCGGAAGCCGGTGAAGAGGGCTCTTTCCAGGTGGTCACGGATGATTCCCTGGACGAAGAGGTCAAGGAGCCGCTTCCTCCCATCAACAACCGCCTGGACCCGCCGGACGGCCTTCCCAAGTATCATACGCCGGAACTGGGCATCCTGGGCGATTATACCAATGCCCGTCACGAGGTGTCCCAGGACGAGCTGAACCGCAACAACAACAAGATCCGCGCGACCCTGGCCAGTTATAAGATCCAGGTGCGGGACGTGACGGCCGTCGTCGGCCCTACGGTCACCCTGTACAAGGTTTATCCGGCCCCGGGTGTGAAGATATCGGCCATCAAGCAGTTGCAGGAAGATATCGGCATCTCGCTCAACGCCAAGGGCGTGCGCATCACCACGCTGTCCGATTCCGTGGGCATCGAAGTGGCCAACGACAAGGCCTCCATCGTCCCGCTCAAGGCGCTGCTCAACAGCCCGGCTTTCCGGGAATCCAAGGCGGAACTGCCGGTCGCCATCGGCTACACCATCTCGCAGGAGGTCAAGGTGTTCGACCTGGCCGATGCCCCGCATCTGCTGGTTGCAGGTGCCACCAAGCAGGGAAAGTCCGTAGGCCTGAACGTGGTTGTCGCCTCCCTGCTATATTCCAAGCATCCTTCGGAACTGAAATTCGTTTTCGTGGATCCGAAGATGGTGGAGTTCACCCCTTACGGCCAGCTGCTGCACCATTATCTGGCTGTGCTGCCCAATGCCACCAGCGAGCAGGAAGAGCAGGACCGCGCCATCGTCAAGAACGCCAAGGACGCCGCCGCCGTGCTGCAGTCGCTGTGCGTGGAGATGGATGCCCGCTACGAACTCCTCTCCAAGGCCTATGTGAACAATATCAAGCTGTATAACAGCAAGTTCAAGGAGCGCCATCTGCGTCCGGACCAGGGCCATCATTTCCTGCCGTACATCGTGGTGGTGATCGATGAGTACGCCGACCTTACCATGTCGGTGGGCGCGGGCCCTGAGTCGAAGGCGCTTGCCCGTAGCATCACGACTTCCGTCATCCGCCTGGCCCAGAAGGGCCGTGCCGCCGGTCTGCACGTGATCCTGGCCACGCAGCGTCCTACGGTGGACGTGATCACCGGCCTGATCAAGGCCAACTTCCCCATGCGCATTGCGTTCCGCGTCACCTCCCGTATCGACTCTTCCACCATCCTGGACCAGCCGGGCGCCGACAAACTCATCGGCCGGGGCGACATGCTGCTGTACAGCGGCGTGGAAATGGAGCGTGTACAGTGCGCCTATATCGGCAACGACGAGATCGTGGGCCTCACCCAGGCAGTCGGCGGCCAGACAGGATATCAGAAGAGTTACAATACGCCTTATTATCTGCCGGAACCCGCTCCCCAGGAGGGCGAAGACGGCGGCTCCGGAGGTATGGTGGACATGAAGTCTCTGGACGAAAGGTTCGAGGAAGCCGCCAAGATGGTGGTGATCAACCAAAGAGGCTCCACTTCCGACCTTCAACGCCGTCTTGGCATGGGATATGCAAAAGCAGGCAGAGTGATGGATCAGCTGGAGGCCGCCGGCATCGTGGGTCCGCAGAACGGAGCCAAGCCGCGGGAGGTCCTGGTAAAAGACCTGGCCGAACTGGAAGAGATCCTCAAGCACTTTATGGCGTAATTTGGAATGAAACGGTTTTTCTTCACCTTGGCAGCCCTTGCCGTATGCCTTGCGGCCGGTGCCCAGAAGCGGATCCCGCTGCTGGACAAGGTTCCGGACCACAGGGTTACCTGCTCTTATACTTACAGCGTTTCCAAGGCCGGCGGTCCTTTCTCGGAAGTGACCGGCGGCATGTTGGAGGTGGAGGACAATGCCTTCCGGCTGGACGCCCTCGGGCTCAAGGTCATCAGCGACGGCGCCCTCCGCTGGACGCTGGACGAAGAGGCCCGTGAGGCGGTGGTGGAGGCCGTGAAAAAGGATGACCTCGTAAACAATCCGGCCCTTCTCATCGGCCATTATACGGAATACGGCGACCAGATCAAGGTCAATTCCTCCGGGAAAGACTTTCTGGACGTGACGCTGGTTTTGGACGATACCACCAGTGCCCGCTTCCTGCTCAAGGATATCGTCTTCGGAGAAAAGCAAGGAAAAAGCGGTTTCTCCATGGATGAGAAATCGCTTCCAAAAGACTTTCTGGTAACCGACCTGCGTTAAACGCAGGTTTTTTATTTCTTGATGCAGCGGACCGAGAGTGCGAGGGAATGCCGGCTGCCGACTCCCTTCTGCACTTTGGGCTGGTCGGCATAGATATAACGGAATTGCGCGAAGTCGGGGTTGTCCGAGTCGGAGGCTGTCCAGAAGATGGCATAGTCCATGAATCCCTGGATGTTGTCCCAACCGCCGGTCAGGTCTACGTATCCGGCGGGAATTGCATTGAAGAGTTTGGAATTGGTGATGTCCATGCCGGGCCAGTAGGTCCACATTTTTTCTTCCAGCAGGGTGGCGTCCGTCATGAGGGAGCAGGCGTCTTCTCCCAGGCTGTCCCACTCTTCGGCCGTCGGGAGCTTCCATCCTTCCGGGCAGGCTTCGGTGGCTTCCAGCCAAGTGTAGTACTTGCCCAGGAAAGCGTCCGTCACGGAAGAAAGGTAGTAGGAAATGCCGCTTTCCGTGCCGTACAGGTTGCTCGCAAGCCAGGTGGTGCCGTTGATTTCGGTGGTATAGAATTTCCTCCCGTCAATGACGGTGGTTTCACCTTCCAGCCCGGCAAGGGAAGAGTCGGGATCGATGGCGGAGAAGGATTCAGTTGCGGAGGCATTGGAGAATCCTTTCGCGTAGGCATAGCAGTTGACGGAGTATTTTCCGATTTCGTCCGCCGTGAAGGAGAATTCCGGGTTGGAGAGTTTGATGTTCCTGGTGAGCGTATCCCGCAGGAAGGTCATATTGTCCCGGAAAACGACCCAATAGACACCGATGTCCCCGGGCTCTTTTTCGCTGTCGCTGGAATAGATGTCGCTGACGTCTGCTTTGAATTTGACTACGGTCCCCGGCGCTACGTAAGGGACGGCGCTCTCTTCGATGGTCAGGCCCTTCAGTGAAGGAACCGTCTCTTCGGTATTGTCCTTCTTGCAGGCCGATGCCAGGACGGCGGCGAGCAGAATGGCGGAGTATGCTATGGCTTTTTTCATCGTTTTCTATACAGAATCCACAAATATCGCTATTTTTTCGTAAATTTACACAAATTTCTTGCCATTATGAGAAAGCTTCTACCCATCGGCCTCCTTTTTCTGCTGCTTTCCTGCGCCGGAAAGGACCGTTATATCCAGGTGACTGGCCATGCGCAGGGCGGTACCTATTCCGTCAAACTGAACATGAGGGGCGTGAAGCAGAGCGCGGAGACGGTGCGGGACAGCATCGAATCCCTACTGGTTCAGATAGATACCACCTTGTCCGGATACAACAAGCGGTCCCTCCTTTCCCGTTACAATGCCGGGGAAGCGGTCCGGCCCAACCGCCTTTTCCTTGACATGTACCGGTTCGCGAGGGAGATGTGGGAACGCTCCGGCGGCGCCGTGGACTGTGCGGCCGGCCCTTTGTTCGATGCCTGGGGCTTTGGCTTCCGGGAAGGAAAACTGCCTTCCGGGGAGCAGGTCGGACAGCTCCTGCAGCAGTGCGGGATGTCCCATCTGCCGGACAGTCTCCCTCTTACGGACGACGGCCTGGCGGACCCTGCCCTCATCGGCCTTCCTGTGCTTAACTACAATGCCGTGGCACAGGGGTACAGTTGCGACATCATCGCCAGGTACCTTTATGGCATCGGCGTAAAGGACATGCTGGTGGATATCGGGGAAATCTGGTGCGACGGGCTCAATCCCTCCGGAAGGCCGTGGGCGGTGGGGGTGGACCGTCCCGTCGACCGCGGAGAAGATTCCGTCATCGGCGATGAAGGGCTGACGGGCATCTGGTCATCGGACGGCGCACCCTGCGGAGTGGTCACATCCGGCAATTATCGCAAGTACTACGTGCAGGACGGGAAGAAATACGCTCATACCATCGACCCCAAGACGGGGTATCCCGTGCAGCATAACCTCCTGAGCGCCACTGTCATCTCTTCCGAAAGCGCCGCTGTAGCAGATGCCGTGGCCACCTGGTGCATGGTGGTCGGGCTGGAAGAGGCCTCGAAGATCATCCTGGCCGATGCTGCCCTGGAAGGCTATCTGGTATACTCAGACGAGGCCGGCCAGATGCAGGAATGGGTGTCTCCCGGATTCCGCCTGCAGGAATAATCACAAGGACGCAATGAGCCGGAGCACCCCTTGCAGCCAATTGCAGAGGGTGTCGGTAACCGTAACCAGCAGCGGCGGGCAGGCCCCCAGGCCGGAGAGGATGACCGTGAAGAAAGCCGATCCCATCAGCAGCGTGGTGAGCGGCATGGCCGTGAGATTGGTAATCAGGAAATAACGCGGGAAGGTGTGGAAGTGCAGCCAGGCGATCGGCGCTGTTGTCACTTGGCAGCTGATGCTCAGGGCGGCCGCTTTCCAGATGCGTCTGAACGGGTCCCAGGTGGGGGACTCCGGATACCATTCTTCCAGTATGGGGTTGATCAGGAAGATTCCGGCCATCGCCAGGTAGGACAGCTGGAAGCCGATGCTCCTGACGGCTCCGGGATCCAGGATCAATTGGATGAGGAGCGCCAGGCACAGCACCCGGACGCTGTTCCGCGGCCGTCCGGTGAGCCGGAGGATTTCGTTGAGCATGATGAATAGAAAGGCGCGGACAAGGGACGGGGAGCAGCCGGTGAGCAGGGTGAAGCCTCCGGAGGCCGCCAGCAGCAGGCAGAACCGGATTATGCGGACGGAAGGAAAACGCCCGGGAAGGGATGTTATTTTGTCCAGCAGCAGATAGAGAATTCCGAGATGCAGTCCGGAAAGGGCCAGGATGTGGGAAGCCCCGCTGGTCCGGAAAGCGGAGACGGTGTCCGGAGCCAGGCCGGACCGGTCTCCTGTCAGCAGTGCCGTAACAAGCGGCGCCGTCCCCACCGACGGGAACGGAATGTCTGCGATGAGCCCTTTCAGGCGGGAGCAGGCCCGCTCGGCGGCCGCTTCCCAGAAAGGCGGAGAAGAGACGGACGGGAGAGAGGACAGCAGGGCCGATAATACCCCCAGCAGGAAAAAAACCGTGAGGATGAGTGGGACGGAAACTTTTTCCGGCCATCGCATGAGCCGTTTCCGGAACGGAAGTATGGATGCGGAGAGGGGGAGCAGGGCTGCGGAAAGCCCCCAGGCGGCGCCTCCAGTCACCATCCCTCCTGCAATCACCCCTGCCGTATACAGAACCGACAGGGTTTCTATCCTTTTCGCCTCGACCATACATTGCGAAATTACATATAAATTTATTATCTTTGCAAGGATATAGGGAAAAAATTATAACACTATTCATAAATTATGATCATTCTTGTCATCAACTGCGGAAGCTCATCCATCAAGTATCAGCTTCTGGACATGAAGAGCGACGACGTGTACGACATCATCGCCAAAGGTATCGCAGAAAAAATCGGCCTGCCCGCAGGTATCCTGCAGTACGCTCCTGCCGGTAAGGAAAAAATCGTGAGGGACGTTCCCATCGCAGACCACAAAGTGGGCATGAAGCTCATCCTCGAGGCCCTCACGGACAAGGAGAACGGTGTTCTCAAGTCCCTGGAAGACATCGAAGCGGTGGGCCACCGCATCGTGCAGGGCGGCGACTTCTTCTCCGGGTCGGCCATCGTCACGGACGATGTCCTGGAAAAGATCGCCTTCTGCTCGGATTTCGCCCCGCTCCACAATCCGGCCCATCTGCTGGGTATCCATGCCATGCAGGAAGTCCTTCCTTCCGTTCCCCAGGTGGTTACTTTCGACACCGCCTTCCACCAGACCATGCCTGCCTATGCCTATATGTACGGCCTTCCGTATGAATACTACGAGAAATACCGCGTGCGCCGCTACGGTGCCCACGGCACCTCCCATCAGTTCGTGGCCGGAGTGGGCGCCAAGCTGGCCGGCCTGGACATGGGCTCTTCCAAGATCATCACCTGCCACCTGGGCGCCGGTAGTTCCATCTGCGCCATCCAGAACGGCAAGTGCGTTGATACCTCCATGGGCTTCAGCCCGCTGGAAGGCATGATCATGGGCACCCGCGTGGGCAACATCGATGCCAACGCCGTCATCTACCTGGAGAACAAACTGGGTGTCACCCCGGACGAGATGTCGGTCATCCTCAACCGCAAGTCCGGTTTCCTGGGTGTCTCCACCAAGACTTCCGATGCCCGTGAACTCAACGAACTGGCCAACAACGGCGATCCCAAGGCCAAGCTGGTGTTCAAGAAATTCACCTACGACATCATCAAGAACATCGGTTCCTATGTGGCGGCCATGAACGGTGTGGACCTCATCGTATTCACCGGCGGTATCGGCGAGCATAACAGCCGCCTGCGCCGCCGCGTGCTGGAGAACTTCTCCTACCTGGGCCTGAAGGTGGACTACGAAGCCAACGTGGCTTCCGGCGAAGACACCATCATCACCACGGAAGATTCCGCCGTGAAGGCAGCCCTCATCTGCACCAACGAGGAACTGGTGATCGCCCGCTACACCATGCATTTAGTACTGGAAAATCAAGAATAACAACATAGAGACTATGATTACCAATTTCAACGATCTGTTTGCCGAACTGAAGGCTAAAGGTATTTGCAAGAGAATGGTGGCTGCCTGGGGTGTGGATTCCCATACCATCGAGGCTGCGTCCCTGGCCAGCGACATGGGTTTTGTGAAGGTGACCCTGGTGGGCGATCCGGACATGATTGCCGACGTGTGCAACGCCGCCAAGATCGACATGGCGAAATTCGTCATCGTCCCCGAAAAGGATGAGCTCAAGGCTGTTGCCAAGGCTGTCCAGATGGTGCACGACGGTGAGGGCGACGTCCTGATGAAGGGCCTCTGCTCCACGGACAAGTTCCTCCGTGCCATCCTGAACAAGGAATGCGGCCTGCTTCCTCCCAAGGGCCTCCTCAGCCATGTGGGCGTGATCGAGAACCCCAACTACCACAAGCTCATGTTCATTACGGACATGGCCGTGATTCCGGCTCCGGACTTCCGCCAGAAGGTGAAACTGGCCGGATTTGTGACAGGTGTGGCCAAGAGCTTCGGTATCGCCATGCCCAAGATCGCCTTCATCGCCGCCTCCGAGCAGATGCTGGACAGCATGCCCGCCTGCATCGAGGGTGCCATGCTGGCCAAGATGTGCGACCGCGGCCAGATCAAGGCCATCGGTGACGGCCCGCTCGCCCTGGATGTAGCCATCGACCAGGAAGCCGTGGAGATCAAGAAACTCAAGAGCCCTGTCGCCGGCGACGCCGACTGCCTGCTCTTCCCCAACATCGAGAGCGCCAACGTGTTCTGGAAGACCAATTCCAAGCTGGCGGACAATGTCCGTCAGGCCGGTTTCCTCGTGGGCACCAAGGTTCCTTGCATTCTGGCTTCCCGTGCCGATTCCGTTGATGTGAAGCTCAATTCCATCGCTTCGGCCGTAATCTCCGTCAAATAGCTTGTCATGCCCGGCTCCGGCCGGGCTCTTTTTACCTGTTGACAAAACTCTTTATTAATAATAGAACGAATGAGAAAATTTATCGTAGCAGGGAACTGGAAAATGAATACCACCGTTCCCGAAGGTGTAGAACTTGCCAAGGCAGTTGTTGAGAAATCCAAGGACATCCCCGCCAATGTAGAGCTCGTAGTGGCTCCTCCTTTCACCCATCTGGCCTGCGTGGCCGATGTGCTGAAGGGCTCCAAGGTGCAGCTTTCCGCCCAGAACTGCGCCGATCATGAGAAGGGTGCCTATACCGGTGAAGTGGCCGTGAACATGCTCACCTCCATCGGTTGCCAGTACACCATCCTGGGTCACTCCGAGCGCCGCCAGTATTACGGCGAGACCGACGAGAAGCTGGTCGTGAAGACCAAGCTCGCCCTGGAGGCTGGCCTCAAGGTCATCCTCTGCGTGGGTGAGAACCTGGACGAGCGCGAGGCCGGCAAGCACTTCGAGGTGGTTACCGCCCAGACCAAGAACGTCCTCTACAACTTCACAGCCGAGGATATGAAGAATGTGGTGATCGCCTATGAGCCCGTGTGGGCCATCGGCACCGGCAAAACTGCCACCGCAGCCCAGGCCGAGGAAATCCACGCCTGCATCCGCAGCGTCATCGCCGGGAAGTTCGGTTTGGACGTGGCTGAGGATATGACCATCCTTTACGGCGGTTCCTGCAAGCCCTCCAACGCCAAGGAACTCTTCGCCGAGAAGGACATCGACGGCGGCCTCATCGGCGGCGCTGCCCTCAAGGCCGACGATTTCATCGGCATTGCAACATCCTTCTGATCGGGGAGATGAGAGAACAAGAAAACCGGTTCTTGAGGAAAACCTCTTGAACCGGTTTCTTGACGTGTACTAAAACCTAAACCTATCTATTAGATGCAAAGGAGGCCTGAAACGTTGCAGACAATCAAGAAAAAAGAAACTTTTTGCAATCCCGAAAAAACTTCGTATCTTTGCGCGCTTTAAAAGCCGTAAGGGCTTTTGGTGCAATGGGGTGCGTGAGAGATCGCACTGAGTAACACATTTTAAAACAAAAAAAGTAATGAAGCATTTTGCACTGAAAGGCGAAATCCGCCAGAAGGGCAACAAGGCCGTCCTCAAGGCCTTCCGCCGTCAGGGTCTGGTTCCCTGCAACCTCTATGGTCTTGGCATGGACAACCTCCTGTTCACCGTTTCCGAGAAAGAACTCAAGGGTCTGACCCATACTCCCGCCTCCTACATCGTGGATCTGGAGCTGGGTGGCAAGGTTTATACCGCCGTCGCTCATGAGTATCAGTGGCATCCGGTAGAGGACAACTGCCTTCATGTGGATTTCCTCGCCGTCAATGAGGAGAAGCCCATCGCCATCAACGTCCCCCTCAACATCACCGGTCACCCGGTGGGTGTGCAGGCTGGTGGTAAGTTCACCCAGAGCGCCCGCTCCCTGAAGGTCTGCGCCCTCATGAAGGACCTTCCGGACCAGCTGGACATCGACGTCACTCCGCTGGAGCTTGACAAGAGAATGGTCGCCGGAGACCTCAATTTCGAAGGAATCCAGATCATCTCCGACAAGAACACCATCATCTGCAGCGTGAAGACCACCCGTGCCATGCAGCAGGCTGCCGCCGAGGCTGCCAAGGCTGCGAAGTAATCCGCCAAGGGATGAACTATCTTGTTGTCGGCCTCGGGAATATCGGCGCAGAATACGCCGGGACCCGGCACAACATGGGATTTATGATATTGGATGCCTGGGCTCAGGCATCCAATGTCCTTTTCAAGACCGAGCGGTACGGCGACATGGCCGAAATCTCTTTCAAGGGGCGCCATTTTCATCTGCTCAAGCCCTCCACCTACATGAACCTCAGCGGCAATGCTGTCCGTTACTGGATGCAGAAACTGAACCTGCCCCTGGAGAATCTGGTGGTGATATCGGACGACCTGAACCTTCCTTTCGGCACCCTCCGGATGCGGACCAGCGGTTCGTGCGGCGGCCATAACGGCCTGGAAAACATCACCCAGATGCTGGAAAGCGACCAGTGGACCCGGATCCGGGTGGGCATAGGCAATGATTTTTCCCGGGGCGGGCAGATCGATTTTGTCCTGGGAGACCTTTCCGAGGAAGAAAAGGACCAGATCCCGGACCTTGCCAAGCGGGTTATTCAGGGAATTAAGGACTTTTCCACCATAGGTCCGCAGCGCGCGATGAATTTTGTGAATGTAAAGCCTAAAAAGGACCCCGAAAACGGCTGAAATCGCTCTTTTTCAAGCTGAAACACTGATTTTTCAAAAAAATCTTTGTTTTTTGTTTTTATTTTGCCTAACTTGCACAAAGATTTGTGAATTAACATTTAACGAACCAAAATAAATCAATTGTCACATGAAAGAGCTTGTTGAAAAAATCAATGCCGAATTCGCCGAGTTCGCAAAGAACGCCGAGGCACAGGTTGTCAAAGGTAACAAGGCTGCCGGCGCCCGCGCCCGTAAGTCCGCCCTTGCCCTGATGAAGGACCTGAAGGATTTCCGCAAAGTTTCTGTAGACGCTGCCAAGTAAGCATAAACAGACTCGGAAAAAAATGTTGCAGAAAAGTATTTTTTCTGCAACATTTTTTGTTTCTCCTGCATCTTTATAGTAGGTTTAGGTTTTAGTACACGTCAAGAAACCGGTTCAAGAGCTTGTCTCAAGAACCG
This sequence comes from Bacteroidales bacterium, assembly GCA_017471085.1. The sequence continues at coordinate 482 of JAFUWW010000064.1, read as the reverse complement.
GTTTCCTTGTTTTTATGATATAATTGGCATTTCGATATAATAGACAATGTGACCTGGAAGGGCGAAAGTGTGCTTTAGTGCGGGTGTGCGGGTATGGCTAAAGCACGAAATGGGGCTTGGAAGGGCGAAAGTGTGCTTTAGTGCGGGTGTGCGGGTATGGCTAAAGCACGGAATGTGGCCTGGAAGGGCGAAAGTGTGCTTTAGGGCGGGTGTGCAGGTATGACTAAAGCACGAAATGGGGCTTGGAAAGGTGAAAGTGTGCTTTAGTGCGGGTGGGCAGCGGCGGGGGGAATGCATGGCCCTTCGGTCAGAGGCCCAAAACGGGCGCAGCGGTCGCTTGACGTCCAACTCGTCCTTTTACGGTCCTTCTGCCCGTAACGTCCTCGAACAAGTTCCGTCATGCCGCTTTGCGGCACCGCTCCCTGCGGCGGGCCAGCCCGCATCCCCGTTTTGGACCATTCCCTCCGGGGCCATGCCTCCCT